>JAIENA010000044.1 GCA_019751755.1 Burkholderiaceae bacterium | reverse complement strand
CGCAGGAAGGACACGGCGCGGTACACGCCGGGCCGGCCCGGCACTTCGCTGACCTGCACCGACGCTTCGCGCAGCGGATAGCGGGCCTTCTGTTCCTGGCTGGCGTTATCGTCGAGCAGCACATAGCGCATCAGCCAGCGGTTCAGGAAATCCTCCACGCTGGAGGCGGCGGCAAAGCTGCCAACCTTGTCGCGCATCATCGCTTTCATGTAATGCGCAATGCGCGACACGGCAAAGATGTATTGCAGCTGCGACGACAGCACCGCGTTGGCATTGGCCGCCTCGGTGCTGTAGCGGCGTGCTTTTTGCGCCGATTGCGCGCCAAAGAAGGCCGCATACGACGTGTTCTTGCAGTGCACCAGCGAAATGAAACCGAGGTCGCTGAGTTCCTTTTCGCGGCGGTCGGTGATCGCCACTTCGGTCGGGCATTTCAACGCCACCTCGCCTTCGCCGGTCTTGAAGGTATGGGTCGGCAAATCATCGACCAGACCGCCCCCTTCGACGCCCCGGATCGCCGCGCACCAGCCGTAGTCGTCGAAGGCCTGCGCCAGCCGCGCGCCAAAGGCATAGGCCGCGTTGCACCACAGGTATTTGTGATGGTCGCTGCCATCGACTTCCTCGACAAAGTGGAAGCCCTCAACCGTGGTGCCGTCGACCGGATTGAACGGCAACCGGCCCAGGTAGCGCGGCAGGGCAAGTCCCACGTAGCGCGCATCTTCCGAGGCGCGGAACGCCTTCCACTTGGCGTATTCCACCGTATCGAACACCTTGGCCAAGTCGCGCGGCTTGCCCAGGTCGCCATAGCTGTCAAGACCAAACAGTTCGGGCGAGGCCGACGCCACAAAGGGCGCGTGCGCGGCCGCCGCCACGTGCGACATCTGCTCGATGAAATACATGTCTTCGGGCTGGCGCGAGATTTCAAAATCCCCCACCAGCGCGCCATACGGGGCGCCGCCAAAGGTGCCGAACTCCTCTTCATAGATTTTCTTGAAGATGGCGCTCTGGTCGAATTCCAGCGCGCTCTGGAAATCCTTGACCAGTTCCCGCTTGTTCGCGTTGAGCATGCGGATGCGCACGTTTTCACCGCTGGCCGAATGGCGCACCAGGTAATGCAGGCCGGTCCAGCTCTGCTCCAGTTTCTGGAATGCCGGCGCATGCATGATGGCCGACAGCTGCGCTGAAATCAGCCGGTCCAGTTGCGCCACCCGCGCATCGATGGTGGCACACAGGTTGGGCGAGACGGTGACGGTGCCCGCCAGCACCTGCTGCACCAATTCGGCAATCAGATCGCGTGCCCGTTGATGTTCCTGCGGCGATTTGGCGACGCGGCTTTCCTCGACGATGCGGTCCAGCAATCCGCCCTGTTGCGCCGGTGCTTCCAGAGAAGCAGGCGACTCGGGCGACTCCAGCGTTTTCAGCGTTTTCTGGGTATCCAGTGGCGCATCGAGCGCCTGTAATTGGGCCGACATGTCACGCCTCCTTGCTGTCAAGGGCAGGCGCGTCCTGGCGCTCGCCTGGGCCCTCGCCCAACTGCTGGCGCAGGTGTTCGGTATCGGCCAGCACCTGCGCCAGCAAGTCTTCCAGCTTGTCGTTGCCGGCCAGCTTGTTGCGCAAGTCGGCCAACTTGCCGCGCGCTTCCAGCAATTGCCGCAGCGGCGCCACTTGCCGCACCACGGCTTCCGGACGGAAGTCGCTCATCGCGTGGAACGCCAGTTCGACCGGAATCGCGCCTTCGCCGCCCAGCCGGTTCGGCGCCGCAAAGCACACTTGCGGCGCGACACCGGCCAGCACTTCGTCAAAATTATCGGCATCGACGCCGATAAAACGGCGTTCCTTGAGCCGCTTGGCCGGTTGCGCCGGGTTGCCGCCAAAGTCGCCGATCACGCCGACCACGAACGGCAATTCCTTGCTTTCCATCGCATCGCCGATTTCGACGTCATAGCTCATTTGCACGCGCGGCGCGCGCACCTTGCCGAGACGCTTCTGGATACTGTCGCTGTTGCTCATCATGGTTCTCCTGGTTGCGCTGCCGGGTTACTTGAGGGTGCCAAACGGATCGGAGGGGCCGGATTGCACCGCCGGCTTTGCGGGCGCGGCGCGTTTCGCCGGGAGCGCCCGTTTCACCGCCACCACCGGCGGCGGCGTGTCCTCGCCGACGCTGGCACGCAACTGGCGGGCCAGGTCTTGCGCTTCGCTGCGGGTGGCGCCCTGCAAGCTGTTTTGTGCCTGCAAATCGGCATACGCCGCCACCGACAGCCGCAAGCCGCTGGCGGCCAGCAGGCGGCCCGCCTGGCCGTCTTGCGGATCGCGCCGCAAGGCTTCCTGCGCGTAGCCGATCGCCTCGACATACTGACTGCGCTCATAGCGGAACTGCGCCATGGCCAGCCAGGGCGCCTTGTCGGCGGGATAAGCGGCGGCGGCGTTTTTCCAGATGGCCAGCGCCTGCTCGCCGTGGCCGGCGGCGGCGGCGCGCTGCGCGTCGGCGTGTAGGGCTTCCAGCGACGGCGACGGGGGCGGCGTGTGCACGACGGGATCGTCGGCGGCACAGGCCGACAGCAACAGCGCGCACACGCCACCGGCCAGTCCGGCGATCATCGGTTTGGTGCTCATGTTGGCTCCTTTCACGGGGTGGAACTCATCATGCAGGCGTGTCACAGGGAAACAATTGCGATTGCGCAATTTCTCAACGGCATGCTCTTTACAATGGACTAGCGCTGTTGCGCGACCGCAAGTCCGCACTGCGGGCGCGCCGCTGTAATGGGGCTTCACGCACTACGGAGACCACCATGAGCACACGGATCGAACGGCGCAGCGCACAGCGGGAGGCGCGCCTGCTGTCACTGGCGGATTTGCTGCATGAAGGGTTTTATTTGCTGCACTTGCTGAAGCAGCGCCATGCACCGGGCACGCTGGAAGACTTCCAGCGGCGCATCGTGCGCATGCTGGACGAATTCGAACGGGAAGCGCGCAGCCTGCATGCCCACGGTGACGATATCGACGCCGCCAAGTACGCGTATTGCGCGGCGCTCGATGAAATCGTGCTGTCCTCCGAATTCAACCTGCGCGGCGCGTGGGAACGCACGCCGCTGCAATTGACGGTGTTTGGCGACCAGTTGGCCGGCAAGCATTTTTTCGAACGGCTCGAAGCGCTGCGCGGCAAAGGCGCGGTGCGACTGCAGGCGCTGCAAGTGTTCCATATGTGCCTGCTGATGGGCTTCAAGGGCCGCTATGCGATGGATGAGCGCGACCGCCTGTCGTGGGTGACGGCACGCCTCGGCGATGAAATCGCCCACATCAAAGGCCGTGGCCGCGGCTTCGCGCCGCAAGCGCCGCGCCCCGACCAGGTGGTTCACCAGTTGCGCCGTGACGTGCCGGCCTGGGTACTGGCGTTGCTGCTGGTGGTGACGGCGGCCGGCGCCTATGGCGCCATGCAACAGTCGCTGGCGCGCGAAAGCCGGCAGCGCATGGCGCCGTATGCCAACGTGGTGCAATTGCCGCCGCAACCAGCCAGCATTACCATCACGCTACCGTAGCCATGCCACTCACCCCGCGACCTTGAATTCGATCCTCCGGTTGCGGGCCCGCCCGTCCGCCGTGGCGTTGTCGGCCACCGGCCGGTCCGGCCCCAGCCCCGACACCGCCACCGACTCCGGCGCCACGCCCTTTTGCGCCAGGTAGGCCCGCACCGCCTGCGCGCGCGCCTCGCTGAGCGCAACATTGGCGGCGCGCTGTCCGACGTTGTCGGTATGGCCCGAGACCTCGATCCGGGCGCCCTTCAATTGCAAGATCACGGCCGCCATCTCGTCGAGGATCGCCATGCCCGACGGCCGCAATGTGGCCCGCCCGCTATCGAATTCAATGATGCGCTGGGCCAGCACGGCATCGAGCAGTTTCTGGCCCGGCGCCACCCGCAAGGCGGTGTGCAAAGTAAAACCGGGCGTCATCGCGGCGGCCAGGTCCTTGCCGGCCTGCGCGCGCGCCGTGTCGGACGCCACTTCGCCGCGCACCGCCACAGTGGCCCCTTCGACCTTCAACTCGCCCTTGCCGACCGTCTGCAAGCCTGGGCCCAGCAGCCGCTGCACTTGCGCCGACCAGCCGGGCGGCGCCAGCACCGGCGCCACCACCAGCCGGTCCGTGACCGCGTCCGCCCCGTACAGCGCGCGCAAGCGCTGTACGATGGCGCTGCGGGTGGCGTCATCGGGCACGGTGCCGGACACGGCCACCTGGCCATCTGCCGTCCCCATCACCGTTGCACATAACACCACCGGCCACACTAGGTTGCGCTTCATGCTTCCCCCTTGTTGATCATGGTTTAATCGCCGGTGCCACCGTCACCGCAACCGCTGCATCCGGCTCGCGTCCCACCACCTGCTGCGGCAACTTCAATCCATAAAAACCCTGCCGGTTGGCGTCGGCGCCCGCTTCCGGACTACTGACCACCTTCAAATCGAGCGCCACGGTCACACCGCCGGCGCTCCACTGCAGCGTATGCACGCCGCCGTCCTTGCGCTGACGCTGTGCGGCATCGATCATGCGCTTCAAACCGAACTGGCCAGCCTCGTTGAACAGCTCGACGGCGCGCCCATCCTTCGCCAGCGCCGTGATGCGCGCGCCCGGCACACCGCCGCCGGGGCCCGGATGCACCATGCCATGCCACTGCGGCGGCGCCATCGCCGTGGCCGTGGATGCCGACACGGACGCGGAGGCGGACGAGGGCAGCGCCGGCATCTTGTGGCGCAGTTGCTGGCCATCGATTTCCACCGTGTATTCAAGCGCATCGGGGGCCGCCAGCGGCATCAATTGGAACACCGTCTGCGCCGCGCCCTGCCCCATGCCGCCCGCGCCGGGCGGCGCGATCCACGCCGGCAACTGCGCCACCGCCTGTGGTGTCAGCGTGATGCCCATGTCGGCCCAGGTGCGGGGCGCCAGCACGTCGCCGCGACGCACCGCCAGCGGGCCGATGGTGGCCGTGACAAATTTCGCGATGACGCCGGACGGCCCGAAGAATTCCGCGATCTCAGCGCTGGCCGCTTCCACCCGCGCCGCCGGCGCAAACGGATATTTGCCGGCCAGCGAACGGTTGAACGGTTGCGCCACCTGCACTTGCCAGGTCTGGTTGATTTCCGCTTCCGCCGGGCCGACCAGCGCGGCAAACACCTGCATCAGCGGACGCACCAGCAAGGGCCGCAACAGTTGCTGCTGCGCCGGTGAGGCGCCCGCCAGCATTTGTTCATCGATATGGCGCAGCGCGTCGGCCAGCTCGGAACCACTGCCCTCGAGCGTCTGGCGCATCAGCAGGTGCGCGGCGGGTCCGGCGTCGCCCTGATTTTTCATCAGGATCAGGCGCGCGCGCAGCTTGGACAAGGCCGCCATATAGCCTTGCACCGGCGGCGCGCCATCGCCTTGCGCATTAAACTGGCGCGCCAGCAGCGACAGTTCCCGCGCAATCACACCCGGCGCCACGGCGCCGTCCACGTCAGCGCCGGTGACGCCCGGCGACGACGCGGATGGCAATGGCGGCGACCCGCTCAAGGCGGCCGCGCGGCGGCGCGCCTCTCCTGCCAGCCAGGCGCCCCAGCCACCATCGCCGCTGGCCCGCGCCGGCGCATCCCATGCCGTCTGCTGGTGCGCCATGGACAACACCTTCAGCAGCGGCGACAGTTGCGGATCACCGAGCCGCTGCATGGCCGCCGCCGCCCCGGCCACGCCCTGCAGCTCCGCCACCGACACGCCTTGCAGGAACTTGCGCCAATGCTCGATGTAGTCGGCCTGGTAGCGTTCCACCAGCGCCTTGCGGACCTGCTCCGGGCTGCCTTCCTGGCTCAGGTCATCGCGGCTGTCGGCTTTCAGCACCCAGTCGCGGCTTTGCAGTTCGCCGTTGGCCGCATCGCGGATCGCCGCATCGACATACTGGCGCCACGCGTCGCGCGTATAGGCGCCGGGCACCGCATGGCTGCCGGCCAGCAGCGCCTGGTCGTCGGCGCCCACGATATGCGCCACCGTCACGGCGGGATAGCGGGTCCCGGCGCGGGCCCGGATCGCCGCGTACACGCGCTCGCGCGCCGGCATGCCGCGCACCGCACCGCGCAACGCCAGGCGGGCTTGCTCCACCAGCGCCAGCCGGGGCGCGATGCGCGGCCAGGCCGGATCGTCGGCGTGCGCCGTATAAAAGGCCAGCAGGCGCTCCGCGCTGCGGATCATGTGTTCGCGCGGCATGGCGCCCTGGCGCGACTCCAGCCAGCTGCGCCAGTGCCGCGCCAGCTGGTCGTTCAGGTGCGCGCTTTCAACCCGGGCCGGTTCGGCCAGCATCAGGTAGGTTTTGAGCGCGTTATAGCCGTCATCGGCGCTGTTACCGGCCATGCTGTTATCCTCAGTCCCCAGCGCGGCCAGTTGCGCTTCCAGGCTGACCGCCACCGGCAACAGCATCACATCGCGCGCGCCATTGAAATACTCGCCCCGCAGCTTGCGTTCCAGCGCATCGCCCTGGTACAGCCCCAGGCCGGTTTCCCATGGCCGTTCGCGGCGCAAGCGTTCCAGTTGGGTGATGCGGTTTTCCAGCAATTCCAGCGCTTCCAGGCGCGACTGCAAGTCGTGGCGGCCCGCCTGCAGGCGCTGCGCCTGCTCCAGGTCGGCCTGCACCAGCGCAACCAGGCGCAGGTTGGCCTGGTACGACCAGGTCCAGCCGGCCAGCAGCGCGCCCAGCGCCAGCAGGGCCACGGCAAAGGCGGCATAGCGCAGCCGCATGGCGTTGCGGCTCGCATAATGCGTGACCAGCGCGCGGTCGGCAAAGATCACGTCGCGGAACAATTGCAGCAGGAAGTAACCGCGCTTCGCCCCGGCCTCGCCATCGGGCAGCGCCTGCGGGCCCGGCGGCGGTTCCTGCCATGCCAGCGCAAAACGTTCGGCAATCCGGCGCGACTGGGCGCTGGCCGGCACGCCGTCGCGCAGCGCGCTGGAAAAATAAAAGCCACGGAACACCAGGCCGTCCTGGAACGGGTTTTCTTCAAACAGGGCGGCGATAAAAGCCCGGGCCGTGGCCCGCAGCGCGGTGAACTCCAGCGGAAACGCCAGCACGCCCGGTTCCGGCGCGCCGCTGCGCGGCTGTGCCAGGATCGCCACGCCCAGCTCCTTGATGCCTTCCACCAGGCCGTCATAGGCATGGTCGAAAAACGCCAGCACCTCGCGCACGGCGGCGCGGCGTTTATAGGGCATGGTGGCGCCCCAGGCCCGCTCACGCTCGCCATGGTCGGCTTGCGCAAAGAATTCGCTGAACCCGGCAATATGGTCGGCCTTGGTGAACAGCACATACACCGGGGTGAACACTTCCAGCCGCTCGACCATGTCCTGCATGCGCAGGCGCAGGCAGCGCGCCAGTTGCAGCGCCGTCTCCGGATCGCCGCGCAAGACATCGACGCTGACCGTCACCACCACGCCATTGACGGGGGCGCGGGCGCGGTGCTTCTTCAGCAAATCGAGCAAGGCGCGCCATTCGTCACGGCTGCCATCGTCCATCGCGTAGCGCCCCGCCGTGTCGAGCAGGATGCCTTCGCGGGCAAAGTACCAGTCGAGTTGCGTGGTGCCGCCCGGCGCCGGCGCCATGTGCCCGGCTTCATAGGGGAATGGCAGGCCCGAGTGGCGGATCGCGCAGCTCTTGCCCGCGCCCGGACTGCCGATGACCAGGCACCACGGCAATTCATACAGCGCGCGGGCGCCGGCCAGCTTGCCCATGCGCGACCCGCGCAACATGGCGACGGCGTCCTGCATGCTGTTGCGCAGCGCTTGCACGGCCACGCTGTCGGATGGCGATGCCGGTCCGGGCGCGCCCGCGTCGGCGCCGCCTGCAGGCGGGTTCGCAACAGCACCGGCCGTGGCCGCCTGATCGGGTAGCCCGGCGTTGCGCCGTCGCCGCAGCCAGCCCACGCCGCGCCAGACGCCCCATAGCAACAGCGCCGGCACGACCAGCGCGATGCACCAGAACGCGGCGGCATGCAGAGAGTCCGCGCCGAACACCGCCACGGCGGCCAGCGCGGCAAAACACAGGATGGCGAGGTGGCGGCTGTCCGCCAGGAAGTTCCACAGTCGTCGCAACATGGCAAGCCCGCAGGGAAGCGCCGTACCGGCGAGGGTCCAATGTTGCCAGCTGTTACGTTTGCACCGCTTGCGTCAACGCAATTAATTCCCAGAGGAACGCATTTCAACATGACCGAAATCCATCATGGTCCACCGTCCGCCCCATGTCAGCCCCATCGCCTCGGCGGTTTCGCCATACAGGCGGTAGCCGCGCATGGCCCACGGGTCGCGCTCGGAAATCACTAACTTACCGTCGCGGACAAAGGCGCAATCGGCGGCCTGACCGAACTGGTGCTGGCTCTGGTAGGCACGGGCGCTGGTGACATGCGGCCCGGCCGCCGCCAACTGGTCCTGGCGCTGCGGCGAACGGTAGCCTTCCAGCAGCGCCATATCGTAGCCATGCTGTTCGCGCATGACTTGAAACACCCGCAGCAGGCGCTGGCTGAACGTGTCGTCCAGTTGCCCCCAGTCGCGGCTGGCCCCGCCCAGCATCGGCCGCACCAGCGTGACGTCGGCCGTGGTAAAGGCCAGCGGTGGCAGCGGCAGCGGCGGCGTCAGGTGTTCGCCTTCCAGCAATTGCGCCACTTGCCGATTGACCGGGCGGCGCACCGGCGCGCGCCCCGCGTCCGGCGCGGGATCGTTGCTACCGGACCCCAGCAAGACCGCCAACGGCAACGCGCCCAGCAGCACAAACGCCGCCAGTGCCAGCGCCGCGCGGCGCGCATGGCGGCGCGTACCCAGCGCACGTGCCGCCTGCGACAGCACGTCACGCGCGGCCGGAAAGGCCAGCAAGGCGCCCGCCATGCCGGCCGACAGGAACAGCAGCAGTGAATACAGGACCATGGCGCACCTCCCTTGCCGCAAGGGTAGGCGCGGCGCGACAGGTACACCCCGGCGCAGATCAAGCATGCGGCAAGGAAATATCATGCTGCCCGGCGCCATTGCGGCGAAAGGCGGCTAGGCAGGCGCGTGAAGGCGCCATCGAATTCACGGCGGAGCGGCCACCTGAGCGATCAACGCCGCCATCGCAGCCAGTGTGGCGTCCGGGTTTTCCAGGTGCGGCGTGTGGCCGCAACCGGACAGCATGGTGGTGCGTGCGTGGGGCGCGCGGGCCGCGATGGACGCCAGTTGCGCCGCCGTGCCGTACTGGTCGCCCTCGCCCTGCAGCGCCAGCAGCGGGCACGCGATCGACGCCAGCACGCCTTCGATATTCCATTGCGCGAAGGCCGGCGCCAGCCAGGTGTCGGCCCAGGCATGGAACATGTCGCTGGTTTTGCTGCCGTGATGGCGTTCCAGCCCGCGCAGCTTGCCGGCCTGCCACGCCGCCAACGCCAACCGGATGCCGGCCAGCGTGACGTCTTCCACCAACACATGGGCCGCCTCCGTGATCACGCCCAGCAGCCCGACCGACTGCGCCGCGCCATGCAGCAGCGCGATACTGCCGCCGTCGGAATGGCCGATCACGAGATACGGCCGCCCCTGTACAAAATGCGCCAGCACGGCCGGCAATTCAATCAGTGCAGCTTCATGCAGGTAGTGAATGTTGCGCGGCGCGCGCAGCGGGTCGGACAGTCCATAACCCAGCCGGTCATACACCAGACCCGGGCAATCGGCCAGCGCGCACAGGCGCTGCGGAAAATCCCGCCACATCGCCGCGCAACCCAGCCCCTCGTGCAGGAACACCAGCACCGGCCGCTGTGGCGGGCCATCGATCCACTGCGCATGCAACCGTCCGACACCCTGCAATTCCACCATGATGCGCGCTCCACGTTTACGATTGCGATTGCGATTGCAATTGCGCTACTGTGCCACAGCCGACGGCAGCGCGCGGCGCAATCCGATCGCCGCATACCCCAGCAGCACTGCACCGGCCAGCGCCAGCGCGGGGGCCGTGCCGACGGCTTGCGCCACCGCGCCCCAGACGGCGCTGCCCACGGTCTGTCCCAGCGCCATCGCCAGCAGGTACACCGACAAGGTGCGCGCCCGCACGGCGGACGGAAAGGCCGACTGCGCGGCGCCGTTCAGGGTCGACACCATCGCCGCCCATGCCATGCCGCCCGCCATAACCAGCGGCGCCAGCACGGCCGGATGGCGCACCAGTGGCAGCGCCACCAACATCGCGCCAAACAGCGCCAGCGACGCCGCCAGCAGCACGTGACGCGGATAGCGCACCCGCAGCGCCGGCAAGATGAACGGCGCGGCAATCGCGCCCACGCTGAGCAAGGCCATCAAGCCGCCATACAGGCCTGCTTCCTGCCGCAGCACATCGTGTACATACAGCGGCAACAGCGCCATGAACGCCACCGCGCCGAACAGAGCGCAGGCCGTGTGGCGCAGCAGGCGGCGGTAGTCGGGCGCGCCCAGCGCCGTGCGCAGGCCGCTACGGAAGGCTGCCATGCTGACGGGTTCTCCGGCGCGCGGCGCGTCCGGACTGCGCTGCCAGGCGTAATACACGCCCAGCAGCCCAGTCATCGACAATGCGGTGAAGCCAAACAGCGGCGCCGCGCCGCACCACGCAAACAGCAGGCCGCCCAAGGCCGGACCGGCGCTGGCCGCCACGTTGTAGCTGAGGTTATTCAAGGTGGCGGCGGCTTCCACCTCCTCCGCCGTCACCAGCAGCGACGTCACCGCATGCCATGCCGGCCACATGAACGCCTGCGCGGTCCCCATCATGAACACCAGCGCCAGCACCGCCCAGGCCGACGCCTGGCCGCTGGCCGCCAGCAGCGCCATCAATGTGGCGGCCAGCGCGCGGCCCGCATTGACCAGCAACAGCAGCCGGGCACGGGGCACGGCGTCGGCCACCACACCCGCCAGCAAGCCCAACAGTAGCATCGGCGCGCTGGCCGCCGCCTGCACCAACGCCGTCATCTGCGATGACGCGTCGCCCGCGGCGACCAGCCACGCCGCGGCGAAGGTCTGGGTCCAGGTACCGAGGTTGGCCACCAGATTGGCCAGCCACAACTGGCGGAAACGGCGGTGCCGCAACGGCTGCAGCATGGGGATTTTTTGCATAGAATGACCTCCAAATCAGATGCGGCCAGTCTGGCGATCCGGCGTTGCAGGGTCAATCTTGATCCGTGAAATCAATATAAATAATTTATGAGCAAAACCATTACGGCACGCGAAGCGGCCGCCATTCTTGGCGTCAGCCCGGCCACGCTGTATTCCTATGTGAGCCGGGGTTTACTGTCGTCGAGCGGCGACAGTGGCGCCCGCGCGAAGCGCTATGCGCACGACGACGTGCTGCGCCTGGCCGCGCGGCGCGGCGACGGCAAGCGCGCCGGCCATGCGGTGGCGGCGGCCATGAGTTGGGGCGTGCCGGTGCTGGAGACCCGGATTGCGCAAATTGAAGAGGGACGGCTGACCTACCGGGGCACCGATGCCTGCGCACTGGCGCGCCATGCGACACTGGAACAGGCGGCGGCGCTGCTGTGGCAGCCATGGCTCGACCCTACAAGCACCGATGCGGGTGACGATACCTGCGGCAATCAGCACGCGCAGTCGCACCAGGCCAACCCCGCCGCGCCTAACATGGCAACGGGCACGGCCTTCCCCCTGGCGGACGGCGCGCTGCTGGCGGCCAGCGCCGGACTGGCGCCTCTGCCCCGCGCCATGGCGCTGTTGCCGCTGCTGGCCGCGACGCGGCCCGAGGCCGATCCATGGACGCTGCTGCGCGTGGTGGCGGGCCTGCTGCTGGGCACCCCGGCCAGCGCCACGCCGCTGCACCTGCAAGCGGCGCAGGCCTGGGGCCTGGGCTCCGGTGCGGCCGATCTGCTGCGCGCCACCATGGTGCTGCTGGCCGACCATGAATTGAACAATTCGGCCTTCACGGTGCGCTGCGCGGCGTCGAGCGGCGCGGCCATGCCACTGGTGCTGTGCGCGGGGCTGGCGGCATTGTCCGGCAGCGAGCATGGCGGCCATTATGTGGCGGCCAAAGCGCAGCTGCGGCAAGCGGCGGAAGCAGAAACGGCCCGTCCCGGCAGCGACGCGATCACGGCCATGACGCCGGGCTTCGGCCATCCGCTGTACCCGAACGGCGATATCCGCGCCACCTACTTGATGGCGGCGTTGCAGCACTATGATGCGCAGGCTTGTGCGCCTTATGCAGCGCTGGCGCAGCGGGCCGCCGCCATGCCAGGCGCGCAACCGAATTCGGACTTTGCGCTGGCGGCGTTGGAACTGGTGCTGGACCTGCCGGACGGCGCCGCGCTGACGCTGCTGGCGATGGCGCGCACGGCGGGCTGGATCGCCCATGCGCTGGAACAGCGCGCCGACGGCCGCATGATACGACCCCGGGCACGCTATGTGGGCACGTTCAGCCCGGAATGACGGCGCTTAGCCGCGCTTGCGCTTTTTTGCGGCGCTGCTTTGCGCCGCTTCCAGTTCGTCGTACAGCGCTTCGAATTCCAGCGACAGCTTGTGGCGCGCATCGAGGTGGATCATCGGCAGGCAGCGTTCGTGCGATTCGCGCACCTTGATTGAGCTCGACAGTTTGCTGGCCAGCACCGGCAAGCCTTCGGCCAGCAATTCGTCGACCATGCGCTGCGGCAGGTTGGCGCGCGGCTGGAACTGGTTGACGATAATGCCCTCGATCTCCAGCGCCTGATTATGGTCGGCCTTGATTTCGGCCACATTGTTCATCAGCGTATACAGCGCCTGGCGCGAAAAATCGTCGCAATCGAACGGGATCAAACAAGTATCGGCTGCGATCAGCGCCGATTGCGTGAAGAAGTTATAGGCCGGAGGGGTATCGATGAAGATTTCCTCGTACTCTTTTTCCAGTTCGTTCAAGGCGTCGCGCAGCTTGTAGATCTTGTGGCGCGATTCGAGCTTCGACTGCAGTTCGCCGATTTCCGGATGCGACGGCACCAGCGACAGGTTCTCGAAACGCGTTTCATGCGCATAGCCGCGCGCCGACAGCGAAAACACCATGAAGTTCAAGGTCTGCTCGAAGTAGCCGGCGATCGTCGGCGCGATGTCCTTGGCGTGGTCGCCCAGCAGGTAGCGGCTGGAATTGCACTGCGGGTCGAGGTCGATCAGCAGCGTTTTCTTGCCCCGGTTGGCCGCGATCGCGGCCAGGTTGACGGCAATGGTGGACTTGCCGACGCCACCCTTCTGGTTAAAAATCACTCGTTTCATGACGTCCCTGCCCGTAGGTAAAATGTTAGTCCA
Source organism: Burkholderiaceae bacterium (assembly GCA_019751755.1). Taxonomy (GTDB): domain Bacteria; phylum Pseudomonadota; class Gammaproteobacteria; order Burkholderiales; family Burkholderiaceae_D; genus Rugamonas. The sequence goes on along the minus strand of JAIENA010000044.1, from coordinate 9,378 downwards.
GCCGGGGATTTTAGCAGAGTGGCAACTCGAATCTGTAGCCAACGCCATACACCGACTGCAGGCTGTCGGCCGCCACCGGCTTGACCGCCAGCTTGCGGCGGATGTTCTTGATGTGCGAATCGACGGTGCGGTCACTGATGTCGCGCTGGTCTTCATGGGCCACGTCAAGCAATTGCTGGCGCGAATAGACGCGGTCCGGATGCGCGATCAATTCCGCCAGGATGCGGAACTCCACCGGCGTCAGCGACAGCGCCGCGCCGGCCAGCAGAATGCGCATGCGCTCGCGGTCCACCGTCAACAGCGGCGCACTGGCCTGTTGGGCCAGTACTCCTGACGCGCGCCGCAACTGGGCGCGCACCCGCGCCACCACTTCGCGCGGGCTGAACGGCTTGCAAACGTAATCGTCAGCGCCCGCATCGAGCCCCAGCAAACGGTCCACCTCATCGACGCGCGCGGTCAGCATGATGATCGGCGCCTGGGAAAACGTGCGCACCGCGCGACACACTGCCAGTCCGTCCAGTCCCGGCAAATTCAGGTCCAGCAGCACCACGTCGGCGCCCTCGGCGCGCAGCGCCGCCACCGCTTGCGCGCCATTCATGATGCGGGTTGCGCGGTAGCCGGCGGCCTCCATGTAATCGCCCAGCAGCGCCGAGATTTTTGCGTCATCTTCAACAATGACGATGTGTGCGGCAGATTCCATCGCGATTCCTCATCTGTGATTCTGTGATTCACGCTTGCCACAGCGGCAGCGTGATGCGGACCCGGATCCCGCCATGCTGCGACGGCAACGCCACGATAGCGCCGCCATGCGCCTCGACCAGCGCCTTGCAGATGGCTAGCCCCAGTCCGCTGCCGCCCCGTTCCCGCGTGCGGGCCTGGTCGACCCGGTACAAGCGCTCGAACAGGCGCGCATGGGCGCCGGCCGGCACCCCGGGCGCGCTGTCGTCGAGTGTGATTTCCGCCTGCGCATGATGGCCATCATGGCGCACCCGCAGCGCCAGCACGATCACGCCGCCACGGTCGGTGTAGCGCAGACTGTTTTCCAGCAGGTTGACCACCACCTGTTCCAGCCGGCGCGCATCGCCCTGCACCATCACCGGCAGCGGCGACAAGTCCCACCGCAGCGCCAGTCCGGCGGCAGCGGCGCGCGCCTGGTAGCGTTCGGCCAGCGGCTGCAGCACGGGCGGCAAATCCAGCGCCCGCATCTCGAAATGCAGGTCACCGGTATCGGCCAGCGCCAACTGGTGCAAATCATCGACCAGCTTGGCCAGGCGCAGCACTTCGCCATGCAGCGATTCCAGCGCCTGCTGGTCGGCTTTGCGCACGCCGTCGATCAAGGCCTCGATTTCGCCCCGGATCACGGTCAGCGGCGTGCGCAATTCATGCGACACGTCGGCCAGCATCTGGCGCCGCTGGGTTTCATTGCGCTCCAATTCCTGCGCCATGGCGTTGACGTGCAATGCCAGTTCGCCCAGTTCGTCGCGGCTCAACACCGGCGCGCGCGCCGCCAGTTCGCCGCGCGCCAGCCGCGCCGTGACGCCATGCAGCGCGGCCACCGGGCGCAGCATATGGCGCGCCAGCGCGGCGGACAGGGCCAGCGCCGCCAGCAGCAGCGCGCCGGACAGCAGCAGAATGTCGCGCGTTTGGGTGCGCAGGAAATTGGTCGCCGTGGTGCTTTGTCCGGCGGACTGGCGCAACAGCAGCAGGTGTACGGTGCCGACCTGGCGGCCGTCGACCAGGATCGGACGGACGATGCCGGGCGGCGGGTTCGGCGGGCCCACCAGCGAAGCGCCATATTCGTCCTTGACGGTCAGGCGCGCGGCAAACGCCATCGGGTCAGAGATTTCGCGCGGACGGGGCGGACGCTGGCCGTCGGCGCGGCGCGGCGGGCCATAGGCACTACGCTCATCACCACGCGGCGGCCCCCGACCTTCCGGATCGTCCGGCGCAGCGTAGCCGCCACGCACACGTTCGCGCCGCCCGTGCCCCGGCGCATCGGCGCCCGGCGCATCGGCCTCCATCTTGAGTTGCGGCGACAACTGGTCCAGCACATCTTTCATCGCGCGCGGCCGGTGGCGCAGCCATTCGAAATCGCCTTCGCGCCGATAGCGCTCGGCCAGCAGTTGACTGATCTGATCCAGGTCGTGCTCCTGCATCTGGTTCAGGTACGCGATAAAACCGCGCTGCAAATTGGCATTGGTCAGCCACGCCATGGTGCCGATGCACAGGATCACGATCAACGCCACCGACAGCGCAATCTTGCGCGCAATGGTGAGGCGAACAGCAAGTGGCTGAAGTAGGCTCATGGCGCCATCATACCCGCCGAATGTGCAGTAATTATGCAGGTGTGGTGCAATTTCTCCACTGCGCTTTCCTCCATTATTGCTCCATATTCCGGGTCCACGATGTTTCCTGTAAGAACTTAACCAGGAGACTTCGATGCGCCCCACCCAACGCTTCCGCCCCCGCCTGTTGCCCACCGCGCTGCCGATCGCGCTGCTGGCCGGAATGCTGTCCGCCTGCGGCGGCAGTACCGACCAGGCCAGCGTGGCCGCCGTCCGCCAGGGCGGCGCCGACGCCGACGCGAGCACCATCACGACCACCACGGCCGCGGCTGCCGCCAGCGCATCCGCCACCGATACAGTCACGGACGCCGCCAATGATGCCGCCACGGATGCCAGCGCCACCGCAACGGTGCGCCGCACCGCCCAGGGCGCGCCGGTGCCGCCGTCGCCGCAAGCCAATGCCGACGGCACCGCCCTGACCACCACGGCATCCGGCGTCATCGACACCGCCAATCCCTTCTTTGCGCCGATGGGCAATGGCCGCAGCTGCGCCAGCTGCCACGCGGAAAACAGCGGCTGGAGCATCACCCCCGGCCAGTTGCGCCTGCGCTTTGCCGCCAGCGCCGGCGCCGATCCCGTGTTCCGCGCCGTCGATGGCGCCAACAGCCCGGTCGCGCCGGTCGCCACGCTGGACCAGAAGCGCGTGGCGTACAGCATGCTGCTGACCAAGGGCGTGATCCGGGTCGGTCAGGCGATACCGGCCAACGCCGAATTCACGCTGCTGCGCGCCGACGATCCTTACGGTTACGCCAGCGCGCGCGAATTGTCGCTGTTCCGCCGCCCGCTGCCATCGACCAACCTGAAATTCATCAGCACCATCATGTGGGACGCGCGCGAAAACCGCACCGTCACGGCCGGCACTAGCGGCGCCAGTTGCATCCTGAACGCCAATCCCGCGCTGTGCTATGCGAGCATCGACAGCGGCTTGCTGACCCAGGCGAACGACGCCGTGCGCGGTCACGCCGAGGCGGCGCGCGACCTGACGGCGGCGGAACAGCGCGCCATCGTCAATTTCGAGGCCGGTCTGGTCACGGCGCAGCTGACCAGCGGCGCCGCCGGCAACCTGACGGAGGCCGGCGCCAGCGGCGGCCCGGCGGCACTGTCATCGCAAGCGTTTTATTTCGGCATCAACGATCTCGAAGCGGGCGACTACCGCACCCGCGCCACCTTCAACCGCAATGCCATGACGATGTTCGGCGCCTGGCGCAACCTCGACGCCCCGGCTGCGCCCCCGGCCCGCCCCGCTCCGGGCCAGCGTCCGCCGGCGCAGCCCACGCCGGCGACCGCGCAAAACGTGGCGCGCGCGTCGATTGCACGCGGCGAGCAATTGTTCAACAACCGGCCCTTCACCATCAACCGGGTGGCCGGCTTCACCGACCAGCTGCGCGTGCCCAACCGTGTCACCTGTTCCAGCTGCCACAGCGCGCCCAATGCCGGCAGCCATTCCACCCCGCTGCTGGTCGATATCGGCGTGGCCGACGCCCGCGTGCGTACCCCGGACCTGCCGCTGTACACGCTGCGCAACAATGCCACCGGCGAAACCGTCGACACCACCGACCCGGGCCTGGCGATGCAGACCGGCCGCTGGCGCGACATCGGCCGCATGAAAGTGCCGACCCTGCGCGGCCTGTCGGCCCGCGCGCCGTTCTTCCACAACGGCTCGCAAGCCGACTTGCCAGGCGTGGTGCGGTTCTATGACCGCCGCTTCCAGATCGGACTAACGCAGCAGGAAGTGGCCGATCTCAGCGCGTTCCTGCAGGCGCTGTGATCCTCACGCCGGATGGCGCTCAGCGCAGCGTGAATTCGGCCTGGCAGGCGCCCTGCCTGGCCGCCGTCAGGAACAGACGCTCGGCCGGCACGCCGTGCTTGACCAGCCAGTCGCGGGCGGCCTGCGCGCGCTTGTGCGCCAGCGCGGTCAAATCGTCGTCATCGATGACGATGGCCGCCAGCAGGGCCTGCTCCATCTCGGCCGGCGGCAGCGCCTTTTGCAGGCCCAGCGCGTTGCGCGGTTTGGGCAGCGTCTCCGCCGCAAAGGCGCGCGCCAGCAGCGCCGGGCGATCGTCTTGCGTCACCGTCACGCCGCCCTCGGGCGCAGCCTTGCCTTGCGCCTGCAAATCGCGCAATTTCAGCTGCCGCAGCTTGCGCTCGAGCGCCAACTGGCGCAGCACGCCGGAATCGGTGGCGGGATCATAGCGGCCACCGATATCGAGCTTCAGGCCCGGCCGTTCATTGAGCGCCTTGGCCAGCGGCGCGAGTTTTTCTTCGCGCGCGGCCGGCACCGACGCATGGCCCGCGTCGAACGCCAGCGCCGCCATGTCTTCGCCACTGCCACCAAACAGCGATGCGATCAGCGTAAACGGCGCCGTCACGGTTTTCATCACGGCATTGCCGATCACCTGCAGGATGATGCCGCCCAGCGAGAACTGCGGATCGTCGAGCGAGCCGCCGATCGGCACATTAATGTCGATCACGCCATTGCGGTCAGACAGCAGCGCCACCGCCAGTTGCACCGGCAATTTGGTCGCCTGCGGATTCGTGCTTTCGGTGCCAAAGGTCAACTGGTCGAGGATCAGCCGGTTTTGCGCCTGCAATTTGCGCTGGTCCAATTGATAGGCCACGTCAAACGACAGCTTGCCCTTCTCGATGCCGTAGCCGACATACTTGTCCGCATAGGCCGACAAGGCCGCCAGCTCCATGCCGCGCACCTCGGCTTTCACGTCCAGGTACAAATCCTTGCGCAGCGGCTGCACCTTGCCGCCAATCGTCAATGGCGCGCCGTTGACGCTGCCCTTGATGTCGACATTGGCCAGCACCGACGGATCCGAGGCCAGCCCGGCCACCACGCCGCCCAGGTCTTTCAGCGTGGCCGTGTAATTGGGCTTGATGAAGTTATCGGTGAAGCGCACGCGCCCGCCGGACAACTGCAATTGGCCGATGCGGATCGGCGGCATCGGCGCGGCGGCGGCAGCGGCCACCGTCGCATCCTTGCCGCCGGTCGCCTGTTCCGGCAATGGCGTGCCCGACGCGGCCTTGCCGCCACGCTGCGCGGCGGATGCGGCCGTTTGCTTGCGCGCATCCTGCGCGCGGTTCTTCGCATCGGTCAAACTGCGGTCTTCGTTGGCGGCGGTCCGCATCACGTCCTGCACGTTGATGCGGCCGTTCGGGTCGATGATCACGCGCGCAAAAAAGTCCGACAGGGCCACCTTGTCGATGTTCAGCGCCAACGGCGCCAGTTGCACATCCATGCCGCCAAAGGCCAGTGACTTCCAGCTGAGGAAATCAACGTCATTCAGGCGGTCCACCGTGTTCAAGCGCTCGATGCGGGCGTCGCCCTGGTAGCCGCCTTTCATCACACCGCCGTCATCGGCGAGTTTCAAGCGTCCCTTGGCCGACACGGCGGCCTGCGCCACGCGCAAGTTCACATGCTCGGCAATCAAGGATTGCAGTGGCTGCAAATCAAGGTTATTCAATTCCAGCGCCAGGTCCGCATCGAGCGGCGCGGCCGCCAGGCTGCCGGCGATGCCCAGCTTGCCACTGCGGTTAATGGTGGCGGCCAGCGTGATGTCACTGCGCGTCGCCGGCACGTTGGACCAGCCCTTGACCGTCAGGTGCAGCGGCGACAAGGCCAGCGCCAGCGGCTGCCCCCGGCTCGCATCATCGACCTGCAGACTCCAGCCCTTGACGTCCATGCTGCCGACCCGCACCTGGTACGGCTGGCCGCCATCGGCCGCCGCCGTTGGCGCGGGCGCCGGCGCCGTGCGCGCCCCTTGCGCATAGGTCAGCGCGGCGCTGCCGGACACCGCCTCGGCCACCGCCACGGTGCGCTTGCCGGTATCGACGGCAATCCCCCGCACATCGAGGTCAAACCGCTGCACGGCCGCTTTCAGCGCCGTCGATGGCGTGGCGTCGCCATAGCGCAGCGCCGCGTTGCGGATCGCCACTTCCTTGACCGCCACCACGGTCGCCGCTGGCGGCTTGGCTGGCGGCTTTTGCTGGCGCGATGGCGCGGCCTTGGCCTCGGCCGGTGGCATTAAACGGTCCAGGTTCAACTGGCCACCCGCGTCACGCTGCACCACCGCATCGAGGCCGTCCAGGCCGACCTTGCCGATCATAAAGCGGCCCGCCAACAGGTCGAGTTTATCGAGCTGCGCGGACAGGCGGGACAATTTCAGCACCGGCGCGCCGCCGGCATCGCGCAAGTCGACCTGCGACAGCGCCGCCTCGCCGCCCAGCACCAGCGACGAAGCGCCCGCCTTCGGCTGCACAAAGGTGGCGTTCAATTGCGCATCGAGGCGGGCGGACGGCAGCCTAAAGCCCGGCTTGAACGGCAGGTAGCCCAGTAACTGCGGCAAATCGAGCCGCTCCAGCTTGAACTCCGCCGCAAATTCACGCTGCGCCGCGTAGGGCTTGGCCTTGCCCTGAATATGCAGCGGCGCGCCATTGATGGTGGCCGACAACAGCGGGGCGACCGTGACATCGACGTCGCTCGGCATTGAGGAAATAAAGGGCAAGCCCAGTTGCAACCCTTCGACGCGGTGCATGGCGCGCGCCGGCTGATCATCAAACGCGATGCGGCCGTTGGCCAACTCGATGTTGTTGACGGAAAACAGCGCCGGCTCCGACGATGGCGGCTGCGCGGCCAGCCATTGCAGGATGTCATCGATGCTGTAATGACCGTTGTCGGCACGCACCAGGTGCACATAAGGCGCTTGCAAACGCACCTTTTCCACCACCGGCGCCAGGCGCCGCAGCGATTGCCACGACAGGTCGGCATCGAAGGCCTCGAACGAGACGAACACGGTGGCGCCATCCGGCTCCCGCAATGTCACGTCGCGCAGCGAGGCGGCCAACGTAAACGGGTTAAATGTGACCTGGCCGATGGTCAACTGGCGCTTAAACTGTTGCTGCGCCATTTGTTGCGCCTGCGATGCGACAATCGCGGGAACCGCGAAAAATCCGAGGCCGGCATACGCGGCCAACAGGGCAGCGGTGGCGCCGGCCGTGATGGCGGCAATCCGCAGTTTTTTGGACTTCATGTTGTTGTTCTTGTGTTGGTTGATGGCAATACACTACCATTGTACAGGGCCGGCGCCGTCGTCCCCTTGCCGCTGTCCCCGCAACTGTTTCCGGAGCTCGAATTGGCCACTTTGACGATGCCCTGCCCGCCACGCATCCTGTTCACCTTGCTGGCGTCGCTATGCGCCGCGCCGCTGGCGTCCACCTGGGCGGCGGGCTTCCCGATCGCCACCTCGGGCGACGGGCAATGGGTATTGCGCACCGACGCGCGCAACCAGTTACACCGCAGCGCGGCGGGCGGCGCCACCACCGATGCCACGGCCGTGCTGCCGGCGCCGGCACACGCGTTGTCGGCCAGCGCCGACGGCCGCACCGTGGCCTACACCAGCCGCCAGGCACCCGGCTGTATCGGCATCGCCACATTTGGCGAGGGCCGCAGCGGCAAAACCAGCTGGCTGCGGCTCGATGGCGCGGCGGGCGGCCCGGCCTGCGTCGTGTCGGGTGGATCGGGCGCGGCGGCGCCCATGCCGATGGCGCTGTCGGGCGACGGCAGGCGCATCGCGCTGGGCGGCGTCCAGGTGCGGGTGCTGGAATTACCCGGCATGCGCAGCACCCTGAGCATCCCCACCGGCGGCGATCCGGTACTCGATCTGCGCTTTGTCGACGATGGCCGCAAGCTGCTGGTGGCGCAGCGCGCCGCCAATGGCGAATTGCGGTTTGCCATCTGGGATATCGGCCGCCGTGAACTATTCAGCTATCAGCGCGCCGCCATGCCGCCGGGTTCGGCCGGCCCCGCCGCCAGCTATGCCTGGCATTTTGCCGAAGCCACCGGCGACCTGTGGCTGCTGCCACCGGCCGGCGCCGCCACCGCCCTGAGCCTGGCCGCGCCGCGCCGCGGCAAAGCGAAAGCCGGGCCGGCGCGGCCCGTGACGCCACTGGCCGTCAACCTCAAACAATGCGGGCGCCAGCGCGGCGGCGCCATGCTGCGCGCCGCCGCCGACGGCGGCTGGCTGGCGTCGGCCGCCGATCCACGCGGACGCTGGCTGGCCACGGTCACGCGCGACAGCGACGAAGCGGGCCGCCGCTACCGCTCCCGCCTGACCGTGCAGGATAGCCGCAGCGGGCGGGTGGTGACGGAACGGCTGATCGAAGGCGACCTGCAAACGCTGGCGCCGTCCGCCAATGGCAATATGCTGTACGGCGTGCTGGGCGCGCCACTGGCCGACGACGGGCAGCGCACCGGCTTCAGCCAGCCCGATGGCGGCCAGTTGCTGGCGTTCGACCTGGCCGCCGATCTTGGCGCGGCGGCGCAGCAGCCCGATGCGCCCTGGGGCGCGCGGCGCTGCCCGATCGAAGACGAGGCGCCGCAGGCGCGCGACATCACCCAGGATTTGCAGCCGCCGGAAGCGCAATTCACGGTGACCTTGCCGGCCGATGCGCCCGATATCACGGGCCGCGCCTGCCATGGCGACGAATGGTGGCAGCCCGGCATCGCCAGCGAACGGGTCCGCCAATGGGGCGTGACGCCGGATGGCCGGGTGTGGCTGGACCGCGTCAACCAGTTGGAACGGCTCGACAAGGATACCGGCCAGGCGGCCGGACGCATCACCACGCCGCGCAGCGACAAGGTATGCAGCATTCCGCTGTACGACGCCCAGCAATTCCTCACCTGGCAAGGCGACTCGGTCATGCTGCGCGGCTTTACGGGCGGCGCCTCGACCATGCTGGTCAACAAGGAAGGGTGGTTTGCCGACAGCGTGGTGCGCCTCGGCGATAAATTCGGCGTGCGCTGGGTCAAAGCGCAGCCACCGGCCGGTATCGAGCTGACACCGGTGGCGCCGGTGCGTCCAACGCCACCGCCCAGCGGGGCCGGTGCGGCGGGCGCCAATCCGGCCAATCCAGCCGCACCGGCTGGCGCGGCACCAGCGGCCGCCGCAGCCGCTCAGCCCTCTGCGGCGGCCCAGGCGGCGCAAGGTGCGCAGGCGGCATTGGCGGCACTGGCCGCGCAAGCCGCGCA
>JAIENA010000380.1 GCA_019751755.1 Burkholderiaceae bacterium | reverse complement strand
ACGGTATAGATTTCACTGCGCGGCTTGCGCGGCAGCAGGGTGCGCAGGAATTGCACGTAGGCCGACGGCACTTCCATATCGACCTGGAAGTAGGCGCGGGTAAACGAAAACAGGATGATGATCAATTCCTTGTCGAACAACACCGTGTCGAGGATCAATTCACCATGGCGGTTGTGCAGGATCGGCACCACGAACGGGTATTCGCGCGCGCCATTGATGCCCTTGCCGACGATATACGCGCCCTTGTTGCGGAAGAACAGGCTCGACAGCACCTGGATCTGGTGGTTCGGTTCCAGTGCCTCGCCGCCAAACAGTTCGCGCAGGCGGGTTTCCACCTGGCCCACGTCGCGCTCCAGGTTGGCGAAGGCCGTCTTGAGCTGGAAATCGGTGACGATGCGCGTGAGCGTCATGCGCAAGCCGTCCGCGCCGGGGTAGTACATGCGGTAGGTGGGCGCGGCTTCTTCGGTGTCGATGTATTCGGTCGAGACCACCGGGCGCACGAAGATGAATTCGTTGTGGAAGTAGCTGCGGTGCAGGATGTTGCAGCAGACCGAATTGAAAAACGTTTCCGCCAGCTCCGGTTGCTTGTGGCCGGACAGCAGGCCGATAAAGTGCAGCTTGCATTCGCGCCACACATCATCGGTCAGCTCTTGCGGGACATACTCATCTTCCAGCAGGTGCACGCATTCCTGCACCCGCTTGTCATAAAAGCCGATGCGTTCGCGCGCCGCTTCCTGCGCGACTTTCCAGCAGCCCTGCTCGAAGTGGGCCTGGGCTTGTTGGCTGCTGTGGCGGAACAGCCGGTAGTGCTTGTCGAAACCGTCGCGGATGGTGCGCGCGATATCAAAGGCGATCTGGGACGACAGCAGTTTCGGGAAGGCGGCTGGGATCATAAACAGGACCATTTGCTAATCTGGGTGCCGGGCCTTCAGGCCGGGCTTCCACAGATCAAAATATGGGTGCCGGGCCTTTAGGCCGGGCTTTCACATCTCAGTAAGGTTATGCCGGCCACCACATTCCGGACGCGCCCGCTTACTTGGTTTCCGCGAACAGTTCACGGCCGATCAGCATGCGGCGGATTTCGCTGGTGCCGGCGCCGATTTCATACAGCTTGGCGTCGCGCCACAGGCGGCCGACCGGATACTCGTTGATGTAGCCGTTGCCGCCCAGGGTCTGGATCGCCTCGCCGGCCATCCAGGTTGCCTTCTCGGCACTATACAGAATAGCGCCGGCGGCATCCTTGCGCAGTTGGCGCACCGCTTCCGGCGAGGTGGCGCGGTCGCAGGCCTGGCCGACCGCGTAGACGTAGGCTTTGCACGCCATCATGGTCGAATACATGTCGGCCAGCTTGCCTTGCATCAGCTGGAATTCGCCGATCGGCTGGCCGAACTGCTTGCGGTCGTGGATGTACGGCACCACCGAATCCATACACGCCTGCATGATGCCCAGCGGGCCGCCGGACAGCACGGTGCGCTCGAAGTCCAGGCCGGACATCAGCACGTTGACGCCCTTGCCCAGGCCGCCCAGCACGTTTTCCGCCGGCACTTCGCAATCTTCAAACACCAGTTCGCCGGTGTGCGAACCGCGCATGCCCAGCTTGTCGAGTTTTTGCGCGATCGAGAAGCCTTTGAAGCCTTTTTCAATCAGGAACGCAGTCATGCCTTTGGGACCGGCTTCCAGGTCGTTTTTCGCATACACCACCAGCGTGTCGGCGTCCGGACCGTTGGTGATCCACATCTTGGTGCCGTTCAGCACCCAGCGGTCGCCTTTCCAGTCGGCGCGCAGCTTCATGCTGACGACGTCGGAGCCGGCGTTGGGTTCGGACATGGCCAGCGCGCCCACGTGCTCACCGGAAATCAGCTTCGGCAGGTATTTCTGCTTTTGTTCTTCGGTGCCGTTGCGCTTGATCTGGTTGACGCACAGGTTCGAGTGCGCGCCATACGACAGGCCGACCGAGGCCGATGCGCGCGAAATCTCTTCCATCGCAATGATGTGCGCCAGGTAGCCCATGTTGGCGCCACCGTATTCTTCCGGCACGGTAATGCCGAGCACGCCCAACTCTCCCATCTTGCGCCACAGGTCCATCGGGAACTGGTCGGTACGGTCGATTTCCGCGGCGCGTGGGGCGATTTCCGCAGCGGCAAACTGTTGTACGGCTTCGCGCAGGGCGGCGATGTCTTCGCCGTGGTCAAAGGTCAGGCCTGGAAGGTGGAGCATGTCGTCCTCGTTGTGGAAGGGGAGTAATGAAGCAATTATGATACGCTGAAGTTACGTTAACGTAAACGTCAAGTAGGCGCTCCGCAACCCGGCTTACGTCGGCACGGCGGGCTTCTCATTGAGCCCCGCCAGCAGGCGCTTGCACTCATCCTCGTGCGCGGTGATTTCCGCCAGCGTCATCTCAATATCTTCGCGCTGTTGTTCCAGCGTTTCGCGGTGCTGGTTCAGTACGCCGAGGAAGCGGTTCATCTGGGCCGACGTGTCCTTCGGCGATTCATACATGTCGACCAGGCTTTTGATTTCCGACAGCGACAGGCCCAGGCGCTTGCCGCGCAGCGTCAGCTTCAGGCGGGTGCGGTCGCGCGGCGTATAGACGCGGTTGCGGCCCCCCGCGCCTTCGCGCGATGGGCTCAGCAAACCCTGGTCTTCATAAAAGCGGATGGCGCGCGCCGTGACGTCAAATTCACGGGAAAGTTCGGTAATGGTATAAGTCGGCATGTCAGTGGCAGTTTCAGGTGGAAAGACGCGGATGAACGGGCCATAATGACAGGCTTGCGTTGTCCTATCTTCCGTTTACGTAACGTCAAGCACATTGTAGCGCGCTTGTGTCGGATCTGAATAAAATGAACCTTCTCGAATCCCAACTGCACTATCCGTTTGGTGACACCATTCCCGCCACCGGCGAGGTCCATGTGCTGGCGCCCGGGCTGGCCTGGCTGCGCATGCCGCTGCCGTTTGCGCTGGACCACATCAACTTGTGGTTGTTGGAAGATAACTTTGGCGAACAGCAGGAAGCGGGCTGGACTGTGGTGGATTGCGGCGCGTCGACCGACGCCACCAAGGCAGGCTGGGAAACCGTGTTCGCCCAGGGCTTGCAGGGCAAGCCGCTGCAGCGCGTGCTGGTGACGCATTGTCATCCCGACCACGTGGGCCTGTCGGACTGGCTGTGCCGCCGCTGGCAGGCGCCGCTGTGGATGTCGGCCGCGGACTTTGGCTTTGCCCGCATGATGGCGGCGGCGTTGCCGGGCGTCGATGGCCCGTCGGCCTTGCCGCATTTCGAGCGCCATGGCTTGCATGACCCGGAGATGCTGGAAAAGATGGGCAGCCGCCGTAATTATTATCCGTCGCTGGTGCCGGCGGTGCCGGCCGCGTATACCCGCCTGCGGCATGGCGACATCGTCACCATCGGCCGCCATGACTGGCGCGTGATCACCGGCTTCGGCCATGCGCCCGAGCATGTGTCGCTTTATTGCGCCAGTTTGAACGTGCTGATTTCCGGCGACATGGTGTTGCCGCGTATTTCGACCAACGTGTCGGTGTTTGCGGTCGAGCCGGAAGCCAATCCGCTGGCCTTATACCTGGAATCATTGGGCAGCTATGCCGATTTGCCGGAGGACGTGCTGGTCTTGCCATCGCATGGCAAACCCTTCCGTGGCCTGCACACCCGCATCGGCCAGTTGCGCGACCATCATGCCGCCCGTCTGGCCGAAGTGGTGGACGCCTGTACCGGCCAATGGCGCACGGCGGCCGAGATCGTCCCGTTGATGTTCCGCCGCCCGCTCGATGCGCACCAATTGAGTTTTGCGCTGGGCGAGGCGCTGGCCCACCTGCACAAGTTGTGGCTTGAGGGTATCGTGCGACGAGCCACCGGTGGTGACGGCATCATACGTTTCATAGTCTCCCCGTAAGTGTCACATTTATGTGACAATTGGAGAGAATGTGGTAAAAATGTGCAAAATGAACGAACGTTCAATCCAGTACGACCGCCACTGAATACAATTTTCCAATTTATTCCCAGCTTGATATAAAGTTTGGATAGCGCCCGATTCTGTATCTGGACAGGCATGCGAGAAATGTCGCATATTAAATTCTCAATTGTCACAAGCGCCGAGAGACTGACATTCATGCGGCAACGTGAAATAGTGCAACTATGAATTCATCCAACGAACGCGAAAGCTTCAGCCAGCGTCTGCAGCAGGCTCTAAAAAACGCACATTATTCACCCGACAGCCCCACCCGCCTGGCCAGGGAATTTAATATCCGATTTGACGGCAGGCCGATTACCGTCCATGCGGCCCGTAAATGGCTGGTGGGCGAGGCGATTCCTACACAGGAAAAATTGCGCATGATCGCGCAGTGGCTGGGTGTGCCCGCTGACTGGCTGCGTTTCGGCGGTCCGGAGTCGGAAGTGCCGGCCAGCGACAATGGCGCCAGCCTGTCCCGTTTCGAGTCGGCGGATGTGAAACTGATCGCTGATTTGCAGCGCCTGGACGAACATCATCGGCAGATTGCCCGCGAATTTATCCGCATGCTGGTGCGGGTCAATTATCAGAAGTAATCCCCCCATTCCGGCGGTGGAGAAGTCCCCCGCCGCGTCCCGTCTCGCCCGCCGTATTCATTCTTTAATAAATCGTCATCAGTTTGACATGAAAATCAGGCACAATAGCCTTGCACGTGCTTTTCAAGGAGTCTGCATTGAGCCGTCTGATTCGAAACAATTACAGCAATTCCGCGCAATTGAAAGACTTGATGACCGCGCCGCCGATGTCTGCGGCGCGCCATGCCGAAGTGCTGCGCAAAAGGATTGCGCAACGTCGGATGCTGGAAGAAATGCGTGAATTGAAACGGGCCGATACCCGTTTTGGTAAATAGCCGGCCGGTAGCCGGTTTAACTCATGCCATCCCAGCGCGGCGCCAGCGCGTGCTCGATGCCAAACAAATCGAGTACGCGCGCCACCGTGTGGTCCACCATCTCGGCAATCGATTGCGGCTGGTGGTAAAAGCTGGGCAGGGGCGGGAAGATGATACCGCCCATTTCCGTGACCGCCGTCATATTGCGCAAGTGCGCCAGGTTGAACGGGGTTTCGCGCACCATCAGCACCAGGCGGCGGCGCTCCTTGAGCATGACGTCCGCCGCGCGGGCAATCAAGTTGTCGGACAAGCCATGCGCCACGGTCGCCAGGGTCTTCATCGAACACGGCGCAATCACCATGCCGTCACACAGGAAGGAACCGCTGGCAATGGCCGCGCCGATATTGCTTTGCTTGTGCACCACGTCGGCCAGCGCTTCCACTTGCTTGCGCTGCAAGCCGGTTTCCTGGTGTAGCGTCAGCACGGCCGCATCGGAAATCACCAGGTGGGTTTCCACTGGTGTCGCGCCGGGCAGCGCCTTCAATGCTTGCAGCACTTGCAGCAGTCGCACGCCATAGACGGCGCCGGTGGCGCCGGTAATGGCGATGACCAGCCGGCAGACGCGGCGCGGCGGGTGATCAGCCATTGTTGTCGATGAGGGCCTTCAGTTCACCGGATTCAAACATTTCCGACATGATGTCCGAGCCGCCGACGAATTCGCCGCGCACGTACAGTTGTGGAATGGTCGGCCAGTTCGAGTATTCCTTGATGCCCTGACGCACTTCCGGATCGTCCAGCACGTTGACGGTGGCGATGTTTTCGACGCCGCACGCTTTCAGGATCTGGATGGCGCGGCCGGAAAAGCCGCATTGCGGGAACTGGGCGGTGCCCTTCATGAACAGGACCACTGGGGTGTTGGTCACGGTTTCTTTGATCCAGGTTTGTACGTCGCTCATAACTGCCTCGGGGGAAAAAGATGGAGATGCCGGTATTCTATAAGAATTCACGGCGGGGAGTATCGGAGGGCGGCTTTCTCCAGCCGCCCTCCCGTGTCAGCCGCGCAGCTTGGCGAAGGCGGCCGCCATTGAGCCCTGGGCGGCGGGTTCGCGCTGCTGCGATTTTTGCTGTTGTCCCATGGCGCGCCGGTCATTGCGGTCGCTGCGCTGTTCCGGCCGCGCACCGGCTTGCGGCGCGCTGTCCGACAGGCGCATGGTCAGCGCAATGCGCTTGCGCTTGGGGTCGACTTCCAGCACCTTGACTTTCACCACCTGGCCGGCTTTGACCACGCTATGCGGGTCCTTGACGAAGCTGTTGGACAGGGCGGAGATGTGGACCAGGCCATCCTGATGCACGCCGATATCGACAAACGCGCCAAACGCGGCGACGTTGGTGACCACGCCTTCGAGGATCATGTCCGGACGCAAGTCGCTGATTTCTTCCACGCCTTCCTTGAAGGTGGCGGTGGTGAATTCAGGGCGCGGATCGCGACCCGGCTTTTCCAGCTCTTTTAAAATGTCGGTGACGGTCGGTACGCCGAACTTGTCGTCGGCATACTTGGCCGGATTCAGCGATTTGACCAGGCTGGCTTCGCCGATGACGCTTTTGATATCTTTTTTGATATCAGACAGGATTTTTTCGACGACCGGATACGATTCCGGGTGCACCGCCGACGCATCGAGCGGATTCTCGCCGCCGATAATGCGCAGGAAGCCGGCCGCCTGTTCAAAGGTTTTATCGCCCAGGCGCGGCACTTTCTTCAAGCCCGAGCGGGACGCGAACGCGCCGTTCGCATCGCGGAAGTTGACGATGCCCTGCGCCACGCTGGCCGACAGGCCGGACACGCGCGCCAGCAGCGGCGCCGATGCGGTATTGACGTCCACCCCCACCGCATTGACGCAATCCTCGACCACGGCGTCCAGTGTGCGCGCCAATTGCGTTTGCGACACGTCGTGCTGGTACTGGCCCACGCCGATCGATTTCGGGTCGATTTTGACCAGTTCCGCCAGCGGGTCTTGCAAACGGCGCGCAATCGACACGGCGCCGCGCAGCGACACGTCCAGTTCCGGCAATTCCTTGGACGCGAATTCCGATGCCGAATACACCGAGGCGCCGGCTTCCGAGACGACGATCTTGGTCAGCTTTTGCTCCGGATACAGCTTGATCAGTTCCTGCGCCAATTTATCGGTTTCGCGCGAGGCGGTGCCGTTGCCGATGGAAATCAATGACACATGGTGCTTGGCCGCCAGGCGGCCCAGGGTTTGCAGCGACCCGGCCCAGTCGTTTTTCGGCTGGTGCGGGTAAATCGTGGCGGTATCGACCACTTTGCCGGTGGAATCGACCACGGCGACTTTCACGCCGGTGCGCAGGCCCGGGTCCAGGCCCATGGTGGCGCGCTGGCCGGCCGGCGCCGCCAGCAGCAGCGCTTTCAGGTTGGTCGCGAACACATTGATGGCGTCGGTTTCGGCTTTTTCCCGCAGCGCGCCCATCAATTCGGTTTCCAGGTGCATGAAGCTTTTCACGCGCCAGGTCCAGCGCGCCGTGTCGGCCAGCCATTTGTCGGCGGGCCGGCCGGCTTGCTTGATGCCGAAACGGGCGGCAATCCGGCTTTCGCACGGGTTCAGCGGCGCATCCCACTTCGGTTTTTCCGCTTCGGTATCGAGCCGCAACGTCACGTCCAGCATGCCTTCGCGCCGGCCCCGCAACAGCGCCAGGGCGCGGTGCGACGGCACGGTGGCCAGGGTTTCCGAGTAATCAAAGTAATCGGCGAATTTTTCGCCTTCTTCCTGCTTGCCTTCCACCACTTTGGATTCAACGATGCCATGGTCCTGCACATATTCGCGCAGCGATTGCAGCAGGGTGGCGTCTTCGGCGAAGCGTTCCATCAGGATCTGGCGCGCGCCATCGAGCGCGGCCTTGGTGTCCGGCACGCCCGGATTGGCGACGCCGTCGGGATTGGTAAAGGCCTCGCGCACATAGTCGGCGGCCTGGGTCTCCGGATTGAGGCTGGGATCCGCCAGCAGCGCATCGGCCAATGGCGTCAAGCCCGCTTCAATCGCGATTTGCGCCTTGGTGCGGCGTTTTTGTTTATAGGGCAGGTACAAGTCTTCCAGGCGGGTCTTGTCTTCGGCGTGCAGCACCGCCTCCAGCAAGGCCGGCGTCATCTTGTTTTGCTCGGTAATCGACGCCACGATGGCGGCGCGGCGCTCTTCGAGTTCGCGCAAATAGCGCAGCCGCTCTTCCAGCAGGCGCAATTGGATATCATCCAGGCCGCCGGTGGCTTCCTTGCGGTAACGGGCGATAAAGGGCACGGTGGCGCCTTCATCGAGCAGGGCCACGGCGGCGGCGACCTGGGCCGGCTTGGCGGCTAATTCGTTGGCAAGGCGTTGTTCGATGGTGGGCAGCATGGCGTAATTCCTCAAAGACAAGGCCGGAATCATACGCAATGCGGCACAGCCGCGCCATACGTCTGACGTTTCAAGCCGGCTATGTTCGAAGAAACACAAACCAGAATGGCGCTAAAACGGATAATATTACATGTTGCAGTTTTTGAACCGCCCACTTTCCATTCAAACAGCAGTTCTGTAAGCACCAAAGTAAGAGTTCGTAAAAGCTATGCGCACAATGGATTTGACACGCGCCGAAACCCGCGAAACCACCCCGGCCCAAGCTCCCGCATCTGTTCCAGCTACCCAGCTGCCCTATGCCGTTGCCACGTGGCTGCAGCGGGTGGATGCAGCTGCACATCCGAAACCGAAACTGGCCATCGCGCCGGAGCCGGATCCGAAACAGCCGCAAACCCAATATCGTTTGATTTATGTGCTGGCGCCGACCAGCGGTGGCCGCCATGTGGCGCTGTGCCTGTATAAGGCCCGCCTGCGCCCGAATGGCGATGTGGCGGCCGCCACGCCGGTCAGCGAAGTATTTTCCTTGCTGTCGGCGCCGCCGTCGTTCCTGGAGCCGGGCGATGAAGACTTGATCCGTTTCTTTGTGGCGATGCGCAGCGGTCCGAATTCCCAGACCGGCAGCGCGACCGAGCCGCGCGGCAAGATCGGCGCGGCCTTGCTGCAGATGCTGGCCGAACAGGACAAGCTGCTGTGGGCCAATTCCTGGTCCGACGTCGGCAATGGCCTGGTGTACCCGATGAAAGGCGGCGCCTTGCGCCAGGCGAATCTGGCCTGGCGCGAAGAAGGCAAAGGCTTGCGCCTGGGCTGGGCGGTGGCGGCGCCGGAAGGCGCGCGCCACCACGGCGCCGATTCCGTCGATTACATGTTGCCGACCGATCCGCCTTGGTACATCGATAACCTGTCGTGCGGCGTGCTGCAATTGAATCAGGGCGGCACGGACATTCCGCTGGCCGACTTGCAGGCGCTGGTGGCGCAGGCGCCGCTGCTATCGTCCGGCGACAAATTGCGTGTGTCGCAATTGCTGCTGGCGCATGGCCTGCAGCAATTGATGCCGCTGCCGCAGCCGCTGCCGCAGCGCATCCGCAATGACGTGCTGCCCAAACCGATCCTGGTGCTCGATTCGGCCATGTTGGCCGATGGCGCGCACCAGCGCTGGAATGACTATGCGGTATTGTCTTATGACTATGACGGTGAGCGCGTCTCGTTCGACCCGTCGCAGCGCGTGGTGCGCCAGCGCGGCGAAGTCACCGAAGTCATCCAGCGCAATGAACAGGCCGAAGCCGACGCGCTGGCCGCGCTGACGGCGCTGGGCTTCCGCAAACCGAGCGCCTTGCCGTTGTCGTCCGTGCGCGGCGGCTTGCTGCTGGCCAGCCAGGCCGACTGGCTGCGTTTCGCCGCCGACGGCATCGCCGAATTGCGCAGCCATGGCTGGCAAGTGGAAAAAACCCCCAAGTACCGCTATGACGTGAGCACCGTCGATGGCTGGTATGCGGAAGTCGAGGAAGACGACGCCGATGGCGGCCACGCCTGGTTCGAGCTGGAACTGGGCATCCTGGTGGGCGGCGAACGGGTGCCGCTGCTGCCGGTGCTGGTGCAAATGATCCGCAACGCGCCCAATGATTTCAGCCCGAAAGCGCTGGCGGTGCACGCGGAAGAAGACCAGATGCTGGCGACCTTGTCCGATGGCGAGCGGGTTGCGTTGCCCTGGAATCGCGTGAAGCCGATTCTGGCGACCTTGGGCGAGCTGTATTTCAGCGAAAAAATCCGCCATGCGGTGCGCATGGCCACGCTCGATGCGGCGCGTCTCGATGAATTGGCGCGCATGGTGGACTTTGAATGGACCGGTGGCGAAGAATTGCGTGCCATGGGCCGCCGCCTGAACCAGTTCAATGCCGTCAAGCGGGTGCCGACGCCGGCCGGTTTGCGCGCCACGCTGCGCGATTACCAGTCCGATGGTCTGGCATGGATGCAATTCCTGCGCGAATACGGCCTGGCAGGGATCCTGGCAGACGATATGGGCCTCGGTAAAACCGTGCAAACGCTGGCGCACATCCTGGTGGAAAAAGAAGCCGGGCGCCTGACGCACCCGGTGCTGGTGATTGCCCCGACCAGTTTGATGGGCAACTGGCAAGATGAAGCGGCGCGCTTTGCGCCGGATTTGCGCGTGCTGCTGTTGCAGGGCAAGGACCGTGCGCAGTTGTTTGACCAGGTGCCGCAGGCCGACCTAGTGCTGACGACGTATGCGCTGCTGCCGCGCGACGAGGAAAAACTGCATGAGCACGAATTCCACCTGGTGATCCTCGATGAATCGCATTACATCAAGAACACCCGCTCGAAAGCGGCGCAAAGCGCCAGCCTGCTGAAGTCGCGCCACCGCTTGTGCCTGTCTGGCACGCCGCTGGAAAACCACCTGGGCGAGCTGTGGTCGCAGTTCCACTTCCTGCTGCCTGGCTTGCTGGGCGATGAAAAAACCTTCAACGCGCAGTTCCGTCATCCGATCGAACGCCAGGACGACCCGCTGCGGCGCACCTTGCTGAACAAACGCATCAAGCCGTTCCTGCTGCGCCGGACCAAGGACAATGTGGCCAAGGAATTGCCGGCCAAGACCGAGATGGTGCGCAAGGTGGAACTGACCGGCGCCCAGCGCGACCTGTATGAAACCGTGCGCCTGGCGATGGACCAGAAAGTGCGCGATGAAATCGACCGCAAGGGCGTGGCGCGCAGCCAGATCGTGATTCTGGAAGCGCTGCTGAAATTGCGCCAGGTTTGCTGCGATCCGCGCCTGGTGAAGTCGTTGCCGTCGAAAAAACAGGGCGCCGGCTCCGCCAAGTTGCAGGATTTGATGCAAATGGTGGAAGACTTGCTGGAAGAAAATCGCAAGATCCTAGTGTTCTCGCAATTCACGTCGATGCTGGAATTGATCGAGGAAGAACTCGATGCGCGCGACATCCCGTACGCCATCCTGACCGGAGAAACCAAGGATCGCAGCGCGCAGGTGGCGGCGTTCCAGCAAGGCGCGGTGCCGATCTTCCTGATTTCCCTGAAAGCCGGCGGTGTCGGCTTGAACCTGACGGCGGCCGATACCGTGATCCACTATGACCCGTGGTGGAACCCGGCGGCGGAAAACCAGGCCACCGACCGTGCCTGGCGGATTGGCCAGGACAAGCCGGTGTTTGTCTACAAGCTGATCGCCAAAGGCACGCTGGAAGAAAAGATCCAACTGCTGCAGCAGAAGAAGTCCGATCTGGCGCAGTCGGTGCTGGCGGAAGGCGAGTCGCAAAAGATGACGTTGACGCAGGAAGATTTGCAGCAAATCTTTGCACCGCTGGTGGACTAACCCCGGGAGCTTGCCATGTCCGATGAAGCCTTGTACCGTCAGATTCTCGACAACAGCAGCGAAGTGCATTTCATGCTGGAATGCGACAGCGGACGGCTGCTGTATCTGAGCCCGGCGGCCGGGCGCCGTTTCGGCTACACGCTGGAAACCGCGCAAGCGCTGGCCGATCGGTTGATCGCCGAATTGCCGCTGCGGCTGGAACGCTTTGCGGCGGGCGACCGCACCCGGCTGCGGGTGCGGCGCGAACTCGACTTGCCGCATGCCAGCGCCGCCCACACCATCCCGGTCGATGTCGAATCGGTGCTGGTGCTCAATGAAGTGGGCAGTGCCGTGGCGGTGACCGGCACCATCCGCGACGCCAGTGAGCGCGTCGAGTGGCAGCAACAGCAAAAGAAATTCGCGTCGATGCTGTCGCATGAATTCCGCACGCCGCTGTCGACCATCGATGGCGCCATCCAGCGCCTCGAAATGACAGGCGCCCATCACGACGAGGCCACCCGCAAACGGTATACAAAAATCCAGACCGCGGTCGACCGCTTGCTGGCGATGCTCGATGAATACCTGTCGCCGGAGCGGCTGGCGTCGATCGGGCGCAAGCGCCAGGCCAATGAAATCGCCCCGCTGGCGTTGCTCGAAACCGCAGCAGAACTGGCGCGCGCGCGGCGCCCCCAGATCCGGGTGGAAGTGGAGGGCATGCCGCAATGGCTGCGCTGCGATCCGGCCGGCATCCGCTTGTGCCTCGACATCCTGATCGACAATGCCATCAAGTACACCAGCGATCGCACCGCCATCACCTTGATCGGCAAAAAAGCAACAGAGGGCGGCATTGAAATCGCGGTGGCGGACCAGGGGGCCGGGATTGCCGCCGACGAAATCGATAAGCTGTTCGAAAAAGGCTACCGTGGCCGCAATGCCGCCGGAATCGCCGGTTCGGGACTGGGCCTGTACATGGCGCGCGCCGTGGTGGAAGTCCATGGCGGGACGCTGACCGTCGAGAATTTTTCAGAAAGCGGCAAGAAATTTAGGATTTGGCTTCCAATCGCCGCGTAAGCCGGGAAAATCCTTGCGCCATGTCGCGTCCACCGGTGATAATTCTCACCATGTAGGCGCACGCTTACACCCAATTACATGGCGCTTCATACATGACGCAGATTTTGATCGTGGAAGACAATCTGGACTACGCCGAAGAAATGGCGGAGTTCCTGATTGAGCTTGAACACGAAGTCCACATCACCAACAATGCCGGCGAAATGTGGTCGGCACTGAGCCAAGGCAATGTTGGCGTGGTGGTGCTCGACCTGGGTTTGCCCGATGAAGACGGCTTCAATGTGATTCCGCGCATGCGCCAGCTGTATCCGCACATTGGTTTGCTGGTTCTGACCGGCCGCGTCGCGTTCGACAACCGGATTCTCGGCCTGCGCCTGGGCGCCGACCATTATTTGACCAAACCGATCAAGTTCCCGGAACTGGCGGCGCACATTGAAGCGCTGGACCGCCGCGTGGGCCCGCAGGAAACCATGCCGCTGCCGGCCAAGTGGACCTTGCGCCTGGCCGCACGCCGCCTCGAACTGCAAGGCCAGGCCATCACGCTGACCGAAAAGGAATGCAACTTCCTGCATCTGCTGACGATTAACACCCGTCCGGTGCCGCGCCAGGTGATCGTGGCCGGGATCGGCGGCGACGATCCCGACGCCGGCCGTCGCGTCGATATGCTGGTGT
This sequence comes from Burkholderiaceae bacterium, assembly GCA_019751755.1. Lineage (GTDB taxonomy): Bacteria > Pseudomonadota > Gammaproteobacteria > Burkholderiales > Burkholderiaceae_D > Rugamonas. The sequence continues at coordinate 9,249 of JAIENA010000380.1, read as the reverse complement.
ACCGCCTGCGCAAGAAAGCCCGCAGTGGGCTGGGCCAGGACTTGCCGCTGCGCAGCGCGTATGGCGAAGGCTACAGCCTGTCGACCAGTTTCAATTTGTCCTGAACAGCTTATTTCATTTCTGCAGGAATTTTCATTCCTATATATCAAAATAATCTCCAAGGCTGTGACATTTGGAGATTTTCTTTTCGTAATCATTTCCTAAGATGAACTCCTGTGCTGTGCAGCATTGTGCGCACAGCGGCCTTTGCCATGGGGAGTTTACGAATGAAATTCAGTGACTTGAGGATAGGCACGCGGCTCGGTGCCGGATTTGGCGTCATGATGCTGTTGATGATGATGATGACCATTGCCGGCATCTGGCGGCTCGATACAGTCGGTGATGTGACCGATGAACTGGTCGACAGCGCGATGGCGAAGGAGCGGCTGACGGCCGAGTGGCATAATCTGATCAGCGTTAGTGGCGGGCGCGTGCTGGCCTTTGCCCGCAATCCCGAGTTGGTCGAAACGCGCGAGGATGCCGAACATGCCGCTGCCACCCGGGTTCGCGTCAACGCCATTCAGCAGCAGCTTGAAACCTTGCTCTCCAGCCCAGACGAAAAAGCGTTGTTGGCGGCGGTCGTGGTGGCCCGCAAACCCTACGCGGTCAGCCGCGACCAGTTGTTCAAATTCAAGAAAGCCGGCGAGCAGGAAGCGGCGGTGCAGTTGGCCGCCACGGTCATGACGCAGCAATTCAATGCCTACCTGGCGGCAGTCAGTGCGATTGGCCGGCATGAGGCCGAGATCGGCCGCGCCATGGCGCAAGAAGTGCGGCGTGAAAACCGCGATAGCATGGTTTCCTTGCTCGTCATGGCGGCTGGCGCCATGCTGTGCGGGGTCTGGTGCGCATGGGCGCTGACGCGCTCCATCACCGGCCCGCTGCGGCAGGCGGTGCAAGTGGCCAAGACGGTGGCGTCCGGGAATCTCGGCAGCGCCATCGACGTCAGCAGCAAGGACGAGACCGGCGAAGTCTTGTTGGCCTTGAAAGAGATGAATGCCAGCCTGGTGCATATTGTTGGCCAGGTGCGGGGCGGTACCGACACCATTGCGACGGCCTCTGGCCAGATTGCCAGCGGTAACCTGGACTTGTCGAGCCGTACCGAACGGCAAGCCAGTTCCTTGCAGCAAACCGCCTCGTCGATGGAGCAATTGACGGCGGCGGTGCGCCAGAATGGTGACAACTCCCGCCAGGCCCATGCATTGGCCCTGTCCGCCTCGGCGGTGGCGCAAAAGGGTGGTCAGGTGGTCAGCCAGGTGGTCGGCACGATGGGCGAAATCAATGCTTCGGCGCAGAAGATCGCCGATATCATCGGCGTCATTGATGGCATTGCATTCCAGACCAATATTTTGGCCTTGAATGCCGCCGTTGAAGCGGCGCGCGCCGGTGAGCAGGGCCGCGGCTTTGCCGTGGTCGCGACCGAGGTGCGTAACCTGGCGCAGCGCAGCGCCACGGCCGCCAAGGAAATCAAGACCTTGATTGTCGACTCGGTCAGCAAAGTGGAAAACGGCGCCAAGCTGGTCGACCAGGCTGGCGCTACCATGGAAGACATCGTTGGTCATGTACGGCGCGTGACAGATTTGATCGGCGATATCACGGCCGCCAGCGCCGAGCAGAGCACCGGTCTTGGACAAATCAATGACGCCATCAGTGAAATGGATCAGGTGACGCAGCAAAACGCCGCGCTGGTCGAGGAGGCCGCCGCCGCCGCCGACGCGCTGCAGGAGCAAAGCACCGCGCTGGCGCGGCTGGTGAGTTCCTTCACGCTGGCGGGGCTGGGCACGCGCGAAGCGCCGGTGCAAGGCCGGATGGCGCTGCGGGCGCTGACGGCATCTTGAGCTTGCTGGCGGCGGCGGTGGCCGGCAACGATGCCGGTCATTTAAAGAGGGACAGAGTCAGGCGGATTTTCTGATTTGAAAAAATAATCAGGGACAGAGTCATGAAATCACGGTACCATCGCACTTTTCGATTGCACTGTATTGCACGCCATGGCCCGCCTGCCCCGTCTCATCGTCCCGTTTCAGCCGCACCACGTGATCCAGAAAGCCTTGAGCGGCGTTTCCCTGTTCCGGGATGACGCCGACTATAGTGCTTTCCTCGATTGGCTGCGCGCGGCCGCGAAAACCTGGAAGCTGTCGATTCACGCCTATGCGCTGCTGCCAGATTGTGTGCACTTGCTGGTCTCGCCCGCCGACGAGGCGGGCCTGGGTCAGGCCATGCAATGGATCGGCCGCAATTACGTGCCGTATTACAACCGGAAATACAGCCGTGCCGGCACCTTATGGCAGGGCCGCTTCAAGACTGCGGTGATCGATGCGGACTTATATTTACTAATCAATAGCCGGTATATCGAGTACTTGCCGGTGCGGGCCGGGCTGGCGTTCGAGCCGGGTGGCTATCCCTGGTCCAGCTATGCACAGCATGCGGGCCTGAAGCCGGATCCGGTGGTGACCGATCATCCGTTGTACTGGTCGCTCGGCAACACACCGTATCAACGCGAAAACACGTATGCGGAGATGGCGGCATCGGATCTGTCGCAAGACCAGATCCAGATTGTGGAAAAATCGGTCCTGAAGGGCTGGCCACTGGGCTCGGACAAGTTCAAAACCGACTTGCAAAACAGGATGCAGCGCCAGGTGCTGCCCGCCAAGCGCGGCCGTCCTTTCAAGAAGAGCGTTGATTAAGCAGACCCTTTTGCGGTGGCGGCCCGGCCACGCGCCGGGCAATTTTTTGCGGATTTTCACTATGTCCCTAATTAAAAAAATATATCGATTTTCGATAATTTAATTTGACTCCGACCCTAATTGTTTTAGTTGAGTTTACGTTGGCATTGATCTATTCTCAGTTTTCGTTATCTAAATGCAGTGGAGAAAACATGGAATCGCAAGGTTTGTACAACCCAGCCAACGAACATGACGCGTGCGGCGTCGGATTCGTCGCCCACATCAAGGGCAAAAAAAGCCACTCGATCGTTGAGCAAGGCCTGCTGATCCTGAAAAATCTGGATCACCGGGGCGCGGTGGGCGCGGACGCGCTGATGGGCGACGGCGCCGGTATCCTGATTCAGATCCCGGACCAGTACTACCGCGATGAAATGGCCAAGCAGGGCGTGGAACTGCCGCCGCCAGGCGAATACGGCGTCGGCATGGTGTTCCTGCCGAAGGAAAACGCCTCCCGTATCGCCTGTGAGCAGGAAATCGAGCGCGCCGTGCGCATCGAAGGCCAGGTCGTGCTGGGCTGGCGCAATGTGCCGGTCGACTACGACATGCCCATGTCGCCGACGGTGCGCGCCAAAGAACCGCTGATCCGCCAGATCTTCATCGGCCGCGGCCCGGACATCATGGTGACCGACGCGCTCGAGCGCAAACTGTACGTGATCCGCAAATCGTCGGGCCACGCGATCCAGGCCCTGCAACTGTTGCACGGCAAAGAATTCTTCGTGCCATCGATGTCGGCCCGTACCGTCGTCTACAAAGGCCTGCTGCTGGCCGACCAGGTCGGTGTCTACTATAAAGACCTGCAAGACCCGCGCTGCATTTCCGCGCTGGCCCTGGTGCACCAGCGCTTCTCGACCAACACCTTCCCGGAGTGGCCGCTGGCCCACCCGTACCGCCTGATCGCCCACAACGGCGAGATCAACACGGTTAAAGGCAACTTCAACTGGATGCGCGCCCGTGAAGGCGTGATGAAATCGGCCGTGCTGGGCGAAGATCTGCAGAAACTCTTCCCGCTGATCTACGAAGGCCAGTCCGACACCGCCTGCTTCGACAACGCGCTGGAACTGCTGCTGATGGCGGGCTACCCGCTGGCGCAAGCGATGATGATGATGATTCCGGAAGCGTGGGAAAACCACACGCTGATGGATGACAACCGCAAAGCCTTCTACGAATACTATGCGTCGATGATGGAACCATGGGACGGCCCGGCCGCCATGGCGTTCACCGACGGCCGCTATATCGGCGGCACCCTGGACCGCAACGGCTTGCGTCCTGCGCGTTACATCGTGACCGACGACGACCTGGTGGTGATGGCGTCCGAATCGGGCGTGCTGCCGATCCCGGAATCGAAGATCATCCAGAAATGGCGTCTGCAGCCAGGCAAGATGTTCCTGATCGACCTGGAAGCGGGCCGCATCATCGATGACAAGGAATTGAAAGACACCTACGCCAACGCCAAGCCGTACAAGGCATGGATCAACGCGGTGCGCATCAAGCTGAACGAAATCAAGCTGTCGGAAAGCCAGTTGGCGAAAACCGTCGCCAAGTACGATGGCGGCGCGGCCGGCGAAAAAGCCCAGCCGTCCATCATGGACCGCCAGCAAGCCTTCGGCTACACCCAGGAAGACATCCGCTTCCTGCTGGCGCCGATGGCCGTGGCCGGCGAAGAAGCCACCGGCTCCATGGGTAACGACTCGCCGCTGGCGATCATGTCGAACAAGCTCAAGCCGCTGTATAACTACTTCAAGCAACTGTTCGCCCAGGTCACCAACCCGCCGATCGACCCGATCCGTGAAGCCATGGTGATGTCGCTGGTGTCGTTCATCGGCCCGAAACCGAACCTGCTGGACACCAACAACGTCAACCCGCCGATGCGTCTTGAAGTGTCGCAGCCGGTGCTGGGCTTTAACGACATGACGCGCCTGCGCAATATCGCGCAGCACACCGGCAACAAGTTCAAGTCGTATGAACTGAACATCTGCTACCCGCTGGCATGGGGCAATGAAGGCGTGGAAGCGTGCCTGGCCTCGTTGTGCGCCGAAGCCGTGGATGCGGTGAAATCCGGCCATAACATCCTGATCGTGTCGGACCGTTCGATCAGCGCCGACCGCGTGGCGATTCCCGCGCTGCTGGCCACGTCGACCGTGCACCAGCACCTGGTGTCGAAGGGCTTGCGCGCTTCGACCGGCCTGGTGGTGGAAACCGGCTCGGCCCGCGAAACCCACCACTTCGCCCTGCTGGCGGGCTACGGCGCGGAAGCCGTGCACCCGTACCTGGCAATGGAAACGCTGATGGAAATCGCGCCGACGCTGCAAGGTGACCTGACTGGCGAGCAAGCGATCTACAACTACACCAAAGCCGTCGGCAAGGGCCTGATGAAGGTCATGTCGAAGATGGGCATCTCGACCTACATGTCGTACTGCGGCGCGCAGATCTTCGAAGTGGTGGGCTTGAACAAGTCGCTGGTCAACAAGTACTTCAAAGGCACCGCCTCGAACGTCGAAGGCATCGGCGTGTTCGAAGTGGCCGAAGAAGCGCTGCGTCTGCACAACCTGGCCTTCGGCAATGACCCGGTACTGAAAAACGCGCTGGACGCCGGCGGTGAATACGCGTTCCGCGTGCGTGGTGAAGACCACCTGTGGACGCCGGACGCGATCGCCAAGCTGCAACACTCGACCCGCGCCAACAACTACAACACGTATAAAGAGTACGCCCAGATCATCAATGACCAGAGCAAGCGCCACCTGACGTTGCGCGGCCTGTTCGAGTTCAAGATCGATCCAAGCAAGGCCATCGCGCTGGACCAGGTTGAACCAGCCAAAGAGATCGTCAAGCGTTTCGCCACCGGCGCCATGTCGCTCGGCTCGATCTCGACCGAGGCGCACGCCACGCTGGCCGTTGCCATGAACCGTATCGGCGGCAAGTCGAACACCGGTGAAGGCGGCGAAGATCCGGCGCGCTACAAGATGGAGCTGAAAGGCATTCCGATCAAGCAGGGCGACACCATGGCCACCGTGCTGGGGACCGACAAGATGGTGGTCGATATTCCACTGCAGGCCGGCGACTCGTTGCGCTCGCGCATCAAGCAGGTGGCGTCGGGCCGTTTCGGCGTCACCGCTGAATACCTGAGCTCGGCTGACCAGATCCAGATCAAGATGGCGCAGGGCGCGAAACCTGGTGAAGGCGGCCAGTTGCCAGGCCACAAAGTGTCCGAGTACATTGCGCAACTGCGCTTCTCGGTACCGGGCGTGGGCCTGATTTCGCCGCCACCGCACCATGACATTTATTCGATTGAAGACTTGGCGCAGCTGATTCACGACTTGAAAAACGCCAATCCGCGTGCGTCGATCTCCGTGAAACTGGTGTCGGAAGTGGGGATCGGCACGGTGGCCGCCGGCGTCACCAAGGCCAAGGCCGACCACGTGGTGGTGGCTGGCCAGGACGGCGGTACCGGCGCGTCGCCGCTGTCGTCGGTGAAACATGCTGGTACGCCATGGGAACTGGGTCTGGCGGAAACGCAGCAGACGCTGGTGCTGAACGGCTTGCGTTCCCGTATCCGCGTCCAGGCCGATGGCCAGATGCGCACCGGTCGCGACGTGGTGATTGCCGCCATGCTGGGCGCCGATGAAATCGGCTTTGCCACCGCACCGCTGGTGGTGGAAGGCTGCATCATGATGCGCAAGTGCCACTTGAACACCTGCCCGGTCGGCGTTGCCACCCAGGATCCGGTGCTGCGCGCCAAGTTCCAGGGCAAACCGGAACACGTGGTCAATTACTTCTTCTTCGTGGCCGAGGAAGCCCGCCAGTTGATGGCGCAACTGGGCATCCGCACCTATGACGAACTGATTGGCCGTTCCGACCTGCTGGACAAGTCGAAAGCCATCTCGCACTGGAAAGCGCGCGGTCTGGACTTCTCCAACATCTTCTACCAGCCAAAACTGGCGGAAGGCCAGTCGGTCTATCACGTGGAAGACCAGGACCACGGCCTGGACAAGGCGCTGGACCACAAACTGATCGCCCAGGCCAAGGCGGCACTGGAAAAAGGCGAGCGCGTCTCGTTCATCTCGCCGGTGAAAAACGTCAACCGCACCGTCGGCACCATGCTGTCCGGCGAAGTGGCGAAGCGTTATGGTCACGCCGGCCTGCCGGACGACACCATCCACATCCAGCTGCAAGGCACGGCCGGCCAGTCCGCCGCCGCCTTCCTGGCCCAGGGCATTACGCTGGACCTGGTGGGTGAAGGTAACGACTACGTCGGTAAAGGCTTGTCGGGCGGTCGCATCATCGTGCGTCCGAACACGGAATTCCGTGGCTGGGCCGTGAACAACATCATCATCGGTAACACCGTGCTGTACGGCGCGATTGCCGGCGAAGCCTTCTTCAACGGCGTGGCCGGCGAGCGTTTCGCCGTGCGTAACTCGGGCGCCACCGCGATTGTCGAAGGCGTGGGCGACCATGGTTGCGAATACATGACCGGCGGCACTGTGGTGGTGCTGGGCGCCACCGGCCGCAACTTCGCGGCGGGCATGTCGGGCGGTATTGCGTATGTGTACGACCCGGACGGCGATTTCGCCCAGAAGTGCAATCTGGCGATGGTCAGCCTGGAGTCGGTGCTGCCGGCGTCCGAGCAGAAACTGGACCAGAACACGTGGCACAGCCAGCACCGTGACGGCACGCCGGAGGCCGATGAGGTCATCCTGAAGCGCCTGATCGAGCGTCACTTCAAGCATACGGGTTCCACCCGTGCCCGCTTCCTGCTCGACAACTGGGCCGAAGGCCGCAGCAAGTTCGTGAAAGTATTCCCGAACGAGTACAAGCGTGCGCTGATCGAGATGGCCGAAGACAAGGCCCTCGCAATGGAAACCCAGGCCATCGCCGCCTGATGTGATGCACTGCATGCGCCCCGGCCTGAGCGGCAGCAAGCCGCCGCCGGGGACGCAAACTGATGATAATAAGGAATTGAATCGTGGGTAAAATCACCGGCTTTATGGAATTCAAGCGCCAGGAAGAGAGCTACCTGGCTCCCGAGGCGCGCCTCAAGAACTACAAGGAATTCGTCCTGCACCTGACGAACGACCAGGCCAAGATCCAGGGCGCGCGCTGCATGGATTGCGGCATCCCGTTCTGTAACAATGGCTGCCCGGTCAACAACATCATCCCTGACTGGAATGACCTGGTTTATCGCGGCAACTACCGCGAAGCGCTGGACGTGCTGCATTCGACCAACAATTTCCCGGAATTTACGGGCCGGATCTGCCCGGCGCCGTGCGAATCGGCCTGCACGCTGGGCATCAGCGAAGCCCCGGTCGGCATCAAGTCGATCGAACATAAAATCATCGACGAAGGCTGGGCGCACGGCTGGGTCGTGCCGCAACCGGCGCTGGTGAAGACCGGCAAGAAAGTGGCCGTGGTCGGTTCCGGTCCTGCCGGTCTGGCGGCGGCACAGCAACTGGCGCGCGCCGGTCACGATGTCACCGTGTTCGAGAAATCGGACCGTGTCGGCGGCCTGCTGCGTTACGGCATTCCTGACTTCAAGATGGAAAAGTCGCACATCGACCGCCGCGTGGAACAGATGGAAGCGGAAGGCGTGAAATTCCGTACCAGCGTGCTGATCGGTAAAGATTTCCCGGCCAACGTCAATAACTGGGCCAAGGAAACCATCTTCCCGGAAGACCTGGACAAGGAATTCGACGCCGTGGTGCTGGCCGGCGGTGCGGAACAGCCGCGCGATTTGCCGGTGCCGGGCCGCGACCTGAAGGGCGTGCATTTCGCGATGGACTTCCTGCCACAGCAAAACAAGGTCAATGCCGGCGACAAGGTCAAAGACCAGATCAAGGCCAGCGGCAAGCACGTGGTCGTGATCGGCGGCGGTGACACCGGTTCCGACTGCGTCGGCACCTCGAACCGCCATGGCGCCGCCTCGGTGACGCAGTTCGAACTGATGCCGATGCCGCCGGAACAAGAAAACAAGCCGCTGGTCTGGCCTTACTGGCCAACCAAGCTGCGCACCTCGTCGTCGCACGACGAAGGGTGCGAGCGTGACTGGGCGGTGGCCACCAAGCGCCTGGAAGGCAAGAACGGCAAAGTCGAAAAGCTGATCGCCTGCCGCGTGGAATGGAAAGACGGCAAGATGGCGGAAGTGCCGAATTCGGAATTCGAAATGAAAGCGGACCTGGTGTTCCTGGCGATGGGCTTTGTCTCGCCAGTGCAGCAAATCCTGGAAGCGTTCAACGTCGACAAGGATGCCCGCGGCAACGCCAAGGCCACCACCGAAGGTGACAGCAGCTATAAGACGTCGGTGGCTAAAGTGTTCGCCGCCGGCGACATGCGCCGCGGCCAGTCGCTGGTGGTGTGGGCGATCCGCGAAGGCCGCCAGTGCGCGCGCGCGGTCGATGAGTTCCTGATGGGTTCGTCGGTGCTGCCACGCTAATCAGTTAAACAAGTTATAACTCCCACCGGAGCAAGTCGGGCGATCCTCGGCTGCTCCGGTTTTTTT
>JAIENA010000266.1 GCA_019751755.1 Burkholderiaceae bacterium | reverse complement strand
CTGATGCAACTGATTGAACCGGATGCGGCGCCGAAAGGCGGTGTGATCGCGGTGTCGCATACCCCGGGCAAGCAGGGCGCGATGCCGAAAGCCCCGCTGGCCGCCTGCGGTGGCTGAGTCTGAATAGACCGTTGCCTTGCATCTTTCGCCATAGTTTGGCATCGTGGTGGCCATGAAACCGATGCGCCACCACGTGAATAAAATCCTTGCCTTCACCCGTTTTTCGCCGCGTGACCTGCTGGTCACCGCCGCCCCCGCCACGCTGGCGATCGCCGCGCTTTGCCTGCTGGCGTACTGGCTGGTCGATCCGATGCCGCCGCGCGTTGTGACCCTGGCGACGGGGCAGGAAAACAGCGCCTATGAAGTGTTCGGCAAAAAGTATGCGGAGGCGCTGCGCAAACACGGCATCCAGGTGCAATTGCAGCGCTCGCAAGGGTCGCTCGACAACCTGCAGCGGCTCAACAGCGGCAAGGTCGATATCGCCTTCGTGCAAAGCGGTTCCACCAGCCAGGATGAGGCGGAGCGACGCGGCCTGATGTCGGTCGGCAGCCTGTTTACAGAGCCGGTCTGGCTGTTCTTGCGCGACAGCGTCAAAGCCGGCGAACTGAAGCAGCTGACGGGCTTGAAGCTGAACCTGGGGCCGGAAGGCAGCGGCGTGCCGCGCCTGTTCCGGCAAGTGCTCGACGCCAATGGCGTCACGCCGGAACAGATCACCGCCAGCGCGCTCGACAACACGCCGGCCACGGTGGAATTGCTGGAAGGGCGCATCGATGGCCTGGTCTTCAGTTCCGCGCCCGATGCGCCGCTGGTGCAAATGCTGTTGATGACGCCGGGCATCCGGCTGTTCGACTTTACCCAGGCCGAAGCCTATACGCGCCGCCTGCCTTTCCTCAGCCATGTGGTGCTGCCGCGCGGCATTGTCGACCTGGGACGCGATATGCCGGCCCATGACGTGCACCTGATCGCGCCCACGGCGACCCTGGTGGCGCGCGGCGATCTGCATCCGGCGCTGGTGGATTTGCTGGTGCAGGCCGCCGCGCAAACCCATGGCGGCGCCGGCTGGTTCCAGCAGCAGGGCCAGTTCCCGTCGCCGCGCTATACGGAAATCCCGGTGGCGCATGAAGCGGCCCGCTTTTACAAGGATGGCCCACCGTTGCTGCAGCGCTACATGAGCTTCTGGCTGGCGAATTTCTTTGAGCGCATGTGGGTGCTGGTGGTGGCGCTCGGCGCGCTGATCCTGCCGCTGTCGAAGGTGCTGCCGCCGCTGTACGTGTGGCGCATCCGTTCCCGCGTGTTCCGCTGGTATGGCCAGTTGCGGGCGGTTGAGCAGGCGCTGGCGGCCGCGCCGTCGGAGCAGCGCGATGCGATACACGCGGAACAGCTGGCGCACCTGAACGACATCGAAGACAAGGTCAATCAGGTGTCGATCCCGCTGGCGTTTGCCGATGAATTGTATGGCTTGCGCAGCCACATCAACCTGGTGCGGCAGCGGATCGGGGATGCTGCGACAGGGTAAGTATTAGTACTTATTTCTCGTCGATAAGCGTTGTTTATCGATGCTTATGACAGAATTTACTTTGACTTGGGATTGGCGACCTCGCAATATTGTTAAACGCTTACGCAGAGAAGCGGATTTTCTTTCACTATTGCAGCCACACAAGAAGAGGTAGTAATGCAGAGAAACGCTATCCCCCACAAGCGCAGCATGGCGCTTGCCATTGCCGCCGTGTTCGTGACCGGCGCCGCCAGCGTCAGCGCGGTCCAGGCCCAGCAAACCACCGATGACACCGCCACCGTGGTGGTGACCGGTACCCGGGTCGCCAACCGCAGCGCCACCGATACCGCCGCACCGATCGACATCATCAGCGCCGAGACGCTGAAAAACACCGGTGTCTCGGAAGTGTCGCAGGCGCTGTCAGTATCACTGCCATCGATGAACTTCCCCCGTCCCGGCCTGTCGGACGGCACCGATACCGTGCGTCCCGCCTCGTTGCGCGGCCTGGCCCCGGACCAGTCGCTGGTGCTGGTCAATTCCAAGCGTCGTCACAGTTCGTCGCTGGTCAACACCAACCAGACCATCGGCCGCGGTTCGTCGTCGGTGGACTTGAACACGATCCCCAGCGCGATCATCAAGAGCATCGAAGTGCTGCGTGACGGCGCGTCCGCGCAATACGGTTCCGATGCGATTGCCGGCGTGGTCAACCTGCGCCTGCGCACCGATAAAACCGGCGGCGAAGTCACGGCCAGCTATGGCCAGCGCCGCACCGAGTACGATTTCATTGCCGGGGCGGTGCCGACCGGTGCGACCTGGGACGCCAAGACCTCGCGCAAGCGCAATGACGGCGGCACCGCCACCATCAGCGGCTGGAAAGGCCTGGAGCTGGGCGAGGGCGGCTATCTGGTGATTGCCGCGGAATACAAGGACCAGGAGCACACCGAGCGCAGCGGCTACGACATCCGTCAGCAATACCCGCTGGTGGCGGGCGCCTTCGATCCGCGTGAAAAAACCATCAACCGTTTTAATGCATGGTACGGCGAACCGGAAATGCAGCAATCGACGGTGTTCGTCAACGCCGGCATTCCGTTGTCGGGCGGCGCGAAACTGTATGGTTGGACCAGCTACCAGCAGCGCGACGCTACCTCGGCCGGCTTCTTCCGCCGCGCGCTGCAAGACCAGAACATCGTCTCGGTGTATCCGGACGGCTTCCTGCCGCTGATCGCGCCGAACGTGGCCGACTTTGCCGCCACCGGCGGCGTCACCTGGACGGTCGGCAGCTGGGACTTCGACGCATCGCTGGGCTATGGCAAGAACCGCATGGAATACACGATCAAGAACACCTTGAATCGTTCCATCGGCCCGTCCAGCAAGACCGAATTCGATGCCGGTGGCTATTGGTATGACCAGCTGGTGGCCAACCTGTCGGCCGTGCGCAGTATCGATGCCGGCCTGGCGTCGCCGCTGAACGTGGCGGTCGGTGCGGAAGCGCGCCGTGAAGGCTATAACCTGTTTGCCGGTGAGCCCGATTCGTGGCGCTATGGCGGCCAGGTGCTGGCCAATGGCACGCCGGCCGCGCCGGGCGCGCAAGTGTTCCCGGGCTTCCGCCCGGCCGACGCGTCGAACACGCACCGCACGGCGGTATCGGCCTATATCGATCTGGAAGCGAACCTGGCGAAAAACTTCCTGGTGTCGGCGGCACTGCGCGGCGAACATTACTCGGATTTTGGCAGCAGCCTGTCCGGCAAGCTGGCCGGACGCTATGACTTCGCGCCGGAATTCGCCTTGCGCGGTTCGGTGCAGAACGGCTTCCGCGCACCTTCGTTGCAACAGCAGAACTTCACCACCACCTCGACCAACTTCATCAACGGCGTACCGTTTGAAATCACCACCTTCAAGCCGAGCGCGCCGGCCGCCATTGCCTTGGGCGCGAAGCCGCTCGATGCCGAAAAGTCGGTGAACTTCTCGCTCGGTTCCGTGATCAAGGCAGGCAAGGGCACGATCACCGTGGATGCCTTCCACATCAAGATCAAGGACCGCATTGTGCTGTCGGAAAACCTGACGGCCGCCAATGTGCGCGACTACCTGACCAAACAGGGATTCATCGGTGTGGGCGGCGGCCGCTTCTTCATCAACGGCGTCGACACCACGACCAAGGGTGTCGATGTGGTCAGCAACTGGCCGGTCAATACCGGCGGTTACGGCAAGCTCGATGTCACGCTGGCGGCCAACTACACCAAGACCGACGTCGACAAGGTGCCGACCACGGCGCAATTGGCGGCCCTGTCGCCGGCGCCGGTGCTGTTTGACCGCGTCAACGTGCTGACCTTCACCGATGGCACGCCGAAGACCAAGTTCATTGCCAGCAGCACGTGGAGCCATGGACCGTTCGGCCTGACGGCGCGCGCCACCCGCTACGGCAAGATCCTCGCGCCCGGCACCACGGCGGCGCTGGACTTCAAGCTGAGCGCGAAGACGCTGGTGGATCTGGAAGGCCGCTACGCCTTCACCAAAAAGCTGTCGCTGGCGGTGGGCGCCGACAACCTGTTCGACAAATACCCGGACCCATTCCCGGCCAACCTGAACACCACCGGCAATGCGCCGTTCTCGAACTATTCGCCGTTCGGGCGTTCGGGACGGTATGTCTACACCAGGCTGAACTACACGTTGTAATCACTATAAAAAAACCGGCAGAAGTTGCCGGTTTTTTTCATTCAAGCGCCAACCCAGGGCAGCCCGGCCCGGCACCAGCCACCGACGCTCTTGCGATGACCGTCGGCATCCTTGTCGCCCTCGAATCCTTCCAGGATGTCGTAGCACTGCGTATACCCGGCCTGCGTGGCCAGCTTGGCCGCGTGACGCGAACGCACGCCGGAGCGGCACAGGAACAGCAAGACCTGGTCTTTGGCCGCCAGCGCCTCGAGTTGCGCGACGAAGTCTGGATTCGGCGCGCCGCCCGGATAGGTGCTCCACTGCACCGCACCATGCTGGCTGTCGGGCACGATCACGCGGCCGACCCAGTCGCGTTCAGCGTTGGTGCGCACATCGATCAGTTTCACCTGGGGATCGGCTTGCAGCAGTTCATAGGCTTCCTGCGGCGTCACGGCGCCCGCATACGGGAGCGCGGCATCTCGCTGGCCGGCGCGTTGCAAAATGATAGCAATAGTACTCATGGCGATTTTCCCACTGAAGGTGACAATATTGCGTTTATTATAGTGCGCGAATCGGTTGCGCCAGCGCATGGCCAGCAGGGGCAAGATGGCGTCCAACCATGTTGCACCAGATTGATGCATTTTTCGATCATCATGATTTTTCGCACCAAGCTTGTGCAATTTTTTGAGTGTGCACTATTTTGGTGCTATGTTGAGGATGCGCAAAAGTAGTGCGTTGGCGCATGGTCCGATTCTGGAAGTCGTTGTTTGCAGAATGAAAGCAGTCTGTTCGCCACACTAAGTTCTTATGCTGGCACGCTTCCTGCTTATATGTTTTACGAATTTTAAGTCGCACGCACTACTGACCAGCGTGGGCTGACCCACTTTTTCACTAGGAGATACGCATGGCAATTACCGCCGCAGAAGTCTTGAAAATGGTTGAAGAACACGAAGTGAAATTCGTGGATTTCCGCTTTGCCGATACCCGTGGTAAGGAACAGCACGTCACCGTGCCAGTGTCGCACTTCGACATCGACAAGTTCGAATCGGGCCACGCTTTCGACGGTTCCTCGATCGCCGGCTGGAAAGGTATCGAAGCGTCGGACATGATCCTGCTGCCAGACCCGAACACTGCCCGTATCGACCCATTCTTCGAAGAAACCACGCTGTTCATGCAGTGCGACGTGATTGAACCGTCGGACGGCAAGGGCTACGACCGTGACCCACGTTCCATCGCCAAGCGCGCTGAAGCCTACCTGAAAGCGTCGGGCCTGGGCGATACCGCCTTCTTCGGTCCAGAGCCGGAATTCTTCATCTTCGACTCCGTCAAATGGAAAATCGACATGTCGGGTTGCTCGGTCAAGATCGATTCCGACGAAGCGTCGTGGTCGACCGACAAGGATATCGAAGGCGGCAACAGCGGCCACCGTCCAACCGTCAAAGGCGGCTACTTCCCAGTGCCACCAGTCGATTCGTTCCAGGACATGCGTTCGGAAATGTGCCTGATCCTGGAAGCCCTGGGCATTCCAGTCGAAGTGCACCACCACGAAGTGGCCGGCGCCGGCCAGAATGAAATCGGCACCCGTTTCTCGACCCTGGTTGAGCGCGCCGACTGGACCCAGAACATGAAGTACGTGATCTGGAACGTGGCCCACTCGTATGGCAAAACCGCGACCTTCATGCCAAAACCAATCGTTGGCGACAACGGTTCCGGCATGCACGTGCACCAGTCGATCTGGAAAGACGGCAAAAACCTGTTCGCTGGCGACGGCTATGCCGGCCTGTCCGACTTCGCGCTGTACTACATCGGCGGCATCATCAAGCACGCCAAGGCACTGAACGCGATCACCAACCCAGGCACCAACTCGTACAAGCGTCTGGTTCCAGGCTACGAAGCACCAGTGAAACTGGCGTACTCGGCACGTAACCGTTCCGCATCGATCCGTATTCCACACGTGGCCAATCCAAAAGGCCGCCGTATCGAAACCCGCTTCCCGGATCCACTGGCCAACCCATACCTGTGCTTCGCCGCACTGATGATGGCCGGTCTGGACGGCGTGCAGAACAAGATCCACCCGGGCGAAGCAGCGTCGAAAGACCTGTACCACCTGCCACCGGAAGAAGATGCACTGATCCCAACCGTCTGCGCATCGCTGGAAGAAGCCCTGGACGCGCTGAACAAAGACCGTGAGTTCCTGACCCGCGGCGGTGTCTTCACCGATTCGATGATCGATGCCTACATCGAACTGAAAATGACCGAAGTGACCCGCATGCGCCAGACCACGCACCCGGTCGAATTCGACATGTACTACTCCGTTTAATTGGTGGCACCTGACACCGGCGGTAACTCCGACGGTTCAGGCACCAATGACAATGGCTGCAAGGCGCCTGTCCCGGTACGCCACGGGACAGGCTCCACAGCAACGCGAGGACAGCCCGGCTGCCCTCGCGTTTTTTTTACCGGATGTTGTATAGTCGCGGCATGACGAACTGGATTAAACCCGTTACGGCCGCCACGCTGATGTGGATCGTGCAAGGTGTGCAGGCGCAGCAGATTTTCCTGTGCGTGGATGCCACCGGCCATAAAGAGTACACCGATACCCGCAAGGGCTCGCATTGCCGTGTGCTCGACGTGCCGGGTGGGCAAATTACCGCCCCCAAGGCCCGCGCGGAAGGTGCACAGCGGCCCCGTGCCGTGGCCGCGCCCGTCACGGCGCCGTCGGACTTTCCCCGTGTCGATAGCAGCGAGCAGCGCGCGCGTGACGCCGACCGGCGCCAGATCCTGCAAGAGGAATTGAACGGGGAACTGGCCAAGCTGGCGGACATGAAGCGCGAGTACAACAATGGCGAGCCTGAACGGCGTGGCGACGAGCGCAATTATGCGAAGTACCAGGAGCGCGTCGCCCACCTCAAGGACAGCATCAGCCGGTCGGAAAAAAATGTGGAAGCCTTAAGGCGGGAAATTTCAAACATCCGGTAAGGCGGCGGCGCAAGCCGTCCACGTGGAAGGAAGGCAAATGAGCCTGATTACCAATCCCGCCCGCAGCGGCGGCCAGTCGGCATATGCCGGTCTGGATTTACTGGCATCCGGTGTGATCCTGCTCGACCTGGGCGGCCACATTGTGTACGCCAACGCGGCGGCGGAAAATTTGCTGGAAAGTTCGCTGAAGGCGCTGTCGCGCCAAAAGTTGTCCACGCTGTTTTCCAATCCCGATGAGCTGGCCCACATCATCGCGCAGGCGCGCCAACACAAATACTCGGACTTGCGGCAAGACCTGACGCTGGAGCGGATCGGCAAGGACCCGCTGCAAGTGCACAGCATCGTGGCCGCGCTCGATGACGATGACCTGGTCTTGATCGAGCTGCGTGAAAACGTGCAGCAACTCAAGCTGGATCGGGAAGAGCGCATCCTCGATCAAAGCCAGGTCAACAAGGAATTGATCCGCAACCTGGCGCATGAAATCAAAAATCCGCTGGGCGGCTTGCGCGGCGCCGCGCAACTGCTGGAAATGGAGTTGCCGCCACGGCATCTGGCCGAATTGCGCGAATACACGCAAGTGATCATCAAGGAAGCGGACCGCCTGCAAACCCTGGTGGACCGCCTGCTGGCGCCGCACCGCCGCCCGCACATCGTCGGCGACGTGAATATCCACGAAGTGTGCGAACGCGTGCGCAGCCTGATCCTGGCCGAATTCCCCACCGGGCTGACGATCCGGCGCGACTACGATGCGTCGATCCCGGAATTCCGGGGCGACAAGGAGCAGTTGATCCAGACCGTGCTGAATATTGCGCACAATGCCGCGCAGGCGCTGTCGGCCCGGATTGCGCAGGGCGATGCGGAACTGGTTTTCCGCACCCGGATCGGACGCCAGGTCACCCTGGCAAAGGTGCGCTATAACCTGGCATTAGATTTGCATATCATCGACAACGGACCGGGCATTCCACGCCAGATCCGCGACCGCATTTTTTATCCGCTGGTATCCGGGCGGGATGGCGGCAGCGGGCTGGGACTGACATTGGCGCAAACCTTTGTGCAGCAGCACATGGGGGTGATCGAATGTGAGAGCCGGCCCGGGCTGACGGATTTCCGAATTTTGCTGCCGTTGCCTTAGGCGGTGGTACCTGACACCGGTGGTATTAGGCACCAGGTGCCAGGCATGGCAGACTCCATTGACGATCGATATTGCGGGAAGTACAGAATACATGAAGCCAATCTGGATAGTAGACGACGACGAATCGATCCGCTGGGTATTGGAAAAGGCCTTGGCGCGGGAAAATCTGGCCACCCGCAGCTTTGCCAATGCCCGCGACGCGATTGCCGCGCTGGACCGCGAAACGCCGCAAGTGCTGGTGTCTGACATCCGCATGCCGGGCGATTCGGGCCTGGACTTGCTGGCGGTGGTCAAGGAGCGTTTGCCGGCCTTGCCCGTTATTATCATCACGGCGTTTTCCGACCTGGACTCCGCCGTGGCGGCATTCCAGGGCGGCGCCTTTGAATACCTGGCCAAGCCGTTCGATATCGACAAGGCTGTTGAATTGATCCGCCGTGCGCTGGAAGAAAGCCTGCGCGAGGCCAGTGTCGAGTCGGGGCCGGTCGACACGCCGGAAATCCTGGGCCAGGCGCCGGCGATGCAGGAAGTGTTCCGCGCCATCGGCCGCCTGTCGCAATCGAACGTCACCGTGCTGATCACCGGCGAATCCGGCACCGGCAAGGAACTGGTGGCGCGCGCCCTGCACAAGCACAGTCCGCGCGCGTCGCAGCCGTTTGTCGCCATCAACACGGCGGCGATCCCGAAAGATTTGCTGGAATCCGAATTATTCGGCCACGAGCGCGGCGCCTTCACCGGCGCGCAAACCACGCGCCGGGGCCGCTTTGAACAGGCCGAAAACGGCACCCTGTTCATGGATGAAATCGGCGATATGCCGTTTGACTTGCAAACGCGCTTGCTGCGCGTGCTGTCCGACGGCCATTTCTACCGCGTCGGCGGGCACCAGCCCTTGAAGGCCAATGTGCGCGTGATCACCGCGACGCACCAAAATCTGGAGCAGCGTGTCCGCGATGGCTTGTTCCGGGAAGACTTGTATCACCGCCTGAACGTGATTCGCCTGCGGCTGCCCTCTTTGAGGGAGCGGCGTGAGGATATCCCCATTTTGGTGCGCCACTTCCTGGTGCAAAGCGCCAAGCAGTTGGGCGTGGAATCGAAGCGCATGAGCGATTCCGCGCTGCAGTTCTTGTGCAGCCTGGAATTGCCCGGCAACGTGCGCCAGCTGGAAAACCTGTGCAACTGGATCACCGTGATGGCGCCTGGCCAGACCGTGGACATCCAGGATTTGCCGGTCGAACTGTCGCAGGAGCACGCTGGTGGCACCCAGGCCCCGGGCGCACCGCCGCCACCGAATGCGGCCTGGCACGCGCAGGACCCGGGCGCCATGGCGCACCACGGCACCGTCCATTCGATGCCGGGCCATGATGGCGGACATGGCGGACATGGCGGGCATGGCGTCAATGGCCATGCGGCGCCAGGCGGCGCCGGTGCCGCGGGCGGCCCGGACGGCTGGCTCGGCCTCTTGGAAATGCAGGCGGCCGGCATGCTGGCCAGCGGCCAGCAGGATGTGATGGATGTGCTGGGGCGGCAATTCGAGTCGACCCTGATCCGTGCCGCGCTGCGCCACACGCATGGCCGCAAGAACGATGCGGCGGTGCGCCTCGGGATTGGCCGCAACACCATCACGCGCAAGATCGCGGAACTGGGCATCGACGGCGCCAAGGACGATTGATGCGCGACGCGCGGCGCACCCCTCGGGGACTTGCGCCGCGTGGTAAGCTCCGCTTTTTGCCTCAGAAACTCCCATGCTGATCAACTGCTGCGCCTACAAGGAAGGCCATAAACTGGCCGATATCGATGTCGAAGCCATCAGCGACTATGTCGAGCGTGGCGACTGCTTCGTGTGGGTCGCGCTGCGTGATGCGGAACCGGCCGAATTGGCGAAGATGCAGGAAGAATTCGGCCTGCATGCGCTGGCTGTGGAAGACGCCAGCCGGGGCCACCAGCGTCCCAAGATCGAGGAGTACGGCGACTCGCTGTTTACCGTCGTCAAAGTGGTGGAGCAGCATGGCGACGAACTGGTGGTGGGCGAAGTCGATATCTTCGTCGGCGCCAACTATGTGCTGTCGAACCGCCAGAACAGCCGTCAGGATTTCCTTGGCGTACGGACCCGCGCCGAACGCGAACCGCACTTGCTTAAGCAGGGGCCGTCGTTCGTGCTGTACGCGTTGATGGATGCCGTGGTGGACCGCTATTTCCCGATTGTCGATGCGATGGAGGTCGAACTGGAAGCGCTGGAAGAGCGCATCTTCGCCAAGTCGGCCCAGCGTGACAATATCGAGCGGTTGTACGCGTTGAAACGCAAGGTCATGCTGATGCGCCACGTGGTGACGCCGATGCTCGACGCGGTCGGCAAACTGCATGGCGGTCGTGTGCCCGCCATTTGCGGCGACACGCAGGATTATTTCCGCGACGTGCAAGACCACTTATTCCGCATCATGGCCTCGCTGGACACCATCCGCGACACCATCGTCACGGCGATCCAGGTGCACCTGTCGATGGTGGCGCTGGAAGAGGGCGAAGTCAATAAACGCCTGGCGGCATGGGCCGCCATCTTTGCCGCGCTGACGGCATGGGCCGGCCTGTGGGGCATGAACTTCAAGTTCATGCCGGAGCTGGAGTGGAAGTACGGTTATCCGATGGCGCTGTTCCTGATGTTCTCGACGTCGTATACGCTGTACCGCCGTTTCCGCAAGTCCGGCTGGCTGTAGGTACAACGACCGGTTCCCCCTGGCGGTATGTTGCCTTTGGCAACAATCTTGTCGCCAGCTTGTGAAAATGACCAGTTGGCGGATGTACAATCGTGACATTCCGTAGCGTCCGCCCCCGGACGCCCGCCAAGAGGTCGCCATGAGCCAAGACGACGATGACATGCTGTTTGATGACGATGGGCCGTTGCAGGGCGCCGAGTCCGGCCCTGTGCCTTGGGACATCCTGATCGTCGATGATGAGAAATCCGTGCACCAGGTCACCGAGCTGGTGATGGGCGATTTCACGTTTGACGGTCGCCCGATGCGTTTCACGCACTGCTATTCCGGCGCCGAAGCACGCATCCTGCTGGGGCAACCCAACCAGTTTGCCCTGATCCTGCTGGACGTGGTGATGGAAACCGACCACGCGGGGCTGGACCTGGTGCGCCACATCCGCGAAGACCTCGGCAACAGCACGGCGCGCATCGTGCTGCGCACCGGCCAGCCAGGGCAGGCGCCGCAGGCCTATGTGCTGAAATCGTTCGATATCAACGATTACCGGGAAAAGACCGAACTCACGCACGCCAAACTGTCCACCGTGTTTTACTCCGCGCTGCGCGGCTACCGCGACCTGATGCGTCTTGAAAAAGCACGGATGGGCTTGCGCCGCTCGATCAATGCGATCACCCACGTCTCCGACTCGGATAACTTGCGCAGTTTTTGTTCCGCCGTACTGGAGCAGGCCAGCGCCTTGCTGGGCCATGACGGCGAAGGCGTGTGCGCCAGCCGGGTCAACGCCTATGCCGCGGCGAAGCAGGGCGACAGCCTGAAAGTGCTGGCCGTGACGCCGGCCTACGCCGGCCTGCAATCGGATGAAACGCTGGACCATTTACCGGTCGCGGTGCGCCAGGCCTTCATGCGCTGCATGCGCGAGCGGCTCGACCACCATGGCGACAACTGGTATGCCTGCTATTACCGCACGCGCGAAGGCAATGAAAGCTTGCTGTACATGGCGTTTTCGGACGCCATTGGCGAGGATGACCGCGAATTGCTGTCCATGTTTTCCGCCAATGTGGCCAGCACCTACGAAAAACTGGTGCAGCGCGAGGAGTGCGCAGCCACGCAGGAGGCGATGATCAGCATCCTGGGCGAGGCGCTGGAGCGGCGTTCGGCGGTGGCCGGCGCCCATGTGGTGCGGGTCGGGGAAATCGCCGCCATGCTGGGCACGGCGGCGGACTTGCCGCCGCCGCTGGTGCGCCAGTTGCGCCTGGCCGCCGGCTTGCACGATATCGGCCACAGCGGCGTGCCCGACACCGTGTTCAATACCCCGGGCACGCTCAGTGACGAACAGTGGACCGTGATGCGCAGCCATTGCCAGACCGGGCGCGACATGCTGTCCCGCTCACCGCAACCGGTGCTGCAACTGGCTGCCACCATCGCCCATGAACACCACGAACGCTGGGATGGCGGCGGTTATCCGCGCGGCTTGGCCGGCGAAAAGATCAGCAGTGCCGGCCGCATCACGGCACTGGCCGATTTTATCGACGCCATGGTCAGCCCGCGCTGTTACCGGCCGGCCTGGTCGCTGGAACACACACTCGAGCAAGTGCGACAGGAAAGCGGCAAACGCTTCGATCCCGACTTGGTGCCGCTGCTGCTGGCACACACCGATGCGCTGCGCGCGCTGTATGCGCGACTGCCCCCTGCATAACTGGAGCCTGGCATGGATAACCCTGTTTTATTTGATGAACACGATGGCCGCTTGCTGGCCGAAGCGGCGCTGCGCGGCATCACGGCGTCCACGGTGCGCCTGCGTGGCGATGAATTCCTGCGCATGCTGGTCAAGGACCTGGCGCAAGCGCTGGACGTGACGTACGTGATCGCGGGCCGCGTCATCCAGATGCCGGACGGCGGCGAGGGGATCCGCACCCTGTCGGTCTGGGCCGGCCAGCAGCATATCGACAACATGGAATACAGCCTGTTGCACACGCCTTGCCAGGATGTGACGGACCAGAGCATGTGCTTCCACGCGTGCGGCATCCAGGCCGATTATCCGAAAGACACGCTGCTGGTCGACATGTGCGCGGAAAGCTATATCGGCATGCCGATGATCGACACCGAAGGCCAGACGCTGGGCATCCTGTCCGCCATCGACACCAAGCCGATGGATGAAAACAAGCGGCTATTGGCGCTGTCGTTGCTGTCGATCTTTGCCGCCCGCTGCGCGGCGGAATTGCAGCACCAGGACCGCGAAACGCTGCTCGAACAAATGGTGCAGCAACGCACCGAAGCGCTGCGCGCGGCGCAGGCCAGCATGGTGGAGCAGGAAAAAATGGCGGCGCTGGGCGCGCTGGTGGCGGGTGTCGCGCATGAAGTGAACACGCCGATCGGCGTGGCCGTGACGGCGGCGTCCGGTATGAGCGCCTATGCGGACCAGATGGTGGAAACGCTGAATGGTCCCAAAGTCAGCCGTTCGGAGCTGATCGCCGTGGCGACGCGGCTCAAAGGCGCGGCCGCCCTGATCGAACAAAACCTGGCGCGGGCCGCCGAATTGATCGGCAATTTCAAGCAACTGGCGGTGGACCAGGGCACCGAACATTTGACGGAACTGGCGCTGCATGACTATGTGCACAGGGTGGTGTCGGCGCACAGCCCCGCGTTGCGCAAGGGGATGATCAGCGTCGAGCTCGATATTCCGGCGACCTTGCAGACCCGCCTGCCGGCTGGCAAGGCGTCGCAAATCCTGTCGAATTTCCTGATGAATTCAGCCAAGCATGGCTACCCGGACGGCGGTCCGGGCGTGGTCACCATTGCCGCCCGTGAAGAAGAGGCGGACGGCGCGCGTTGGCTGTTGATGGTCTTTTCCGATGACGGCATCGGACTGGCGCCTGGCATCCGCGAGCGCGTGTTCGAACCGTTCTTCACCACCAAGCGCGGGCAGGGCGGCTCCGGCCTTGGCATGCATATCGTCTATACGATCGTGCACCAGATGGGGGGGCGGGTGTGGGTCGATGCGGACGTGGAAAAGGGCTGCCGGTTCCACGTCCGGTTGCCGGTAAAAGCGTAACCGGTATCAGCCGCCCTACGCTTGGTCGGCCGCAGCCATCGCCAGGGCGACCGCCTCGGCCACCTTGATGCCATCGACCCCGGCCGACAGGATGCCGCCCGCATACCCGGCGCCTTCGCCGGCCGGGAACAGGCCGCGCGTATTGAGGCTCTGGAAATCATCATCGCGGCGCTTGATGCGGATCGGCGACGAGGTGCGGGTTTCAATCCCGGTCAGCACCGCGTCGGCCTTGAAGTAACCTTTGACTTGCTTGTCGAACGCGGGGAACGCTTCGCGCAGCGCCGTGACCGCGTATTCCGGCAAGATCGTGGCCAGGTCGGTCAACGTCACTTGCGGCTTGTACGATGGCACCACGGCGCCGAAATCGGTCGATGGCCGGCCCGCCACGAAGTCGCCCATCAACTGGCCCGGCGCGCTGTAGTTGGAGCCGCCCAGTTCAAACGCTTTTTCTTCCAGGCGGCGCTGGAATTCAATCCCGGCCAGCGGGTGGCCCGGGTAGTCTTCCGGCGAAATCGACACCACGATGGCGCTATTGGCGTTGCGTTCGGCGCGCGAATACTGGCTCATGCCGTTGGTGACCACGCGGCCCGGTTCCGACGCCGCCGCCACCACCGTGCCGCCCGGGCACATGCAGAAGCTGTACACCGCGCGGCCGTTCGACGCGTGGTGCACCAGCTTGTAGTCGGCCGCGCCCAGCAGCGGGTGGCCCGCGTTCGGGCCGAAGCGGCAGGTGTCGATCAGCGATTGCGGGTGTTCGACGCGGAAGCCGATCGAGAACGGTTTCGCCTCGATAAACACGCCGCGCTCATACAGCATCTCGAAGGTGTCGCGCGCGCTGTGGCCGATCGCCAGCACCACGTGGTTGGTGGCCAGCTTGTCGCCGCTGGCCAGTACCAGGCCGCGCACGTGGCGCTGGCCATCGATTTCTTCGATGTCGATGTCGGTGACGCGCTGTTCAAAGCGGATTTCGCCGCCCAGCGCGGTGATTTCCTCGCGCATCGCTTCCACCATTTTCACCAGGCGGAAGGTGCCGATGTGCGGCTTGCTGACGTAAATGATTTCTTCCGGCGCGCCGGCCTTGACGAATTCCGTCAGCACTTTGCGGCCGTAATGTTTTGGATCCTTGATCTGGCTGTACAGCTTGCCGTCCGAGAAGGTACCGGCACCGCCTTCGCCGAACTGCACGTTCGATTCCGGATTGAGCTCGCGCTTGCGCCAGAAGCCAAAGGTGTCCTTGGTGCGCTCACGCACGGTTTTGCCGCGTTCCAGCACGATCGGTTTCAAGCCCATTTGCGCCAGGATCAGCGCCGCGAACAGGCCACACGGCCCCATGCCGATCACGACCGGGCGCGCTTGCTTGCCATCGGCATTGACGCCTTGCGCCACAAATTTGTAGCTGGTGTCCGGCGACGGCATCAGGTGCGTGTCGCGCGCGTTGCGCTGCAAGATGCCGGCGTCGTCGGTGGTTTCCACATCGACCGAATAAATCAGCACGATGTTGCTCTTCTTGCGCGCATCGTAGCTGCGCTTGAAGACCGTGAAGCCGGTCATCTGATCGGCCGTGATGCCGAGCCGGGCCAGGATCGCGGCCGGCAGTTCTTCTTCGGTGTGGTTGAGGGGCAGTTTTACTTCGTTCAGTCGCAGCATAATGACTTTCAAGTCCGTAGTTATCGGGCAGGTTGATAGGAAGGGCGGCACGTTTGCCACGCCTAACCCGTTATTTTACCCGGAGGCTTCTTTTGTTGCGACTACGATAAAAAGTGACATAAGAAGTTACATAAAGTTATAAATAAAAAAATATTTTCGTTCTAGCATGGGAATCTGATCATAGTGCTGTTGGCCGTTGCTATACTCCTGTGCTGTTTTCAGTGCATCCAGGATGCGCGGAACACAATGGGCGCAATTGGCCATGATCCATGGCTGACATAATTAAATAACTTCTACCCGGAGTCCTAATGCAAAAGAAATTGATCGTGCAAGCCCTCGCGCTGATCGGTTGCGCCAGCGCCAGCTATATGGCTTACGCTGCCGAGGCCGACGAGCCGCAACGCGTCGTTATTACGGGTTCTAACCTGAAACGTACGCTAACTGAAAGTCCAGCAGCGATCCAAGTGCTGAGCCGTAAAGATATTGAAAAAACCGGTGCCACCAGCGTGGCTGACCTGATGTCCAAGCTGCCAGCGATGGGCTCCAGCCAGCAAGTTGATAGTCGTGACGGCGGCTTCTCGAAAGGCTTGGCCACCGCGTCGCTGCGCAACCTGGGGTCGGCATCGACTCTGGTACTGATCAACGGCCGCCGCATTTCTCCGGCCGCGTACGCCGACCCGAACGCCGGCCAGTCGACCCAGTATGACCTGAACTCGATCCCGCTCTCGGCGCTGGAGCGTGTGGAGATCCTGAAAGATGGCGGTTCGGCCGTCTATGGCTCCGACGCGATTGCTGGTGTGATCAACTTCATCACCAAGAGCAACTACAAAGGCGGTGACATTTCCGCACAATACAACAGCGACGCCCACGGTAATTTCGGCCGTGAAAACGTCAGCGGCGCCTATGGCTTTGGTGACCTGGAGTCAGACCGCTTCAACGCCTTCGTGGCGTTCGACGTGTCGCGCCGCCAGCGCGCCAGTCTGGATGATGCGCGTGCGACGGAAAAAGAACAATCGCGCATCATGGATGGCCGCCTGAGCAACTACTATAGCGGTGTCAGTGCCTATCCCGTGTTCTACCGGGAAGCGACGCTGGGTAGTGGCAACTTCAACCGTTACGTATCGGCCGACCTGAGTTGCGATCCGTCTCAGATCCGCACCGGCTCCACCGCCTTGGCACCGATGCTGGCATCCGATCCGTTGATCGGCAAGCAATTCTGTAATTACGATGGCTGGAAACTGGAAGATGCGCAAGGCCGCAGCCAAAGCACCAACCTGCTGGCCCGCGGCGAATTCAAGGTCAACGCCGATATCACCGCGTTTGCGGAAGCGACGTACAGCAAATCGGAATTGGAATACGGCGGCGCCTCGCGCACCATTTCCCGTACCAAAACCACGGTGTTCCCGAAGGAAGGTGCCGGTATCAGTTTCCAGCCAGTGCTGGGCGTAAACCATCCGGATAATCCAACCCGTGGCACGGCGTCGCCGGTGCCGGTGGCGGTGAACTACCGCTTCGTCAACGCCAAAGGCGGTAGCTCGAATGAAAACACGTCAACCCGCTTCCTGGCCGGCCTGAAAGGTTCGAACTTTGGCTGGGACTGGGACACCGGCCTGCTGTACAACGAATCGAAACGTCACCAACTGACCAACGGCTTCCTGTACCTGCCGATCGTGCAGAAGTTGATGACTGAAAATACGCCGCTGAAAACCATTGCGTCGGCCCCCGGTGTCACGCGTGACGTGACCCTGGACGGCAAGGCCAGCATCATGCAGTGGGACCTCAAGGGTTCCACGGAGTTCGGTCAACTGGCTGGCGGCGCGATCGGTCTGGCGGTGGGTGCTGAAGTGAAGCAGGAAAAAATGAGCATCGTGCCAGATCCACTGACCGTGAATGGTCAGATCATTGGGCTGGTCAACACCTTCTCGAACGCGAAACGTGATGTGCGTTCGGTGTTCACCGAGGTACGCTTGCCAGTGTTGAAATCGCTGGACGTGGAAGCGGCTGGCCGTTACGACAAGTATGACGGCTTCTCCGGTAGCTTCACCCCGAAAGTCGGTGTGAAATATACCCCGACCCCGGAATTCGCGGTGCGCGGTACGTACTCGGAAGGCTTCCGCGCGCCGTCGCTGACCCAGATGGTGGACGGCGGTACCCAGTACTTCTTGAATAACTTCCCGGATAAACTGCGTTGCGGCAAGCCAGGTGCGGATTCGACCGACTGTGCGAAGAGCTTGTCGGGTGTGGCGGCGTCCAATAAGGAGCTGGTGCCGGAAACGTCGAAGAGCTTTACCGCCGGCGTGATCTTCTCGCCAGCAAAGAATATCGATATCTCGATCGATTACTACGATATCCGTAAGGAAAAAGAAACCGACCTGATGTCGGCTGTCGCTGTGATCAACGATCCGAAACTGGCTAGCCGCGTGAAACGTGACCAGAACCAGGGTACGTGGCTGCGCGATGCCAGTGGCAACCTGATTCCGAATTCGGGTCCGCTGATCAGCATCGAGACGCCGTACATCAATGCCGGTGGTACCCGCACCAATGGTATTGACCTGGACGTGGCGCTGCGCAGCAGTCTGGGCGCATACGGCAAGTTAGACAGCAAGTTGATCGCGTCATACACGCTGGGCTACAAGAAAGCCCAGGCGGATGGCGACCCGATGATCGACCTGGTTGGTACCAGTGGCGGCTACTACAACGACACCACCAGCGTGGGCGAAATCCCGCGTGTACGTGCTTCGCTGTCGTCGACCTGGAGCATCCCGTCACATAGTCTGACGGCCACCGTCAATTATGTGTCCTCGATCAGCTACAAGTATGCTTACAGCACGCAAGCGGACGGTAACGTGGGTCTGAACGATCCGGTCGGTTGCTACTATGGCGAGGCGATCACCACCAATCCACAGTACGCGACCAAGTACTATCCAGACTGCAAACTGAAACCATGGACCACGCTGGACTTGGCTTACGCATTCAGCGGTATCAAAAACACGGTGATCAACTTTAACGTCGCCAACGTGCTCAATACCAAGGCGCCTTACGATCCGGCGTATGGCATTGCTGGCTACAACACGGCAATGCATAACGCCCGTGGCCGTTACTTCACCATCAAGGCCAACTACAAGTTCTAATCAAACTTGGTTGGTACTGTGACTTGCCGCTCCTGCACATGTGGGAGCGGCATTTTTTACGTCACATTCCGCCCCACATCGCATTCAGCGCCGCCACCGCCGCCAACGCCGCCGTCTCGGTGCGCAGCACCCGTGGTCCGATCGACAACGCCAGCGCGCCCTGCGCCAGCGCCATATTTTCCTCTTCGTCGGAAAAGCCGCCTTCCGGCCCCACCATGATGGTCAGCGCCTGGGGCGGCTGGTGGCGCGCCCAGTCGGCCAGTGATTGGGTTGCGCGCGGCGATAGCAGCACGCGGCGGTGCATGTCCTGCTGGCTGATCCAGTCGCGGAAGTCCGCCACCGGCGCCAGTTGCGCCAGCCGGTTGCGGCCGCATTGCTCGCTGGCGGATACGATCACGCCTTGCCAATGCGATAATTTTTTCTCGGCGCGGTCGCCCGCCAGCTTCACCACGCAGCGCCTTGCTGCCAGCGGTTGCACCATGGAGACGCCGAGTTCCACGGCCTTCTCAATGATCCAGTCCATTTTTGACGCTTCCGGCAAGGCCTGGGCCAAGGTGATGGCATACGGCAATTCGGTGTTTTGTGCCGTATACGCCTTGATGGTGGCGCTGGCGCGGCGTTTTTCCACGGTGTCGAGCACCGCCGTGTATTCGCCGCCATCGCCATTGAACAGCGTGACGCAATCGCCGGGCGCCAGTCGCACCACGTTGACATGGTGGGCGACGGTGTCCGGCAAGTCGAGATGCAGGCCGATGGCCAGCGGTTGGGGGCAGTGGAAGCGGGGCATGGATAAGCTTTGCGGTGATAAGGAAATGCGCTGTTGAACGCGCAATTTTAAGCTCCGGCCCCCACCTCTGGTAAAATACTTGGTTATTGCCTGCGGGCTTACCCGTTTAGCCCGTATCTGTCGCACAGATTTCCAACCTTCCGCACTCATTCACAAATGACGACTACGCTCCCTACCACTCAGATGGCCAATGCGATCCGCGCACTGGCAATGGACGCTGTACAAAAAGCAAATTCTGGTCACCCTGGCATGCCGATGGGCATGGCCGAGATCGCGGTGGCGCTGTGGAGCGGCCACCACCGTCATAACCCGACCAATCCGAAATGGATTAACCGCGACCGCTTCCTGCTGTCGAACGGCCACGGCTCGATGCTGCACTACGCGCTGCTGCACCTGGCAGGCTACGCCGTGACGATGGATGACATCCGTGATTTCCGCCAGATGCACTCGAAGACCCCGGGCCACCCGGAAGTCGATATCACCCCGGGCGTGGAAACCACCACCGGCCCGCTGGGCCAGGGTATCGCCAACGCGGTCGGCATGGCGCTGGCGGAATGGCTGCTGGCGGCTGAGTTCAACAAGCCGGGCTTCGATATCGTCGACCACCACACCTATGCATTCCTGGGCGACGGCTGCCTGATGGAAGGTATTTCGCACGAAGTGTGCTCGCTGGCTGGCACCCTGGGCCTGAAAAAACTGATCGCCCTGTACGACGACAACGGCATTTCGATCGACGGTAAAGTCGAAGGCTGGTTCACCGATGACACGCCGAAGCGCTTCGAAGCGTACGGCTGGAACGTGATCCGCGACGTTGACGGTCACGACGTGGCTGCGGTTTCCGCCGCCATCGCCGCCGCCAAACAAGCCGACAAGCCAACCCTGATCTGCTGCAAGACCATCATCGGCAAAGGTTCGCCGAACCTGCAAGGCGGCGACAAGGTGCACGGCGCCGCGCTGGGCGACAAGGAAATCGCGGCTGTGCGCGAATACATCGGCTGGGACGCCGCACCGTTTGAAATTCCTGCCGGCGTGTACGCCGCCTGGGACGCGAAAGAAGCGGGCGCCAAGCACGAGGCGGAATGGGTCGCCAAGCTGGAAGGCTACCAGGCGCAATTCCCGAAAGAAGCCGCCGAACTGGCACGCCGCATGGCGGGCGACCTGCCGGAAAACTTCGATGAGGTGCTGAAAGCGGCGATTGCCGCCACGGTGGAAAAGAAAGAAACCATCGCCACCCGTAAAGCCAGCCAGAACGCGATCCAGGCGCTGGCCCCGGTGCTGCCGGAATTCCTGGGCGGCTCGGCCGACCTGACCGGCTCGAATCTGACCAACTGGAAAGAAATCGTGCCAGTGCGCTCCGGCCAGCCTGGCAACCACATCAACTACGGTGTGCGTGAATTCGGCATGTCGGCGATCATGAACGGCGTTGCCCTGCACGGCGGCTACATCCCGTTCGGCGCGACCTTCCTGACCTTCTCGGACTACAGCCGCAACGCGCTGCGCATGGCCGCCCTGATGAAACAGCGCGCGCTGTTCGTCTTCACGCACGATTCGATCGGCCTGGGCGAAGACGGCCCGACCCACCAGTCGGTGGAGCACGTTTCGTCGATGCGTCTGATCCCGAACCTGGACAACTGGCGTCCTGCCGACACCGTCGAATCGATGGTGGCATGGGGCGAATCGGTCAAGCGCAAGAACGGTCCAAGCACCCTGATCTTCTCGCGCCAGAACCTGCCATACCTGGAACGCAGCCAGGCCGTGATCGACAACATCGCCCGTGGCGGCTATGTGCTGAACGACGTGGCGGACGCCAAAGCGATCCTGATCGCCACCGGTTCCGAAGTGGAACTGGCCATCAAAGCGGCCAGCGCGCTGGCCGCTGAAGGCATCGCCGTGCGCGTGGTGTCGATGCCGTCGACCGAAGTATTTGACCGCCAGGACGCCGCTTACAAGGCCAGCGTTCTGACGAAGGGCGTACCACGCGTGGCGATCGAAGCCGGCGTGACCGATTTCTGGTACAAGTACGTCGGCCTGGAAGGGGCCGTCGTTGGTATCGACACGTTCGGCGAATCGGCGCCTGCAGGCGTGCTGTTCAAGCACTTCGGCTTCACGGTGGACAACGTCGTGGCCAAGGTTAAATCTGTAGTGGTTGCATAACAATATTTTTTATTCAATCAGGAGCTAAGTATGACGATCAAAGTTGCAATCAATGGCTACGGCCGTATCGGCCGTAATGTGCTGCGCGCTTTCTACGAAGGTGGCAAGAAGCATGACATCCAGATCGTTGCGATCAACGACCTGGGTGATGCCAAATCGAATGCGCACCTGACCCGTTATGACACCGCACACGGCAAATTCCCTGGCACCGTCACGGTCGAAGGCGACAACATGATCGTCAACGGCGATCCGATCCGTGTGTTCGCACAGCGCAATCCGGCTGAAATCCCATGGGGCGAACTGGGTGTGGACGTGGTCCTGGAGTGCACCGGCTTCTTCACCACCAAAGAAAAAGCCTCGGCCCACCTGAAAGGCGGCGCCAAGAAAGTCATCATCTCCGCACCAGGCGGCAAGGACGTGGATGCGACCATCGTGTACGGCGTCAACCACGGCGTGCTGAAAGCGTCGGACACCGTGATCTCGAACGCATCGTGCACCACCAACTGCCTGGCCCCGCTGGTCAAGCCACTGCATGACGCGATCGGCCTGGAAACCGGCCTGATGACCACCGTGCACGCTTACACCAACGACCAGGTGCTGTCCGACGTGATGCACGAAGACCTGCGCCGCGCCCGTTCGGCCACCATGAGCATGATCCCGACCAA
>JAIENA010000520.1 GCA_019751755.1 Burkholderiaceae bacterium | reverse complement strand
CGCCAGATAGACAGCCGCGCATTGGATACGGGCTTACTTAACGCCTGCCGCCGCCCTCGCCCGCGCCACATGCAGCTTCTTATAACTATCAATCTTGCGCTGGTGCCGTTCCAGCCCCTCCAACTTCATGCTGGTCGGCGTCAAGCCAAAGAAGCGCACGCTGCCATCCATCGAACCGTACACCGCATCCATACGTGGATGACCAAACATGCGGCGGAAGTTCACTTCGTAGTCGTCGTGGTCCAACTCGTCATCGAGCTCGACTTCCAGCACCGCGTTCATCGCTTGATAGAACAAGCCGCGCTCCACCGTGTTGTCGTTGTACTGCAGGAAGGTTTCGACCTGCTCCTTGGCGTCCTCGAAGTTTTGCAGCGCCAGGTTGATCAACAGCTTCAATTCCAGCACGGTCAGTTGGCCCCATTCCGTGTTTTCGTCGAATTCGATGCCGATCAAGGTGGCGATGTCGCCGTACTCATCAAGCTCGTTGTTTTCCAGGCGTTCCAGCAGCGCTTCCAGCTGGTCATCGTCCAGGCGGTGCAAGTTCAGGATATCTTCACGGAACAACAGCGCCTTATTCGTGTTGTCCCAGATCAGGTCTTCCACCGGATAGATTTCCGAATAGCCCGGCACCAGGATGCGGCACGCCATTGCGCCCAACTGGTCATACACGGCCATGTAGGCTTCCTTGCCCAGGTCTTTGAGGATGCCGAACAGGGTGGCCGCTTCGTCGGCATTCGAGTTTTCGCCGTGGCCGGAGAAATCCCATTCGACGAAATCGAATTCCGACTTGGCGCTGAAGAAGCGCCATGACACGATGCCGCTCGAATCAATAAAGTGTTCGACGAAGTTATTCGGCTCCGTCACAGCGTTGCTGACGAAGGTCGGGCGTGGCAAATCGTTCAAGCCTTCGAAACTGCGGCCCTGCAGCAGTTCCGTCAGGCTGCGCTCCAGCGCGACTTCGAAGCTTGGATGCGCACCGAACGAGGCGAACACGCCGCCGGTGCGCGGGTTCATCAAGGTCACGCACATCACCGGGTACATGCCGCCCAGCGACGCGTCCTTCACCAGCACCGGGAAGCCCTGCTCTTCCAGCCCTTTAATGCCGGCCACGATGCCGGGATATTTCGCCAGCACTTCCTGCGGCACGTCCGGCAAGGCGATTTCCCCTTCGATGATTTCGCGTTTGACCGCCCTTTCGAAGATTTCCGACAAGCACTGCACCTGCGCTTCAGCCAAGGTGTTGCCCGCGCTCATGCCGTTACTGACGAACAAGTTCTCCACCAGGTTGGACGGGAAATACACGACTTCGCCGTCCGACTGGCGCACGAAGGGCAGCGAGCAAATGCCGCGTTCGACGTTACCGGAGTTGGTATCGATCAAGTGCGAGCCGCGCAGTTCGCCGTCCGGGTTATAAATGTCGCGGCAGTATTTATCGAGGAGGTCTTTCGGCAGCGCATCGTTGCGGCCTGGCTTGAACCAGCGCTCGTCGGGGTAATGCACAAAGTCGGCGTTGGCGATATCTTCGCCCCAGAATTCACCGGCATAGTAATGGTTGCAATTGAGGCGCTCGATGTATTCGCCCAGCGCCGACGCCAGCGCGCTTTCCTTGGTCGAGCCCTTGCCGTTGGTGAAGCACATCGGCGAGTGCGCGTCGCGGATATGCAGCGACCACACATTCGGCACGATATTGCGCCACGACGCGATTTCAATCTTGATGCCCAGGTTGGCCAGCACGCCCGACATGTTGGCGATGGTTTGCTCCAGCGGCAAATCCTTGCCCGGGATATACGTGGCAGTGGCGGCATCGGGCTTCAAGGTCAGCAGCGCCTGCGCATCGGCATCGAGGTTGTCGACCGCTTCAATGACAAAGTCCGGCCCTGTCTGCACCACTTTTTTGACTGTGCAACGGTCGATGGAACGCAAAATTCCCTCGCGGTCTTTGTCGGAAATGTCCGCCGGCAGCTCGACCTGGATCTTGAAAATCTGCTTGTAGCGGTTTTCTGGATCGACAATATTATTCTGCGACAGACGGATATTTTCAGTGGGAATATCGCGCGTCGAGCAATACAGTTTTACGAAATACGCGGCGCACAGGGCCGACGACGCCAGAAAATAGTCGAACGGGCCCGGCGCCGAGCCGTCGCCCTTGTAGCGGATCGGCTGGTCAGCCACCACCGTGAAGTCATCGAATTTGGCTTCAAGACGCAGCTTGTCGAGAAAGTTGACCTTAATTTCCATGGGGAATCCAAAAAATAGTGCAAAAATTGATGTGGCCGCTATTATCCGTTGTTTCCGGCAACCCGCCTAGCTGGCAGCTCGACAATGAACCCGGCGTCGAAGGCGGCATTTTCATGGGCGCCGCTGCGCAGCAGATAGCCGCAAGGGTTGCACACCACCCGGCCTGGCCCAACCGGGTAGTCAAATGAGTCGTGCATATGGCCATGGATCCACAAGTCCGGCCTGGCGGCCAGCGCATCGAGCGGCGACGCGAACGACGCCGACGTCAAATCCTCGGCATAGCGCGCCGCCACCGAGCGCCGCGATGGCGCCATGTGCGTGATCACCACCGTGGCGCCGTCCCACGCTTCATCGAGCCGGGCCGTCAACCACGCTTTATGCCGCGCATGCAGCTGCGCCGTATCGGCCGGCAGCAGCGCACGTGTAGCCGGCGCCGCCAGCGTGATGCGGCGATAATCGGTCATGACTTTCTCCGCCTGCGCCATGGCGGCGGCCTGTCGCGCCACGCCAAACAAGGCGAAATCGGTCCACAAGGTGGCGCCCAGGAAGCGCACGTTGCCGATCACGTGCTGGTCGCAATTGAGGAAGTGAACATTGGCGGTGGCGGCGCAGGCCTGCCGCAGTTCGCATTCAACGGCCAATAACTCATGGCCGTACGCTTCGTGGTTGCCCGCCACATACAGCACCGGCAAGCCGGCAAAGGTCTGCGCCGCCCACGGCACCGCGCGGGCGCCGGTGTCAATGTCGCCCGCCAGGATCACCACATCCGGGCGGCTGGCTTCAAGGTCACATCGCAGCGGGAGCGGGTCATTGCGGCGAATTTCCAGGTGCAGGTCGGACAGGATCAATAGCCGCATGGTTAATTTTAGTGACGCGTCACTTTTAATTGGCGCCGCCGGATGGCTGGCACAATATGGCGACTGTATCATTTTCCAGTGTCGGCCTGCGCCGATGTCAGGCCGGCGAAGGCCCGCACGATTCCCGCTTCCGACATGGCGTCGCTGGGAAATACGGACAACTTAAATTTCGTATATACATCATGTTGATAAATGTATAATTCCGCATTTTGCATTGTCTCTTATACTCATGCCGCTGTTGATTCGCCGTCCCGCCACCTTGGTTTTGAGCACCCTCCTCCTTGGCTTATCCGCTCAGGCGGCCGAACAGCGTCCCGGTATTGCCGCCCTGGTCTCCCGCACGCCGCTGGCCTTACAGCTTGATGGGCGCCTGGACGAACCGGTCTGGGCTGACGCGATGGAGAACGACCGCTTTTATCAGTTCGAGCCGGAAGACGGTACCCCGGCGCCAGACGCCTACCGCACCTCGGTGCGGGTCTTGATCGATGGCGATGCGCTGGTGTTTGGCATTCGGGCCTGGCATGCGCCGGGAGAGCGGCCACGTGGCACCCTCGCCCGGCGCGATAAGGTGGACCGCGACCAGGATTACATCGGCGTCTGGATCGACCCGAGCGGGCACGGTCGCTCCGCGCAATTTGTGCGGGTCAACGTGGCCGGCGTCATGAGCGACGGTATTTATCGCAGCGATGAAGACGACGATGATCTGGGCCCGGATTTCCCGGTGGACAGCGCGGTACACCTGCTGCAGGATGGCTATTCCATGGAAATCCGCTGGCCCCTGTCCAGCCTGCGCTTCCCGTATGGCGAAGCGCGCCCGTGGCGCCTGATGATCGAGCGCAGCGTGCCGCAAGCCGATGGCATGCTGCTGCTGAGTGCGCCGTTGCGCAAAGGCGCGCTGCACTTTATTGCGGAAATGGATGAGATCGCCGGCATGGCGGAAGTGATCCCGGTGGTGCAAGACCGGCGTTATTGGGAATTGCGGCCCGAACTGACGGTCCGCCGCAACAATGATTACGGCAAGCGCAGCAGCCAGACCAGCCTCGGCCTGGACATCAACGCCCGGCCGCGCGCCGACTGGGTGTTCAATGCCACGCTGAATCCGGATTTCTCTCAAGTGGAAATCGATGAACCGACCAGCACCGGTACCGCGCAAATCGCCCGCAGCCTGCCGGAAAAGCGCGGCTTTTTCCTCGAGAGTGCCGATGTGCTGGGCATGCGCTTGCCCTCGTTTTATTCGCGCACCGTGGCCGATCCGCGTTGGGGCGCCCGTGCCACGTGGCGCGGCGCCGCCGCCGACGCCACCGCGCTGAGCCTGTCGGACCGGGCCGGTGGCGTCGTCATGCGTGGCGCCGCCTATGAAACCCACGAATTTGCCGCCGCCGGCGCCAGCACCGCGACCCTGCTGCGCGCGCGTCGCCACGGCGATACCGCGGTGACGGGGGTATTCCTGTCCGACCGCGACTATGGCCGTCTTGGCCGCAACACGGTACTGGGTGTCGATGGACAATGGCGCCAGGCAGTCGGTACCCAGGCGGCCGGCGAACCGTCCGGTGGCGACCGCCACCTGCAACTGGCGTGGACCGTGATGGCGTCGCGCACCAGCGCGCTGTTCGATCCACAGGATGAAACGGTACGCTCCCCCGCGCAGGGCCCCGCCCGCAGCGGCGCTTATGCCTGGGGCAAGCTCGATTACCGGTCGGACCACTGGTTTAATATGGCGCAGCTGGAAGTGATCGGCACGCAGTTCGTCAATGACAATGGTTTTGTGCCGCAGGCCGGCATCGTCAAAGGTGAACTCCAGCTGAACCGCCGCCTGGGACCGCAACGCTTTGACGTCGGCGCCGCGCTGGAAACCTATGAAACCGAGTTACACCTGGGGCTGCACGAGAACCGCACCTTGTCCGCGCAGCTGGCCGGTGTGCCCGGCGGCGAGGTGGTACAGCGCTGGATCCGTCCCGGCATCTGGCTCTATACCGCGCGCCAGACCCGCTTCTGGGCCGATGTCGGGATCGACCGCCAACGTGGCCACACCGGGCTGGCGCTGCACAAGGTGCCGGCGGTCCACATGGGCGTGGAAAGCTCGCCGTTGCCGTGGCTGACCAAGCTGCGCGGTGAATGGAGCCTGGGACGTCAACTCGATGTCGACGCCGACCGTGTCGGTCGCGGTGGCACGCTGGAACTGGAGGCCGCGCTGCGCTTCCCTCTGCCAGCGGGCTGGAGCCTGGAATCGGACCACCGCTGGAACCGGGTCTGGGTCAAGCACGCCGATCGCCAGGACTATATTGATTATGGCTGGCGCTGGGTCGGCACGCTGCATGCGAGTCCGCGTGACGCGCTGCGCATGATCGTGCAAAACACGTCGACCGAGCGCTTGCCCGGCCCGGTGCTCGATCCGTGGAGCGAACAATACCGCCACCGTTCGCTGCTCTATAAACACACGGCACGCCATGGCCGCGTCATTTCGCTGGGCGCCACCACCGACGCCAACGGCGCGCTGCCGGGCGCCAGCAAGGGCATGACATTGAAGGTGCAGTGGGAAATGTGAAAGGTGAAAGGTGAAATGTTCGCCTGAATCCTTGGGATAACAGAAACAGTGCCACAACGACAGCCGAAAATCGGCAAAATATCGTCTCGGCGGGTCATTCCGAATGACATAAGCCGTTGATCTGGCTATAATTTCCGCCTTCGTCAAAGCCGAGCCTTTTACTCTGGATCACGCCATGTCACTGTTATCCCACCAGCTAGAACTGCTGTCGCCCGCCAAAACCGCTGAAATTGGCCGCGAAGCCATCCTGCATGGCGCCGACGCCGTCTATATCGGCGGTCCGGCCTTTGGTGCGCGCCATAATGCCAGCAATACTTTGGCCGACATCGCGTCGCTGGTGCAATTCGCACACCGCTACCGTGCCCGCATTTTCGTGACCATGAACACGATTATGCACGACGCGGAACTGGACCTGGCGCGCCAGCAGATCTGGCAACTGTATGAAGCCGGCGTCGATGCGCTGATTATCCAGGACATGGGCTTGCTGGAAATGGATTTGCCGCCGATCCAGCTGCACGCCAGTACCCAGTGCGATATCCGCACGGTGGAAAAAGCCAAGTTCCTTGGCGATGCCGGCTTTTCCCAGCTGGTGTTGGCGCGCGAACTGACGATCGAGAAAATCCGCGAAATCCGCGCGCAAGTCGACACGCCGCTGGAATATTTTGTCCATGGCGCGCTGTGCGTGGCGTTTTCCGGCCAGTGCTACATCTCGCACGCCGACAACGGCCGCAGCGCCAACCGCGGCGACTGTTCACAGGCGTGCCGCCTGCCCTACACGCTGTCGGATAGCCAGGGCCGCGTAGTCGCCTATGAAAAGCACTTGCTGTCGATGAAAGACAACGATCAAAGCCGCAACCTGGAAGCGCTGATCGACGCCGGCATCCGCTCGCTGAAAATCGAAGGCCGCTACAAGGATATGGGCTACGTGAAAAACATCACGGCCCATTACCGCCTGCTGCTCGATGAAATCCTGGAACGCCGCCCCGAGTTCGCGCGCGCCTCCAGTGGCCACACCGAGGTGTTTTTCACCCCGGACGTCGATAAAAACTTCCACCGTGGCCACACCGATTACTTTGCCACCGGTCGCCAGGACGATATCGGCGCCTTCGATTCGCCGAAATATGTCGGCGTCAAACTGGGCACCGTGCTGCGCATCGGCAAGGACCACTTCGACATGCTGACCAATGCGCCGATGTCCAATGGCGACGGTCTGAATTACATGAACAAGCGCAACACCGAAGGCATCCAGGCCAATACCGTCAAGTTGCTGGGTGAACAGGATGACGGCCAGTTGTGGCGCGTGTTCCCAAATGAAGCGATCAGCTCGCTGACCGGCCTGCGGGTCGATCTGGAAATCAACCGCAATGGCGACCGCCAGTGGGAAGCGGCGCTCAACAAAAAATCGTCCGAGCGCAAAGTCGAGGTCAGCCTGGAATTGTCGGAGTGTGAAGGCGGCCTGCGCCTGGCCATCTCGGACGAAGACGGTTTATATAGTGTGACCGAGGCCGCCATTGCGCTGCAGCCGGCGCAGCAGGCCGAACAGGCCGAAGCGTCGCTGCGTTCGCACCTGGGCAAGCTGGGCAACACCATGTTTGCGGCCAAAGAGATTGTCCTGTCGCTGTCGCAGCCATGGTTCGTGGCGGCTGGCGCCATCAACGGTTTGCGCCGCGACGCCGTGGCCGCGCATGAAGCGCTGCGCCTGGCGTCGTGGGAGCGTCCCGAGCGCAAGGCACCGGTGGAACCGCCGGCGATCTATCCGGACACCCAACTGAGCTACCTGGCCAACGTCTACAACGAAAAAGCCCGCGCGTTTTATCACAAGCACGGTGTGCAACTGATTGCCGCCGCGTATGAAGCGCACGAAGAACCGGGCGAAGTGCCACTGATGATCACCAAGCACTGCCTGCGCTTCTCGTTCAACCTGTGCCCGAAGCAGGCCAAGGGTGTACAAGGCGTGCAAGGCCAGGTCCGTGCCGAGCCAATGACGCTGGTATCCGGCGAGGAAACCTATACGCTGCGCTTCGACTGCAAACCGTGTGAAATGCACGTGGTGGGTGCGATGAAAACCAATATCCTGAATTCGCCGCCGCCGTCGGCTGTCCCCTACAGCCCGCTGGTGTTCCACAAGCAGCGTCCGCGCGCATGAAGCCCGGAGCTGCCCCCACAGAGCCGGCGCCGATGGTGATTTACCTGACGCGCCATGCGGAAAAAATCTCCGGTCCCGACCCTGAACTGTCCGAACGGGGCATGCTGCGCGCACGCAATCTGGCGACGATGCTGCGTCGCGCCGGGATTGCCCATATCTACGCGACGCCGTTCCGCCGCGCCCGGCAAACCGCCGACGCGCTGGCCACCCGCGTGGCGCTGCCGGTGCAAAGCTATGAGCCCGGCACGCAGGCGGCGTTTGCCCGCCAATTGCTGGCGCTGGGCGGCAATGTCCTGGTGGTCGGCCATACCGACACACTGCCCGACCTGATCCGCTTGCTGGGCGGTGAACCGGGCATGCCTTTCCTGGAAACGGATTTTGACCGGGTCTACCAGCTCGTCATTGCGACGGATGGCATGGTGACGACCACCTTGCTGGCCTCGTTGCCTTGAAATCCGTACCCACTCCGGGCGCTGACGATCATCAGCGGCATCAGCCGTGACGACTGCGGCAAGGCTGCAATTCGGGTTGGCGCTCCGGGTTCTGGTCGAAACTGCTGACCCGGATATAACCGATGCGTTGACCGTGCAAGATGTGCCTCCAAGAAACGAAAGTGCCAGGGAAACTCCATGACCCTTCGCGGCATATGTCAAGAAATTCACATCGTTAGTCTTGATGCGAAAATACCTCCTTTGCAGCGAATAGACCGTTGAGTGCAGCAGGAAATCCAGCATAGACTGCCATTTGCATGATGACTTCGACGATCTCTTGTTCAGAACAGCCAACGTTCCGCGCGCCGTGGATATGCACTTTGAGCTGAGGTGCAGCGGTGCCCAGTGCGGTGAGCGCCGCCACTACGGCAAGTTCCCTTGTTTTGAGATCGAGGCCGGGCCTCGAATAGATGTCACCAAAGGGAAATTCGATGAGCAGCCGCGCAAAGTCAGGAGCGATGTCGCGCAGACTTTCAATGACGTTTTCGCCCGCCTGGCCATCGACTTCCTTGAGCTTGGCCCAGCCTCGCAGATAGCGTTCGTTATTCATGTCCGTTTCCCTTACGTTGAGTAGTGAGCGCACTTTATGTCTTGCTGCGCAACGCATCCAATACCATTTTCGTGATACCTTTTCGGTATGAACGAATCCATTGATCTGCGACAGCTTCGCTATTTCCTGGCGGTGAGTGAGGAACTCCATTTCGGACGCGCAGCGCTGAGACTGCACATCTCGCAACCCCCGTTGAGCAGGCAGATCCGCCAGTTGGAAGATCAACTGGGAGTGGAGCTATTCCTGCGGAACAAGTCAGGGGTCGCTTTGACTGAAGCCGGGGCGGCATTCCTGCCGGAAGTGAGGCGAACGCTGCTTCAGGCGGAAAAAGCGGTTGCTGTGGCCAAGGCGGCACGCGGTGCGAACGGTGGGCAGTTTGTCGTGGGCTACACGACCGTGTTCGACCGCAGCGCAATCCCCGACGTGCTCGATCGTCTGCGTCGACGCTACTCGAACTGGCGCATCGTCACTAAGGGCAAGCATTCGATCAGCCTCGTTCGGGACATCAAGAACGGGACCATGGACGCCGCCTTTATCGGCTTGTATACCGACACCCAGGGTTTGACCGTAGAAACAATCCTTGAGGAACCCCTTGTGGTTGCCTTGCCCGCCAACCATCGGCTCGCCCAGAAACGCAGGCTCGGTTTCGATGACCTGCGCGGCGAACCGATGTTCTGGTTCGAGCGCCGACTGAATCCGGGCTTCTACGACCACTGCCAGGCGTTTTTCGAGCAGATCGCCTTCAAGCCCAACGTCATCCCGGAACCGCCAGACCATCACATCATGCTAGGACTGATTTCCGAGGGACAAGGCATAGCGCTGATCCCGGCGTCGCTGCGGAAAGTCAAGTACCAAGGGGTAATCTTCCGGGAACTGAAAGAAGAACACAAGAGGCTGTCGATGGGTGTCGCTGTCGCCTATTTGGAGTGCAATCAGTCGCCTGTCCTGCACTCATTCCTTGAATTGGTTCGGCAAACATGCTGAAGCTCGGCGAGGGATAACGTACGGTTTTTTCGTTTTCTGAGACGCCCCCAAATGGAGAGTGTGAAACTTTCGTCGGTTTTAGCTCAGAGCTCCGGTTTGAGTTTGTATGCAATGCACCGCGTGGCCGTGCCGTGGCCGAAACAATAATTTTCCTTAACCCGGTTTTCCGTTCCACGGCACCTCAAACCCCAGCAAGACGCGGATTTAACGTGATGCGTCACAAAAAAATAGCGTCACCCACCAATAAATGTGACGCATCACAAGAAATTCCATCATTGCATCATTGCGATGCGTGCGGGCCTCGCAACGAAACCATTTACCTTGCCGCCGGGGCCAGCTGATTCAAGATCGCATACGCCAGCTTGATCCGCGCATCATTCGGATACGCCCGATTGGCCAGCAGCACGACACCGATTTTTTGCGCGGGGACAAAGGCGACATAGCTGCCGAAGCCGCCCGTGGAGCCGGTCTTGTTGTACAGGGCAACTGCGGTGGCGGCCGCTGGTGCTGCCGGCACCGCCTGCACCGGCTGCGGTTCCCACGCCATATCGCTGGAATTGCCTTGCAACAGTTGCTCCAGGCTGACCGGATATGGGTACGACTCCCATCCCAGACCCTGCGTCATGGGCCCGGCCTTGAAGTAACCGGTATGGGTGGCCTGCACTGCCCGCTGCAGCGCCGGTGTCAGGCGCGACGGGTCGATTTGCAACTGCACATAGCGGATCATGTCGGCCGCCGTGGATTTGACGCCGTAGGCTTCATGATCGAACAAACCAGGCTGGACACGGACCGCCTTGTCTTTTGAATATCCCCACGCGTAACTGGCCATGGCCGATGGCGGCACGCGGATGTAAGTGTGCTGCAAGCCCAGTTGCGGGAACAGGTCGCGTTCCGCCGCGTCGGCATAGCCGCCGCCCAGCGCCAAACCGGCAATGTGGCCGAATAAGCCGATGCTGGGATTTGAATAATTGCGCTGCTTGCCGGGGACGGCGTCCGGCTGCCAGTGCTGAAAATAACTGAACAACTGGCCCTGGGTTTTTACATGGTCCGGGATTTGCAGCGGAAAGCCGCCCGCCGTGTACGTGCCCAGGTGCAGCAAGGTGGCCTTGTCCAGCGCACTGCCCTTCAATTGCGGCACGTATTTGCCGGGATGATCAATCAACGCCAACTTGCCCAACTCCTGGGCGTAGGCTGCCAGCGTCGCCGTAAACGTCTTGCTGTTCGAGCCCAATTCGAACAGTGTCGACTCCGTCACGGGCTGTTTGCTGTCGCGCGCGGCAACGCCATAGTTGAAAAACCGTTGCTGGCCGTCGACTGTGACGGCGATGGCCATGCCCGGGACATTGAACTGCGCCATGACGGGTGCGACCGCCGCGTCGATGGCTTGCCGCAGCGCGGCGGCGTCCGGCGCGGCCTGGGCGGCCAGGGGGCACAACGCGGCCAGGGCCAGCACCATCTGGCGTAAGCGGGTGGTTTTTTGCATGCTCAATCTCCTTCTGTGTGAATGGGGTACAAGGTACGGACGTGAAGCGGCAACACGGCGACTTGCGCCGCGTGCCGGATAAAAAATCAGTGGGAAAAACTCAGTGACGAATGCGCAAAGCGATCGCCCTACAGCGCATCGAGTTGCGCGGGCAAATCCCGCAATAACGCTTCGCGCGCGCGCGGGCCTGCCGATTCTGCATGCGCTTGCCGATCCTGGTCGAGGCGGGCGAACACGATTGTGCGCTCGCCTTTAACGGCCCAGCCGACAAACCAGCCGTAGGCGTGGTCGCGGTCATCCTTGCCATCCGGCCCAACCGGAGAAGCGGTGCCGGTCTTGCCATACACCTGCCAGCCATTGGGCAAGGTCCGCACCTTCAACAAACGGCTGGTCATGTCATAGGCGTGCGGCGCCACGCCCAGGTCGCGGTTGACGAGGCGGCGCAGGAACGCCACTTGTTCGTCGGTGGAAATCTTCAGTGACGAACTCACCCACGACATGGTCAGCCCGTTGGCGGCGCCCGCATCGCCCGCCGCGTTCCGGTTGCCATAGCCAAAACGGTCCAGATAACGCTGGAAGGACGCCGCACCGAGATCCTGGGTCACTTGCTGGGCGTACCAGAGCGTGGAATTGCGGATCCATTCGGCCGGACCAGTGCTGGCGCGCCACGCCTCATTCCAGTCCGGATACCCGGCGCGAAATGGCAGTCGAGGCGTTTGCTCGTCTTTCAGCATGCCGCTGTCATAACCCATCAGGCTGACCGCGATATTGAAGGTGGAGGCCGGCGTGACGCGGACGTCGCATTGCCCCTGGCGCAGCAAGGACTGGCCGGTGGCGGCGTCGGCCAGCGCCAGGCATTGAACCAGGCCGGCTGGCGCTGCCGGGCCCTGCCAGGCCAGCGCCGGTTGCAAGGCATAGCCTCCGGTGGCGGCCACGGCCAGCGCGCCGATGGCGGCGCAGCGCACCCGCAATGGATGGGCCGGCGGTGCGGGCGTCCGGATCAGGCCAATTCGGGCCTTGACGGTATCGGTATTGACGCCACCAAACGCCAGCGCCGCCTGGCCGGGCACCGCGCCAGGCTGGCACTGCCATTTCAATTGCGCCACCAGCGCCGCCGCATAGGCTTTACGTTCCTGCATCGAACGGCCGCGCAGCACATCCCGGTCGCAGCCCAGTTCCTGCGCCCACAACAAGCTGGCGCGCAGAGAACGCATGAACGGGTTAAACCACAGCAAGGTCTGCAACACCACGCCCGCCAGCATCCAGTGCAAATCGCGGCGGCGCCAGTGCGTCAATTCATGTTCAACGATTAAACTTTGCTGCAGCGGGTCGAACCCACGTAAATGGCGCGGCAGCAGCAAACAAGGTTTATAGGGGCCCAGCAACATCGGCGAGACGGGCGCATCGACTTCGATGACCGGAACGCCTGCGGACAGTCGGGTTGCCGTCCCGGTGGGTACTGCCGTATTCAACTCACCGCCCGCTCCGAGCGGAATGCCACCGGCCGCCAGCCGTGCCAGCAAGCGCT
This sequence comes from Burkholderiaceae bacterium, assembly GCA_019751755.1. Classification (GTDB taxonomy): domain Bacteria; phylum Pseudomonadota; class Gammaproteobacteria; order Burkholderiales; family Burkholderiaceae_D; genus Rugamonas. Next base: position 9,468 of record JAIENA010000520.1, on the reverse strand, counting down.
GGGCGCGCCAGAATTTGCTGATTTGCCAGGCCAGCCCCAACAGATAGACCAGCAGCCACGCTTGCGCGCCCGCCACCAGCCATGAGGCTGTTTGTTGCTGCGGTGACGTGTTGACGGACACCGGCGCCGGCGCGGCCTCGCTCCGGATTGCCGGCGCCAGGTAACGGGTCACGGCGGCGTCGACCGCTTCGATATCGACCGGCGGCACCAGGCGCTGGCGCTGCGGTTGTGGCGCCAACGTTAACAGGAACACCGCCACCACCGTCACCTGGGCCAACAGCCAGCCCATGCGCTGCAACGCCAGCGCCGGCAACAGGCGGCGCAGCAGCCCGCACAGCGCCCAGACCGCCAGACCCGCCGCCATGCTGGCCAGACTCGCCAGCAGGAAGCGCACCAGCAGCAGATCCATGGCATCAACCGTGTTCACTGGGCGCCGCCTTCTTCATCATCGGGCCAGGCATTGAGCATGTGCTCCAGCTCGGCCAACTCGGTGGCATCCACCAGTTTGCTGCCGGTGAACATCGCCACCGGCAACGGCGCGTCGAGCTCCATCACGCGCCGCCCGAAATCCCGGGCAAACGCGGCCAGCGTGCCAACCTTCTCCAGCACCGGCGTATACACTTGCACGCCGTGCACCGAAGCCTGGCTGACCATGCCCTTGTCCAACATGCGCTCAACGGTTTTGCGGGTGGACGACAAAGTCCACCCCAGCTCCTGCGCCACCATGTCATGGATTTCACGGGTGCTTTGCGGCTGGCGCTTCCACAGCGCCTTTAATACGCACAGCTCCGTGGCGGATGGGACCGCCGGGGCGGAAGGAACGGATGGGACGGTCATGGCGACTCCAATGCAACGTATGTGACAATACGGAGCATTGTGCGACATTTGTCACATTACTGTCAACTACTCACAGAACGAAGCCGCCAACGAAGCAACCAACGACGCCTGCAATTGCGCCATCAACCGCTGACGAGCCGCCATGCCTGCATCGGCGGCTCGCTATGGGGGCGGCGGGCGTCGCGTCCCTCGCTCAATACGCGACAAAACTGGACTCCTGCAGGCCTTCCGGCGCCGTATCCGTCATGCGATTCAAATGCACCAGCTTGATCTGATGCACATCGGCGCCGCTTCTGGTCACGGCGGGCGAGGCCGGCACCGGCGTCGGGGCATGGCCGTTATTGAAGAAGCCCATCACCTTGCGCAACACTTCGGCCTGCGCATTCATTTCCTGCGCGGTGGCCGCCAATTCCTCGGAGCTGGCCGCGTTTTGCTGGGTCGTCACGTTCAACTGGCTGACCGCGCTGTTAATCTGGCCCACGCCCAGCGATTGCTCTTCGGAGGCGGCGGCGATTTCCTGCACCAGGTCCGAAGTTTTCTTGCTCTTGGGGACCATTTGGTCCAGCAACTGGCCGGCTTTTTCCGCCAGCACCACGCTGGAGCGGGCCACCACGCCGATTTCCTTGGCGGCGTCCTGGCTGCGTTCCGCCAGTTTGCGCACCTGGGTCGCCACCACGGCAAAACCTTTACCCTGATCGCCGGCACGGGCCGCCTCGATGGCGGCGTTCAACGCCAGCAAGTTGGTCTGGTAGGCGATGTCATCAATGATGCTGACCTGGCTGGCGATTTCATTCATCGCCTTGACGGTCGCTTGCACGGCTTGTCCGCCTTCCGACGCTTCGGACGACGCGCCGCTGGCCATGCCATCGGTGACTTTCGCGTTTTCCGTGTTTTGCACGATCGACGCCGTCATTTGTTCCAGCGACGCGCTGGTTTCCTCCACGCTGGCGGCCTGCTCGGTCGCCGCCTGCGACAGCGCCATCGCGGTCTGGCTAACCTGTCCCGATGCGGCGGCGATGGATTGGGCTGCGATATTGACGTCGGCCACGACCGCACTGAGCTTGGACACCGTTTCGTTGGTGTGGTTTTTCAGCGTGGCGAACGCGCCTTCGTACTGGCGTTCAATTTTCTGACTCAGGTCGCCAGACGCCATGGCGCCCATGACCCGGCCCACATCGTCCAGGGTACCGCGCAATTTATCGGACATATTGCCGATCGCCTGCTGTACCTGGCCGATTTCATCGGACCGGTCGCATACCACGCGGTGGCTCAAATCCCCCTCGGCGATCGCATTCGAAATCCGCACGGTTTCGCGCAGTGGCCGGGTAATGGAAATGGTGATCAGGAAGCCCAGCCACCCGGCCAGCAGGGAAACCCCGGCCACCGACGCCAGTAGCGTATAGACCGCGCGCGTCAGGCGGTCGGCGCGTGCTTGCAGCAATTGATCCAGTTCCACCATGGCCAGGTCCAGCAGCTTGAACTGGTTGTCGATGGCCTTGCTGAATTGTGTCATATATTCGGTGGGCGGGAATTCGATCTTGTCGGCGCTGATCAGGTGGGTATCGGCCAGTTGCATGGCTTGCTGCGCCTCACCCAGGCTGTCTTCCATGATGCGGCCGAGCTTTTCACGCAGGGCTGGATTGGCATTACCGGCCTTTGTGAAGGCGGTACTCATCGCGTTATGGTGTTCGCCGGCTTTTTCCAGCAGCGCGCTCAGCGCGGCGCGCTCTTCCAGCGCGACTTTCGGCTGGGTCAGATAATTGGCGCCCCGTGCGCGCAACCGTCCCAGGTCTTCGGTCAACGCCGGCAAGTGGTACAGGGAGCCGAAAATCAGGTAATAACTGTCGACATCCGGATCGAGCGTCAACAGGAAGTGGTCGCACACCATGTCCAGGACAGTCATGAGTTTCGCCACCAGCGCCGTATGCGCGTCGGTGCTGGTTTTGCCGTTGATGCGCGCGTTGGCCACATCACCGGCCAGCGCTTTCCATTGCATGTGGGCTTCATTCCAGGCGGCGATAATGGTCTGGTCTTTGACCCGTTGGGCCAGTAGCCGCTGGACGTTGGCAAACGCACGTTCCGCTTCGATTTGCTTGGTCTTGAGTTCCGACGTTTTATCTTTTTTGCCGCCCAGCACCAGCGCCGACAAGCCGCGGCTTTGCTGCGTCAGTTGCAAGGTGCGCAGCATGGCCTTGGCGGGTACCGTGCCCAGTGTCTCCATGCGCGCCGCGTCCAGCGTTTCATAGGAATCCCGTATATACAGGAAGCTGGGGACACTGACGAGGATGCACCCCATCACGGCAAGAATGGCGAACTTGCGCCACAGGAGCAACTGGTTCAGGAAACGCATCATGGCAACCTCCGTCAGTTCTGAAACTGGGCAAAACAAGGATTGACGGCGACAGGGGGTCACCGTGACATGCTGTAGTCAGGCAGGGACGATCAGAGTGAGACGACATGGCGGTGCGCCAGTCTCCGTAATGCAATATAGCACTCAGAAAAGTGCTAAAAACAATATTATTGAGTCAGCGCAATTTGTGACACGGTGGCGCAACATTGTGACAGTTGGAGAGAAATGCGATCAGCGCATTGTGCTATACAAGTCAGTTCACCGCACGGTCCCTACTCAATCGCCAGCGGCATTGGCCGGCCAAACAAGTAGCCTTGAAAAAGCTGGCATCCGAAACCACGCAGTATGTCCATTTGGGCGACGTTTTCCACGCCCTCGGCCACGACCTGCAACGCCAGGGACTTCGCCAGCTGTACGATGGTTTGTGCGATGACGACGTCGTTCGGATCGGTTTCCAGGTCGCGCACAAAGGACTGGTCGATTTTTAACTGCGAAAGCGGCAGCAGTTTTAGATAGCGCAAGCTGGAATAGCCGGTGCCAAAGTCATCCAACGAAAAGCGTACGCCGAACTTGCGCAAGGCGTGCATCTTTTGGCTGATGCTTTCCAGATGCTTCAGTAACATTCCTTCCGTCACTTCCAGCTTCAGGCGGTCGGCCGGGGCGCCAGCGCCGACGATGGCATCTTGGACCCGTTGCTCAAAATCGGGCAATTGAAATTCGCGCGGACTGATATTCACGGAGATGGTCAGGTCGGCTTTGCCTGGTATCAGCGCCCAACGTGCAAGCTGGCGGCACGCTTCATTCAGTACCCAGCTACCGATCGGCAGGATCAATCCGGTCTGTTCGGCCATCGGAATAAACTGGGCCGGAGGAACCATGCCCCGCTCCGGGTGCTCCCAGCGGATCAACGCTTCATAGCCGACCACGACCTGATGCTGATCGACGAGCGGCTGGTAGAAAAGGCGCAGTTGCCTGAGCGCGATTGCCTGGCGCAAATCGTCTTCCATCGCCGCCGCGGCCGTGATCTCGGCTTGCAGAACCGGATCAAAGAAGCAAATCTGGTTGCGACCCGCCGCTTTCGCCTGATACAGCGCGATATCAGCCTGTTTAAGCAGTTCTTCGGGCGCGCTATCTTCACCGGACAGCATCACAACACCAACGCTCGCCGTGATGGACAAGTCCTTTTTGCCGATCTCGTGGGGTTCAGCCAGGCTGGCAAGAACGGAGGTTCCGATGTCGCCGACGCTGCTGGACGCGTAACTTAAGTTATACCCCAGCTCGGTGAGCAAGACGACAAACTCATCGCCGCCAAAACGTGCCACGACATCACAGTGACGGAAAAGATGACTGAGCCGAAGCCCGACCGACTTGAGCAACAAGTCACCGGCATAGTGCCCCAAGGTATCATTGATACGCTTAAAGTTATCCAGGTCAATGAAAATCAGTGCCCCAACATGCCCCGTCCGCGAGGAGCTGCTCAGAAACCGCTGCAACTGCTCGAGCAACATACGCCGGTTCGGCAAATCGGTCAGGACATCGTAAAAAGCCATGTGCTGGGCAGCCTGCTCGGCCAATTTGCGTTCGGTGATATCGGCCCGAATCGCCGTATACCGCAACGGCCTGCCCCATCCATCCAGGAAGGGGACGATCGTGGTGTATACCCAGTACAAAGAGCCGTCCTTGGCACGGTTACAAATCTCCCCCGTCCAGACCTGCCCCGATTTGATCGTACGCCACAATGTCGAAAAGAACTCCGGCGAGTGGTGACGGGAGTTGATGATATTGTGCGTACGTCCGATTAATTCCTCACGTGAGTACTGGGATATCTGACAAAATTTATCGTTGACGCGACGGATAATGCCGCGCGTATCGGTCACCGCCACAATGGCGTGGGCATCCAGCGCGGTCTGCAGGTCTTCCACTTCGCGCCTGGATAGCGCAGCTTGCCGGCGCGCGTCCGCCGCATCGGCCAGTGAAAATTGTTCTGCCATGATGCGCGCGGTGATATCGGTTCGGATAGCGATATACTGCGCCGGCTGTCCCATCGCATCGAGGCAGGGCAGGATCACGGTATAGACCCAATACAGGGAGCCGTCTTTGGCGCGATTGCAGATTTCGCCGGTCCAGACCTGTCCTGCCGCAATCGTACGCCACATGTGTGCAAAGAATTCAGTGGGGTGATGGCCGGAATGAACGATCGCATGGGTTTTGCCGATGAGCTCTTCTCTCGCATACTGCGAAATCTGGCAAAACTTGTCATTGACGCGACGGATGATGCCGCAGGCGTCGGTCACGACCAGGATCGTATGCGCGTCGAGCGTGCCCAGCAAGAGTTCGGCGCCGAGCGGCGCCTCACTTGCCAGCAACGGCGCTTGTCCTGCAAAAAAATTGCCCGAGGCGGACGTCGTACTGGAAGTTGCCTTCATATACATCCTTGCCATGGTGGACTGGACCGTCAGGCACGGGTGCCAAGACGCGGCAAGGGATGCGCTCTGGCACGTGCCGCACCCGGCGAGGACGGTTTGACTAGCGGCGAAGCACCCCATTTGCTGGTGGCTACCAACTTGAATACGTCAAGCGCTTGCACCACATTGGCCGTCTGCTCTTCAAGGCTGACCGCGGCAGCGGCAGCCTGTTCGACCAATGCGGCATTCTGTTGCGTTACTTCATCCATTTGGAGGACTGCGGTATTCACTTGCTCAATGCCGGTGCTCTGCTCCGCCGATGCTGCCGCAATCTCGCCCATCACGCCCGTCACCCGGCGTACCGAGGCGATCATCTCTTCCATCGTGTCGCCGGCACGCTCGGCAAGCGTCACCCCTGCGTTGACCCTGCTGGCGGAGACCGCGAGCATGTCCTTGATTTCCTTGGCGGCTGCCGCGCTGCGCTGGGCAAGGTTGCGCACTTCGGTCGCGACGACAGCGAAACCACGCCCTTGCTCACCCGCCCGCGCCGCCTCCACCGCCGCATTGAGGGCCAGGATATTGGTCTGAAATGCGATGCCCTCGATAATGCCGATAATATCCGTGACTTTCTTCGACGCGTTCCCAATCTCGCCCACGGTATGGATGACATTGGCGACAACAAGGCCGCCATCACTGGCGATACGCATCGCCTCGCTGGCCATGTTGCTGGCTTGGGCCGCGTGCTGGCAATTCTGCTGCACCGTCGAGGCCAGTTGCTCCATGCTCGATGCGGTTTCCTCCAGTGCCGATGCCTGGGCCTCGGTGCGTCCGGACAGGTCCATGTTGCCGGCCGCAATTTCACCGGTGGCCGTGCTGATCTCTTCGAAATTGCTGCGGACATCGCCAACGATGGAGCGCAAATTGATGCCCAACTGCCGCAAGGAACGCAACATTTGGCCCATTTCATCCTGACGTTCGGTGTGTACTTCGAAAGTCATGTCGCCGCCAGCCATCGTCTGGCAGGCCAGTCTGGCGTGCCGCAGCGGGGCCAGCACCGATTGCTGGATCATGAGCCAGTAGCTGGCCATCATCAGCAAGGCGGTGGCCCCGAGACCGGCGCTCCACCACGACTGACCCAATTCGGCGGAGGCGACATATGGCCACAGCAGCGCTGCCAGTACCAGCAACATGGCGCTGCCCAGCATCACGGTGGTTTTATTGGCAAGCGACAGATTGTGCAACGCTGCGGCACGCGCCAGCACGCCGGTGCCGACCACACTGCCTTGTTTGATGGCGGCCTTGCGCGCGTTGCCCTCCTTGAACTGGCGATAGAGCGCGTCCGCCGCAGCCACTTCGCTTCGGCTGGGCTTGGTCCGCACGGACATGTACCCGACAATGCGGCCCGCCTCCATGACTGGTGTGACATTGGCATTGACCCAATAAAAGTCACCGTTCTTGCAGCGATTCTTAACCAGGCCGGTCCAGGCCTGTCCGCGCCGGATCGTGGACCAGAGATCGGCAAAGGCCTCAACCGGCATATCCGGGTGGCGCAGGATGTTTTGTGGCGCGCCAAGCAACTCTTCTTTGGTGAAACCACTGACCCGGATAAAGTAGGGATTGGCGTAGGTGATATTGCCATCAAGATCAGTGGTGGAGACGATGGTCTCGGTATCACTCAGTTCATATTCCCTGTCGGTGACGGGCAGATTGTTACGCATGGTATTACCTCGCTAATTGGTCTAATGGAAAACCTGGTGAACCGGGCGTGCACCGAGCTGCCGCAGGCGCGGGCAGTGGAGGCCCGACTTACTGGCATGATCCCTGCTGGAGACACACGCAGGACCAATTTATTTACCTTTAGTAACAGTGTACGTGGCAAACCGATATATTACATATATAAATTTGGCGGAATCTGAGGGCGGCACCACACTATTGTGACAGTTCGATAGTTTTGTCCACCACATTTCATGCTGTACACAGCGGCCGTTGCCAACGGAGCGCGTGGCTGTGGCTATAATCGGCATTCCGCCCATTGAAGGAATGCCATGCCCGTATTTTTCCCGCGACCCAGTGCTATCGTAGCCACCATGGCGGCGATGGCGGTTTGTGCCGTCATGCCATCGGTTGCCTGCGCTGACAACCCATTCAACACCATCGACAGCGCACCGCTCAGCGAACTGTGGATCAATCCCGGCTTTTACTCCTTCCACTTTGATCGCGACAAGGGGCTCAATAATAATAACTATGGCCTGGGCGCGGAATACCGTTTTTCCACCGTGATGTCGGCCACTGCGGGACGTTTTTATAACAGTGACCGCCGTTATTCCAACTATGCGGGCATGTACTGGCAGCCGGTGGCGCTGGGCCCGCTGCGGCTGGGTGTGGTGGCCGGGGCCTTTGACGGCTATCCGCGCGCGCACAATGGCGGCTGGTTCCCCGCCGTGATACCGACCATCAGCTATGAATACCAGCGTGTCGGCGCCAATATTGCCGTGATTCCCGGCTATAAAGACCGCTTATATGGCGCGATTTCCGTGCAGCTGAAATTCAGGATGTCTAACTAAACTTCCGCTGCACGGTCGACATCAGTGCCCTTTGGCTTTGCCGGTGGCGGCAATCTGCTCCAGGATGTGCTTGGGCACTTCCGCGTAATGTTTAAATTCCATCGTGTACGTCGCTCTGCCCTGCGTCAGCGAGCGTAGCGTGGTGGAATAGCCGAACATTTCCGCCAGCGGCACCAGTGCCCGCACCAGTTTGCCGCCGCCGCCGGGGATTTCATCCATGCCCTGCACCATACCGCGCCGCGACGTCAAATCGCCCATCACGTTGCCCATGAATTCTTCGGGCATTTCCACCTCGACATCCATCATCGGCTCCAGCAATACCGGGCCGGCGCGGCGCATGCCTTCCTTGAACGCGATGGAACCGGCCATGCGGTAGGCGTTTTCGTTGGAATCGACATCGTGGTACGAGCCGAACGTCAGCGTGACTTTGACGTCCACCACAGGATAACCGGCCAGCACGCCCGACTGCAGGGTTTCCTGGATGCCCTTGTCGACCGCCGGGATGAATTCGCGCGGGATCACGCCCCCTTTGATGGCGTCGACAAAAATATAACCTTTGCCGGCCCCGGCCGGCTCCACCGTCAGTACCGCGTGGCCATACTGGCCGCGCCCGCCGGACTGCTTGACGAACTTGCCTTCAACATCAAGCGCCGGGCGCGTCACGGTTTCCCGGTATGCCACTTGCGGCTTGCCGACGCTGGCCTCGACGCCGAATTCGCGCCGCATGCGGTCGACCAGGATTTCCAGGTGCAATTCGCCCATGCCGGACATGATGGTCTGGCCCGATTCCTCGTCCGTGTGCACGCGGAACGACGGGTCTTCCTGTGCCAGCCGGTTCAGGGCGATGCCCATTTTTTCCTGGTCGGCCTTGGTCTTCGGTTCCACCGCCTGGGAAATCACCGGTTCCGGGAAGATCATTTTTTCCAGCACGATGACGTGGTCCGGCGCCGACAACGTGTCGCCGGTCGTGACACCTTTCAAACCGACCGCCGCCGCGATATCGCCCGCATACACTTCCTTGATTTCCTTGCGCTCGTTGGCGTGCATTTGCAGGATGCGCCCCAGCCGTTCCCGCTGGCGCTTGGTCGGGTTATAGACCGTGTCGCCGGAATTGACCACGCCGGAATAGACGCGGAAGAACGTCAACTGCCCGACGAACGGGTCCGTCATGATTTTAAATGCCAGCGCCGCAAACGGTTCGTCATCGGTGGGATGGCGTTCAATCGCGTTGTCGTCTTCATCGTGGCCGGCAATCGCGGGCACGTCGAGCGGCGACGGCAGGTACTCGATCACCGCATCCAGCATCGCCTGC
>JAIENA010000165.1 GCA_019751755.1 Burkholderiaceae bacterium | reverse complement strand
GAAGAATCGGGCCAGACCATCATCGGTGGTATGGGCGAGCTGCACCTGGAAATTATCGTTGACCGCATGAAGCGCGAATTCGGCGTGGAAGCGACCGTCGGCAAGCCACAGGTTGCTTACCGCGAAACCATCCGCAAGCAAGTGACCGATGTGGAAGGCAAGTTCGTTAAGCAGTCCGGTGGTCGTGGTCAATACGGTCACGCTGTTGTGACCGTTGAGCCGCAAGAACCAGGCAAAGGCTTCGAGTTCATCGACGCGATCAAGGGCGGTGTGATTCCACGTGAATTCATCCCTGCGGTTGAAAAAGGTGTGCGCGAAACCCTGACCTCGGGCGTGCTGGCTGGCTACCCAGTGGTTGACGTGAAAGTGACGCTGACGTTCGGTTCGTACCACGATGTGGACTCGAACGAAAACGCGTTCCGCATGGCTGGCTCGATGGCGTTCAAAGAAGGCTGCAAACGCGCGAACCCAGTGATTCTGGAGCCAATGATGGCTGTGGAAGTGGAAACGCCGGAAGACTACGCCGGTACCGTGATGGGCGACCTGTCGTCCCGCCGTGGTATGGTGCAGGGCATGGATGAAATCCCAGGCGGCGGCGGCAAGATCATCAAGGCCGAAGTACCGCTGTCCGAAATGTTTGGTTACTCGACCATTCTGCGTTCCGCAACGCAGGGCCGTGCGACCTACACGATGGAATTCAAGCACTACTCCGAAGCGCCTAAGCACGTGACCGACGCGATCATCACCGCTAAATCGAAGTAAAATCCTGTTATGACCGGCTGGAGCGACCCTCCAGCCGGGCAGACCTTACATATCTAGTTCTAAGGAAGAATTAAAATGGCAAAAGAAAAGTTCGAGCGGACTAAGCCGCACGTAAACGTTGGCACCATCGGTCACGTTGACCACGGCAAAACCACCCTGACCGCTGCAATCGCAACCGTTCTGTCGAAGAAATTCGGCGGCGAAGCGAAAGCTTACGACCAGATCGACGCTGCTCCAGAAGAAAAAGCACGCGGCATTACCATTAACACCGCCCACGTTGAGTACGAAACGGCTAACCGCCACTACGCTCACGTTGACTGCCCAGGCCACGCCGACTACATCAAAAACATGATTACCGGTGCTGCGCAGATGGACGGCGCGATCCTGGTGTGCTCCGCAGCTGACGGCCCAATGCCACAGACCCGCGAACACATCCTGCTGGCCCGCCAAGTTGGCGTTCCATACATCATCGTGTTCCTGAACAAGTGCGACCTGGTTGATGACGCTGAGCTGCTGGAACTGGTTGAAATGGAAGTGCGCGAGCTGCTCTCCAAATACGAGTTCCCAGGCGACGACCTGCCAATCATCAAAGGTTCGGCACGTATGGCACTGGAAGGCCAGCCTGGCGAAATGGGCGAAGCTTGCATCGAGCGCCTGGCTGAAGCCCTGGACACCTACATCCCAACCCCAGAGCGCGCTGTTGACGGCACGTTCCTGATGCCAGTGGAAGACGTGTTCTCGATCTCCGGTCGCGGTACCGTTGTTACCGGCCGTGTTGAGCGTGGCGTGATCAAGGTCGGCGAAGAGATCGAAATCATCGGTATCGTTGACACCGTGAAAACCACCTGCACCGGCGTGGAAATGTTCCGCAAACTGCTGGACCAAGGTCAAGCAGGCGACAACGTTGGTCTGCTGCTGCGCGGCACCAAGCGTGAAGACGTACAGCGTGGTCAAGTTCTGGCAAAACCAGGCTCGATCAAGCCGCACAACCACTTCACCGGCGAGATCTATGTTCTGTCGAAAGACGAAGGCGGCCGTCACACCCCGTTCTTCAACAACTATCGTCCACAGTTCTACTTCCGTACGACTGACGTGACCGGTTCGATCGAACTGCCAGCAGACAAAGAAATGGTTATGCCAGGCGATAACGTGTCGATCACCGTGAAACTGATCAGCCCGATCGCTATGGAAGAAGGTCTGCGCTTCGCTATCCGCGAAGGCGGCCGTACCGTTGGCGCCGGCGTTGTTGCCAAGATCATCGCCTAATAGCGACTCAGTTTTTTTGCGGGTCTGCTGACCCGCGATGAAACAAACAGAGCCGGCCGTGGTAACATAGCCGGCTCTGTTGTTGTAATCACCGTTCTTTGATCAATGCTGACGCTATAAAGTTGTCAGTTCGCTCTTTTGAGGAATCATCATGACCGCACCAAACCAAAAAATCCGTATTCGCCTGAAAGCTTTCGACTACAAGCTGATCGACCAGTCCGCACTGGAAATCGTTGACACCGCGAAGCGCACCGGCGCCGTTGTCAAGGGCCCAGTTCCACTGCCAACCCGCATCCAGCGTTACGACGTGCTGCGTTCCCCGCACGTCAACAAAACCTCGCGTGACCAGTTCGAAATCCGTACCCACCAGCGCCTGATGGACATCGTTGACCCAACCGACAAGACCGTTGACGCGCTGATGAAGCTGGACTTGCCAGCTGGCGTAGACGTCGAAATCAAACTGCAATAATTGCTTAGGTAATATTGCTGGGGTGGGCGAGGGCAAGCGCCTTCGCCACCAGGAAAAGGCCGGTGCCGCATTTGCGGACCGGCCTTTTTTGATTTTCAGTTCAGCAGGCGCAACGCCTGCATCGACGGCGCGATATCGACGTATATCGCGACCGCAGTTTCGCCGTCGGCCTTGACCGGTGGGCCTAGACGGCGGGTGACGACGCCGGCGCGCTTGAGCATGCGTTCGATGGCCGTCGCCGTCACGGTGACGTAATGGGCGATGCCGTGCTCATGGCCATAGCGGATGATTTCCGTCACCGACTGCAGGGCCAACTGCGAAAAGCCGAATGATTGCTCGCCACTGCTTTCAATGGCGAAGCGGCTCAGTTCCCAAATGCGTGGATCCTGCGGCGCATCCTGGCCGTGCAGGTATTCCGGAAACGTGTCTTTCAGCATATATGGGCCATCGGTCGGCAACAGGCGCCAACAGCCCCTCACCACGCCCTGGTCGCTGCGCATCAGCATGTAATGCGGATCGATCGCGTCATACCCGTCGATTTCCATGTCGCCCAAGATCGGTACTTCCCAACGCTTGCGCTCGCTGAATACCTTGGCGCGCAGGCGGTGCATGGCAAACAGGTCGGGTTTGGCAAAGGCATTGCGGGCTGCGATTTCGACGGTCAGTTGCATGGCTAGTCTCCTCCAGGGGTGTTGTTGGTGCTGCTCGGTGGAGACCATTCTTATGCAATTTGCATAATGCGGGTACTAGCAGTTCTGTTAGTGTCGCATGTACAAGCCACTCTGGTGCAGGGCCAGGCCCAGGTGTGCCATCGAGGCGGCAATGTCCACGCGGACCGCGACGGCCGTTTCCACACCGACTTCCAGCGCGGGGCCGAACCGGCGCAGCACCACGCCGGCCCGCGTCAGCATGCGCTCCACCGATGTGGTGGTCACTGTCACATACTCGCGGATGCCGTGCCCATGACCGAAACGAATGATCTCGCACACTGATTGCAGCGCCACATCGGAGAAACCAAAGCCGGGCTGCCCGCTATTTTCCATGGCAAAGCGGCTCAGCTCCCAGACGTCGGGTGCGCAGGGCGCCGGTTCACCGTGCAGCAATTGCGGGAATGTGTCGCGCAACATGTACGGTCCTTCCGTCGGCAGCAGGCGCCAGCATCCGCGCAGCAAGCCGCTCTGCTCGCGCAACAGCATGTAATACGGATCGAGCGCATCGTAGCCATCGATTTCCATCCCGCTCATCACGGGCACTTGCCAACCTTTGCGGTCACTGAACACCTTGGCGCGCAGGCGGTGCATGGCGAACAGATCGGACTTGGCAAAGGCATTGCGGGGGGCGACGTGGACGGACAGTTGCATGATGGACTCCGATGTGCAGTGAACAATGTCGTCATGTTCATGCGCCATGCATAAGGGGGCAACTAGCAGATCTGCTAGGTCCGTGCGGCGGTGGCCACTGTTAGCCTGAAAAAAGACCGCCATACCACGCTTGGCCGATTCCCGACCTGAACAGACATCCCATGAGTCGAATACCGTCATCAATCACACCCTTGCCACCAGCCGAACAGCTCAGATGGCTGAGACACCATCTTGGTGAAAATCAGACCCATTTCTGGTCGCGCTTCGGGGTGACGCAATCGCAGGGCAGCCGCTACGAGCAAGGTGGCGAGATCCCCGCACCCGTCGCCATCCTGCTGTACCTGTATGTTCGCATGTATGTCAGCGACACGCATTTGCGACATGCGCGCTTTGCCATCCAAAGTGTCGGCACCTGTCAACTCCCAGCGCCGCTAGTCGTCGGCGACCGCATCGCTCTTTAGACTGCCCAGTCTTCTTGGCCATACGTCACCCACAAGATTTCATTACCCATTGGGAACCTCACATGAACGCCCCCCTCATCACGAATTATTTCGCCCCTGCCGCCGCCACGAGCAAGACCGCTGTCGACGACCCCCATTTTTATACACCGCAGTCGGCTTATCAGCCGGGCCGGGAATACTACGATTGCGCAACCGCGCTGTTGAAGAGTCAATGGCGGATACAAGTGGGCAGTTTCTGGACGCAGCTTGTGGCCCCCATCCGGCGCCATCCAGTGCAGGGTTGGAAAATTCATGTGTCGGCCACCCCGGATTCCGCCAAGCGCATATTGGCCAAGGTGGCGCCCGTGTGCATTGCGCATGAGACCGAATTTAAGTTCGCCAGCGATGAAAAAATCCTGCGCCAGCTATTGTCGAAAAACTGCACGCGCCAGTCGAGCGGCAAGTTCATCACCATCTACCCGCCCTCTGATGCGTTGTTCCGTCAATTGTTGGACGAGCTTTATCCGCTGCTGCAGGATGAAACCGGTCCCTACATCTTGTCCGACCGGCGTTACAAAGATTCGCACGTGCTGCATTACCGCTATGGTGGATTCAAATCCTTCCCCGAAACCAACGCAAAAGGGGAAGTCACGATGCGCATCCTGGACGACAAGTTCCAGTACATGGAAGACATCCGGGCGGCGCAATTTGTACTTCCGCCCTTCATCGATGACGGCTTTTCGGAGGCGCCACGCGCCAGCCAGCACGATGCCGCGCAGGCGCCGTCGGTGTTTGGCGGCGACTACCACATTGAAGGCGTGATCAAGCATTCCAATGCCGGCGGCGTTTACCTGGGCCGGCACAGGGGGAGCGGCGAGCCAGTCATCATCAAGGAGGCGCGGCCTTTTATCGGGCTCAATCGCCATGGGGTCGACAATATTTGCCGCTTGCGCAAGGAATATCGCATGCTGACGAAAATTGCCGCCGAAAACATCGCACCGAAACCGTATAAATTGTTTCAGGAATGGGAGCACGTGTTTTATGCGCAGGAGCTCGTGGCGGGCAAGACTCTGCGGCAATGGAGCGTGGCGAACAATAAGCTGATCCACAACGACGTCGATAGCGAAAAGATGCGTGTGTGGCGCGACCAGGTCATGCGGATCGCCATCGCACTGATCGACATGATTGCGGTACTGCACCGCCACAACATCGTGTTTGGTGATTTGTCGCTCAACAACGTCATGATTGACTTTGACACGCTGACGTTGAAGTTAATCGACTTTGAGGGCGCGTTTGAACCTGGTGTTGACGCCCCGACCAATTTGTATACGCCTGGCTATGGCCGTATGTCGCGCATGGAGCGTGACGGGGTTGAATTTGCCGACGATTATTATGCCCTTGGCAATATGCTGCTAGCATTGTTGGCGCCGAATCCGACCGTGAACCAGGTGAACGAGGATTTCGCCCGCGCCTTCTTCGACGACGTGCGCGCCGAGAGCGGTTTACCCGATGCCTTCGGCGAATGCATGCAGCATTTACTGACCCGCAATGATGCCGACTTGGCGCAATGCGCGGCGATGTTGCGGTCGGCCGAACTGTTACCTGTGCCGCCGCGTTGCCTGGCGCAGTTCGCCGTGCAGCCAGATCCCGGGTTTTATACCGAAGCGCTGCGGCAGGTGTTCGACTTTAACATGAACATGCTGGACCTCGGCAAGTCCGACCGCATCCTGCCCTTGGCGCCCAAGATGGTCGATGCGCTGGCGGTGGACCGCGGCATGCTGGGCGTGGCGTATGCATGGCACGCGGTGCGCGGCGGCATACCGGATGAATTGCGGCAATGGATTGCCCGGCATTGGCGGCCGGTGGCCGCCAGCCCCGGTCTTTCCAACGGCTTGGGCGGCGCCGCGTGGGTATTGTCGGAACTGGGTTTTGAGAAGCAGGCGCACGCCGCGATGGGCGCGGCAGGCATGCATCGGCAACTGTTCCTGAACATGTCGCTGGGCTATGGCGCGGCGGGCTATGGCATGGCCAACTTGTATTTCTGGGAGCGCAGCCGTGACCTTGCCTACCTGACGCAGGCCTGCAAGATGGCAGATATCCTGTGCGAGAGTGCGATCGAGCATGCACAGGGCCTGGCATGGGAAGATCCCCATTGCGCGAATGGCGCCGCAGTCGGGCTGCAAGAGGGGGCGAGCGGGATTGCGCTGTTTCTGCTTTACATGTATTGCACCACGCTTGAGACGCGCTATTTGACGGTGGGGGAACAGGGTTTGGCATTCGACCTGGCCTGCGGCCGAGAAACCGGCGGTTCGCTTGGTTTCCCACGCCGCAGCGGCGCGGACTCGCGCATTTTGCTGCCTTACCTGGCCCAGGGCAGCGCCGGTGTCGGCTGCGTTGCGCTGCGCTATCACGCCGTCACCGGCAAGGCGCATTACCGCCAGGTCGCCGAACAAGTCACCGCCGCAGTCGCGCACAAATACACCGTGGTGCCCGGTTTGCACAATGGTTTGGCCGGCCTTGGGACGTATTTGCTGGATGCCCATCAATTCTTGCAAGATGATGCATGCCTGAAATACGCGCATCGCGTTGCGCAGGGGATCAAATTGTTCCGTATCGAGCGCGACGGAGGGTGTATTTTCCCTGGTCTCGACCAGGGCAAGCTGATTACCGATTATGCCGATGGGTCGGCCGGCATTGCCATGTTCCTCCATCGCTTGCTGCACGGCGGTGGTAACACCGACTTCACGCTGGACGGCTTGCTGATGGCCGGCAAGGCCGGTGCGGTGGCACGGCATACGCGGGATAAGGCATGACCATGCGGGACTATGCCAACCCGGTGGAGCCGGCGCCGCCTGGGGACACCGATCGCGCCGATAGCAAGGTGCGACAACTCTACCGTCAGCAGGCGGTGGATTTTCACCGTACCAAGCAATATGGAACAGTGCTGCTGGCCAATCCCCTGAGCCATCGTGTGCTGACCGGCATCGCCGCATTGATCGGCGTGTGCTTGCTGGTGTTCCTGGCTGTGTTCAGCACTACGCGCAAGGCCTACTGTCGTGGCGTACTGCTGCCCGATATTGGCATTTTGCGGGTCCAGCCAGGGCAGAGCGGTATCGTTGCCGAGCAGCGTGTCCGGGAGGGGCAGATGGTGCGCCAGGGTGACGTCATGTTCATCCTGTCGGCTGAGCGCAGCACCGGCCTGGCGGGGTCGACCGAGGCTGCCATTGCCGGTCTGCTGCTGAGCCGGCGAGACAGCTACTCCGAGGAACTGGCGCAATCGGCCCAGCAGGTGCGCCAGCGAATCGGCGTAGCGGCGCAGCGTGACGAAGATTTGCGCGCGGAGGCCGAGCGCCTGGGCGATCAAGTCGCGCTGCAGCAGCAGCGCATCATGCTGGCCGAGCAAGAGTTTGGACGCTATCGCGAGCTGCAGGCCACCAGCTATATCTCGGCCGCGCAGTTACAAGAAAAGCAGGCGGCCTTGCTGGACCAGCGTCAGCGCCTGGCGGATTTGCAGCGTCAACAGTTGGGCAAACGACGCGAAATCGCCGCGGCACAGGCGGAATTGGTGGAGTTACAAGCGCAGGGGCAGCGGGATGCCAAGGCGCTCAAGCGCAATGTCGCTACGGTGGAGCAAGACCTGGCGGAAAATGTGGCGCGCCGGGAAATCGTGGTGCGGGCCCCGCACGATGGGGTGGTGACGGCGATCAACGCCAATCCTGGCCAGACGGTGGGCGCCAGTGCGGCATTAGCCTCGTTGTTGCCTGCCGGCGCCGAGCTGGAAGCGGAAATCTATGCGCCGTCCCGGTCGGTGGGCTTTATCAAACCGGGGCAGCAGGTGATGTTGCGCTATCAAGCCTATCCGTATCAAAAATTCGGCCAGCACATGGCCACCGTGCGCGACATCACCCACACCTCGGTGCGGCCGGACGAGTTGCCGGCGGGCACGGTGTTGGATGGGCAATCCGAGCCGATGTACCGCATCCGCCTCAAACTGGACCGCCAGGCAATCCTTGCCTACGGCAAGGAGGCGCCACTGAAATCGGGCATGTTACTGGACGCCAGTGTCATGCTGGAAAAACGCCGCCTCTACGAATGGGTGCTCGAACCCCTGTTCAGTATCAGCGGCCGCCTGTAGACATTGACAGCGAGGCACATGAATATGAATTTGCGATCTTTTTTGAACCTGTCGTTTTTACGCGGGCGCCAATTACCGGTGTTATTGCAAACCGAGTCGGCGGAATGCGGATTGGCCAGCCTGGGCATGGTTGCCTGTTACTGGGGCCATGAAGTCGACCTGGCCAGCTTGCGGCGGCGCTTTGCGATCTCGGTCAAAGGCGCTACCTTGCGCGGCGTGGTGACCATCGCCAATGGCATGGGGTTGCGCGCCCGTGCGCTAAAACTCGACATGCATAACTTGCCGGAGTTGAAGTTGCCGTGCATTTTGCACTGGAACATGAATCACTTTGTTGTGCTCAAGTCGATTTCCGCGACGCGCGCGGTCATCCATGATCCGGCCATCGGTGAACGCGCGCTGCGCCTGGATGAGTTTGCCAATTACTTTACCGGCGTGGCCCTGGAACTGGCGCCGGCGGAGGGCTTCGAAAAATGCGTGGAAAAGCAGCATTACTCGCTGTTGTCGCTAATGGGGCGCGTGGTTGGACTGAAGAGCGGGCTGGCGCGGCTGGTGGTGCTGGGACTGGCAATGCAGGTGTGCGCCCTGGTCGCACCGTTTTATATGCAATGGATCATCGATGAGGCCCTGCTGGCCGCTGATCGTGACATGACCACGGTGCTGGGGATAGGCTTCCTGCTGCTGGTGGTGGTGCAAACGGCCATCGGCGGCATCCGGTCCTGGATCAGCACGGTACTTTCCACGGACTTGAACTTTCAATGGTTCAGTAACGCCTTCGCCCATTTATTGAAACTACCGTTGCCATATTTCGAGAAGCGCAATACCGGCGATATCGTGTCGCGATTCGGTTCCATTCAAACCATCCAGCGCCGCCTGACCGCGCAGTTTGTTGAGGGGGCGATTGACGGTGTACTGGTACTGGGCACACTGGCCATGATGCTGGTCTACAGTGCCACGCTGGCCAGCGTGGCGTCGGTTGCCGTCCTGCTCTACCTGGGGTTACGCTGGTCGATTTACCATGCGCTGAAAAATGCCACGGCCGAGCAAATCGTGCATTCGGCAAAACAGCAGCAGCATTTCATGGAGTCGGTGCGCGGGGTGCAAAGCGTGCGGCTGTTCGGGCGGGCCGATGAGCGCCGGGCCGGATGGATGAATACGCTGGCCGATCAGTTTAATGCTGAACTCCGGGTGGCGCGCCTGTCGGTCTCCTACGAAACCGCGAACACGCTGTTGTTCAGTGCGGAACGCGTGCTGGTGATTTGGCTGGCGGCCACGCTGGTGCTCGACAATAAGCTCTCGGTTGGCATGTTGTTCGCTTTCATCAGTTACAAAGACCAGTTCAGCCAGCGCATGTCCGGAATGATCGACAAATTTTTTGAATTCCGCATGCTGCATTTGCATGGTGAACGCGTTGCCGACATTGTGATGACCGAGGCGGAGCCAGATGCCAGCATGGCGGAAGTCGATCCGGCAGCCATCACGCCGACAGTGGAAGTGCGCAACCTGGCATTCCGCTACGCCGACAGCGAACCATATATCGTGCAAGGATTGAATTTGCGTATCGAGGACGGACAGAGCATTGCCATCACGGGTGCTTCGGGCAGTGGCAAGACGACGCTGATGAAGTTGCTGTTGGGATTGCTGGAACCTACCGAAGGGCAGATCCTCGTGGGGGGCGTTGAATTGAGCAAACTGGGTATGACCAATTACCGGAAGCTGGTCGGGACGGTGATGCAGGATGACGGACTATTTGCAGGGTCGATCGCTGAAAACATTTGTTTCTTTGCGTCCACGCCGGACATGGCGCGCATCCAGAATTGCGCCCGCCTGGCGGCCATCGACAGGGACATTTCAGCCATGCCGATGGCGTACAACACCTTGGTGGGCGATATCGGCAGCGGCTTGTCGGGCGGGCAGAAGCAGCGGATCTTGATGGCCAGGGCCTTGTATAAAGACCCGCAGATACTGGTCCTCGACGAAGCGACCAGTCACCTGGATGTTGTCAGTGAACGCGCCGTGAACGCCGCGATCAAACAGGCCACGCTGACCCGCATCATCGTCGCCCATCGGCCGGAAACCATTGCGATGGCGGACCGCGTCGTCGTTATGGCCAGCGGCCGGATCGTGGACGATACACAGGCTCCTGCCGCCTTGATCGATCGCCGCGCCTAAGCCAGCGCTAAATTTCCGCTTTCCGCTTTTCACTTCCCAACTGCCTGCCTGGTTCTCGCGCCAGGCAGTCTCCATCAGCCAGTCTCCATCAGCCAGTCTCCATCAGGCAGTGCGCCGGCAGCGGTGTATGGCCACAGTATCCCTTCCTCCGCTCGTATCAGGCGCCCTGTCGCGACGCTCGGCTATCGGCTATCGCCGCGTCGGTGGCCGACGCGGATCCGCCATGCCGGACGATGTCAACTCACAGTTCTGCTAGTACCTGACCTGCATGTGCAAGCATAGACTGTTTCTGTCGGCAAACGAATTAACGACAGTCCAAACAACACACAAGAGGAGAATCGAATCATGGCAAATGACATCAAACAGCAAGTGGAAAACACCAAGGCAAAAGTACTGGACCTGCAAGACCTGGATCTGGTGGACGGCGGCGCGGCGCAAGGCGGCGAGCTCGATGCGTGGAGCACCATCAGCCGGGACTGCGTACGCGATACCGAATGGAGCACCATGAGCGAAGGCTGCTAAGCAGGACGCTTTTTTACCCTCTAACTTTATTCAGGAATATTAGATCATGGCAAACGACATCAAACAGCAAGTGGAAAACACCAAGGCAAAAGTACTGGACCTGCAAGACCTGGATCTGGTGGACGGCGGCGCGGCGCAAGGCGGCGAGCTCGATGCGTGGAGCACCATCAGCCGGGACTGCGTACGCGATACCGAATGGAGCACCATGAGCGAAGGCTGCTAAGCAGGACGCTTTTTTACCCTCTAACTTTATTCAGGAATATTAGATCATGGCAAACGACATCAAACAGCAAGTGGAAAACACCAAGGCAAAAGTACTGGACCTGCAAGACCTGGATCTGGTGGACGGCGGCGCAGCGCAAGGCGGCGAGCTCGATGCGTGGAGCACCATTAGCCGGGACTGCGTACGCGATACCGAATGGAGCACCATGAGCGAAGGCTGCTAAGCAGCTATTGTTGACCGGATTCTGGCGTATCTAAGCATGGCAAACGACATCGGCAAGCAAGCAGAAGACGGCAAGGTAAAGGTGCTGGACCTGCAGGACTTGGAGCTCGTGAACGGCGCAGCGGCGCAAGTCGGCGAGGAGGCCTGGAGCGTCGGCAGCCACCACTGCGTCGACGACGACAGCTGGAGCACCTTGAGCGAAGGTTGCGAATGACAGACGGTCCTGTACGGGACTGAAGTGAAGAAACCCGGGAGCTGGCGGTCAGTTCCCGGGTTTTTTTTCAGGCGGGCGCCACCAACCCCTGTTTGATCGCCTTTACCACCGCCAACTGGCGCGTCTGGACGTCGAATTTGCGCATGATGTTCGCCATGTGGAAGTTGATGGTGGCTTCGGAGCGGCCAAGGATGCGAGACACTTCCCACGATGACTTACCCGTGGCGACCCACTTCAGGCACTCCTGCTCCCGCTCCGTCAGTTTGACGGCCTGGCGGCTTTGTTGGGCCTGGAGGAATTTGCGCGACGACTCCAACGCGTAATCGCGCAACAGCGACAGCGACGCCTGCGCTTCGATGGAATTGCGGTTGAGGGCGTGGTCTGCGGTGGACGACACAAAGCTCATGACGCCGAACTCGCCCTGGCTGCCGTGGATGGGCAGGGTGATACCGGAGCGCAAACCGTAGCCACGCGCCTGCTCGTAAAACTCGTTCTGGTCGTTGCCGTTGAACGTGGCTGGCTCCCAGATGATCGGCATGGCACTCGACAGGCAGTGGCTTACCGTGGGGTCCACCGTATGCATGCGGTGCTTGTCATACGTGGTGCGCCATTGATCAGAATAATTACTCACGAGGAAAGCCGATTCGAGCGGGATTGCGCGGTTTCCGACAATACCGAACAACGAATGCTCATAGCCCAGTTGCTGGCCAAGATGAATCAGCGTGGTACGCCACTCATCGACATTCTGCGCGTTAAACAGTTCCAGCAAATTGTGTAAGCTGACCATGTGTCAATAGCGGAAGGTTGGGGTGGGTTGATGTGTGATTTTTTTATGCAACACGCATAATGTAGCAAAATGTATAGCCTTGTCACAATGAAAACCATAATGCCGAACTGCTATAGCGTTGTAAATTTGAAAATATGAATGCCCAAACTATCCTGATCGCCGAAGACGAACCTGCCATTGTCGATACCATCGCCTATGCGCTGCGCACCGATGGCTATACGCCGCTGCACGTTGTCCTTGGCGAACAGGCGCTGGCCGCCATGCGCGCGCCGGAACCGCCGGCACTGCTGGTGCTCGACATCGGCTTGCCCGACATCAGCGGATTGGAGGTGTGCCGCCGGCTGCGCCAGTTCTCCGATGTGCCGGTGATTTTCCTGACCGCCCGCAGCGACGAGATCGATCGTATCGTCGGCCTGGAAATCGGCGCCGACGATTACGTGACCAAGCCGTTTTCGCCGCGCGAACTGGTGGCCCGGATCCGCGTGGTGCTGCGGCGCCTGCAGCCGCCCGTTCGCGAAGCTGTGCCGCTCGCCGGCTGGGCGCCGCCGGCGCAGGGCGGCGTGCCGGGATTCGAGTTGCGCGCGCAGGAAGCCCGCATCCTGTTCCAGGGCCTCCCGCTGGACTTGACCCGCTACGAATACCTGCTGTTGAAAACCCTGCTCGAACACCCGGGACACGTGCTGTCGCGCGCGCAATTGATGGACCGGGTCTGGACCGATGCGCCTGATACGCTGGACCGCACTGTCGATGGCCATATCCGCTCGCTGCGGGCCAAGCTGCGCACCATCGACGCGGACGCCGATCCGATCCAGACCCATCGCGGCATGGGCTACAGCTTGGCCCCATGAAAATCGGCCTGCGCATCCTGCTGGGATATTGCCTGATTGTCGGCCTGTCCGCGTGGTTCCTGTGGAATGTCGCCATCGATGAAGTCAAGCCGGGCGTGCGTGCTTCGCAGGAAGATACGCTGGTGGACACCGCCCACCTGCTGGCGGAAATGGCCGCGCCCGATGTCAAGAGCGGCGTCCTGGCGGAGATCGCGCCCCGCATGCGCGAGTATGCGCGGCGCAGCGTGACGGCCCGCATCAATGGCATCGCCAAACTGCATCTCGATTACCGCGTCTACATCACCGATATCCATGGCATCGTGCTGTTCGACACCACCGGCGCGGATGTTGGCAAAGATTATTCGCGCTGGAATGACGTGTACCTGACATTGCGCGGCAAGTATGGCGTGCGCAGCACCCGATCCGATCCGTCCGATGAAAACAGCACCGTCATGCATGTGGCCGCGCCCATCCTGGATCCCGCTGACCGTGGCCGCATCATCGGCGTGCTGACGGTGGCCAAGCCCAATGCCAGCGTACAGGCGTTTATCGAGCGCGGCCAGCGCACCATCCTGCAATGGGGCGCCGCGCTGCTGGGGATGTCGCTACTGGTCGGCATGGCGTTCGCGTGGTGGCTGGCGCGCGCGTTGCGCCGGTTGATGGATTATGTGGCCGACGTGGAGGCCGGCCGCAAGGCGGTGCTGCCGGACCTGGGCAACAATGAAATCGCCACGTTGGGACGGGCGCTGGAAGCCATGCGTACGCGCCTGGAGGGGAAGGAATATGCGGAGCAGTTGATGCATACGCTGACACATGAATTGAAGTCGCCTATCGCTGCCATCCAGGCCTCGGGCGAACTGCTGCAGGAAGACATGCCGGAGGCCGAGCGGCAGCGTTTCCTGGGCAATATCCTGGAGCAGAATGCGCGCCAGAAGCAGCTGATCGACAAGCTGTTGGCGCTGGTGCGGGTCGAACAGCAGCAGCAACTGGAGCAGGCGGCACCGGTTGAGTTGCATGCGCTGTGCGCTGCGGTGGCGGGGGATTATGTCGGCGCGCTGGCGGCCCGGCGCATCACGCTGGTCCTCTCGGAAGATGGGGCGATGGTGCCGGTGGCGGGGCAGGGTGGTGGTAGTGGTGGTGGTGAGACGGCGGGTGCCGCTGCGCCCGCTGGCCACGTTGCGCGCGCAGCGGCCCCGCTGTGGGTGCGGGGCGATGTCCTGCTGCTGCGCCAGGCACTGGGCAACTTACTCGACAATGCCATCGGCTTTGCGCCGGCCGGCAGTGTGATCCGGATGCTACCCGGGCGGCGCGGTGAGCGGGCCGTTGTCGTCGTCTGCGATCGTGGCCCCGGCATTCCCGCGTATGCGCAGGAGCGCCTGTTTGAGCGGTTTTATTCGCTGCCGCGCCCGGACTGCGCCAAGAGCACGGGACTGGGCTTGCCGTTCGTACGCGAAGTGGCGGCGCTGCATGGCGGCACGGTCACGGTGGCCAATGCCGCGCAGGGCGGCTGTTGCGCGCAACTGGCGTTGCCGCTGCCACTGGCCTTATAACTGCCGGCGTGATTGCCGGGCCCCGCCTGGCCACCGCACACGCAGCGCACAGCGCCCACATCACCACTGCATGATCGCCGCATCATGCGCGCATCGCGCTTTCCTACACTGGCGGTATTTCAACCCTCAGGAACGCGCCATGCAAAGAAGACTGTTTTTCAAAGTGATCGTTATTGTGATGTTGATGCTGTTGCTCGGCATTCCACTGATGATGATCGAATCCACCGTGGCCGGCCGTATGTATTACCGTACCGAGGCGGCCGCCAGCATCGCCAGCGATTCGGTCGGCGAGCAGACGGTGATCGGCCCGGTGCTGGTGGTACCGTACACGGAAGAGGTGGACCTGCGCGAGAGCATGCCGGACGGCAAGGTTAAAATCACCACCAGCACGGCGCAGCGCCGCCACCTGGTGTTCCCGGACGACTTGCAGGTGCAGGGGGCGATCGGCGCCGAACGGCGCTACCGGGGCATCCACGAAGTGCTGGTATATAACGGCCAGCACACGTTTTCCGGCAGTTTTACGTTGCCGATGGTGGCCGACTTGCCGCGCGCCAAAGATGCGCGGGTGACGCCGGCGGGGCAGCCGTATCTGGCGCTGCCGATCGAGGACGTGCGCGGCTTGCGCGAGATTCCGCAACTGCAGTGGGGCGGCAATAGTGTGGAATTCGCGCAGGATGCGCAACTGGGCGCCTACAAACGGGGCCTGCACGCACGGCTGGGCGCTGCGGCGCTGGAGGGCGGGCAGGTGCAGTTTGCCTTTGCGCTGAACCTGGCGGGCATGGAGCGCCTGTCGTTTATCCCGGTGGGCAAGAACAACGTGGTTAGCCTGAAGTCGGACTGGCCCCATCCGCAATTCAATGGCCGCTTCCTGCCTGAAAAGCGCGAGATTGCCGCGACCGGCTTCAGCGCGACGTGGCGGGTGCCGTCGCTGGCCGCCAATGTGCGCCAGGAGTTGCTCAACATGGTGGCCGATGACTGGGAGGGGCGCGCCCATGCCCAGGCTAAAGCCCCGGCGGCGCAGGCGCCCGGCCCTGGGGCCGCTGGTGCGCTGGACCGTTTCTCCGTGGCGCTGATCGAGCCGGTCAACAGCTACAGCCTGGCCGACCGTGCCACCAAATATGGGCTGCTGTTCGTGGCGCTGACCTTCGCCGCCTTCTTTGTGTTCGAGATCTTGAAAGCCCTGCCGATCCACCCGGTGCAGTACGCGCTGGTGGGGTTGTCGCTTGCCATGTTCTTCCTGTTGTTGCTGGGGCTGTCTGAGCATTTCCCGTTTGCGTGGGCGTATGCCGCCGCCAGTGCCGCCTGTATCGGCCTGATTGGCTACTATTTGGCGCACGTGCTGCACGACCGCCGCCGCGGCTTTGCCTTTGGCGCTGCCCTGACGCTGCTGTATGGCGCTCTGTACGCATTGCTGTGCTCGGAAGACAATGCGCTGGTGCTGGGCAGCCTGCTGCTGTTTGCGGTGCTAGCGGCCTTGATGGTGGCGACCCGCAAAGTGGACTGGTACCGCGTCGGCGCGGCGGCGGCCTAATGCCCGGAAAGCACAACGCCCGCAGGAGGCGGGCGTTGTGTGGGGTTACCGCCGCGCGCGCTTGCGGCGGGAGGCTGCCAGTCCGGCCAGGCCGAGGCCGAAGATGCCGAGGGTGGCGGGTTCCGGCACGGATGCGCCGCCATTGAGCGAAATCGAATCGGGGGTGGCGGAAAAGGTTGTGGTGCCAAGGCTATTGCGGTAAGTAAAGCGGGCGTAGCCGGTATCGCCGGTCGCGAGGTGGTACGTGAGATTATCCAGCAAGTTCATGGTGAGGCCCTCAAGCGCGGCGCTGTTGGAGCGAATGTAGTGCGTCGCATTAAAGGATACCGTGGGGTCGTCGTTGCCCCCGTTGCCGTAGCCATAGATCTCATCGAACGGGTAGTTCCCGTTCTGTTGGGACAAGCCATTGCTCACGTATTGATCGTTCCAGCCATTGAAGGTGTTGGTATAGGTCACGTTGCCGATGGTGGCGCTGAAGGCGATGGGCGCGGAGCCGAAGCTGTCGTCATACGCGGAGCCGGGGTTGGTGTCGCGGCGGTTGGTATCGATGTCGACACTGATGCGCATTTGGAAGCGCAGTCCGGTGAGGTCGCCGCCCGCTGCGCCGAACAGGCTGAGGTCGTCCTGGCCGCTGCTGATGACACCGGTGGAGGTGGTGGTCACGATGGTCGCTTGCGCGGGTGACAGCAGGGTTGCGCTGAAGAGTAGTGCGGCGGCAAGATACTTGAAAGCCATAAATTTCCCGGGTTATTGTAATATAGAAATGCCTGATTCCATAAAGCAATAATTATGCCCAGATAAGAATGTCGAGCAGGATCAGAGGCTTGCGTCGGCAGGCTGTTTTTTGACGTCTGAGATGTAAATTATTTCGACAAGTTACGGGCGTCGCCGTGGCTGGAAAATATTTGCCATACCTCGTACAAAGCTGTTGCGTCAAGGGGCAAAGCCCAGTACACTAGCTGGCTTCGGTATGGAAGCCTCTTTTTATCTGTACCATTTTTAGTAGTTCAATAGACTCCACCCAATCGTAGGTGGAATTGGAGAAAATATGAGCCTTGGCCTCCTCGGTCGCAAGGTTGGTATGATGCGTATCTTCACCGATGACGGGGATTCGATTCCTGTCACCGTGCTGGACGTGTCGAACAACCGTGTTGCGCAAATCAAAACCCCTGAAACCGACGGTTACTCCGCTGTTCAGGTTGTCTTCGGTCAGCGTCGCGCTTCCCGCGTGACTAAAGCTGCTGCCGGTCACTATGCTAAAGCTGGTGTTGAAGCTGGTACTCTGTTGAAAGAGTTCCGCGTTGACGCAGTTAAAGCTGCAGAATTGAAAGCTGGCGAAGTTATCGCTGCTTCGCTGTTCGAAGTTGGTCAAAAGATCGACGTTCAGGGCACGAGCATCGGTAAAGGCTACGCCGGTACCATCAAGCGCCACAACTTCGCATCCGGCCGTGCTACCCACGGTAACTCGCGTTCGCACAATGTGCCAGGCTCGATCGGTATGGCGCAGGATCCAGGTCGCGTGTTCCCTGGTAAGCGCATGACCGGTCACATGGGTGACGTTACTGTTACCACCCAGAACCTGGAAATCGCTCGTATCGACGCCGATCGTCAGCTGCTGCTGGTGAAGGGTGCCGTACCAGGCGCGAAAAACGGCCAAGTTGTCGTGTCGCCTGCTGTTAAAGTTAAAGCAAAGAAAGGGGCTTAATCGATGGAACTCAAGCTCCTGAATGCTCAAGGTGAAGCAGCTTCCAATGTTGCCGCCGCGGACACCGTTTTTGGCCGTGACTACAACGAAGCCCTGATCCACCAAATCGTGGTCGCCTACCAAGCCAATGCTCGCAGCGGCAACCGTAAGCAAAAAGACCGTGAAGAAGTCCACCACACGACCAAGAAGCCATGGCGCCAAAAAGGTACCGGCCGTGCTCGTGCTGGTATGTCCTCGTCGCCACTGTGGCGCGGCGGTGGTCGCATCTTCCCGAACTCGCCTGACGAGAACTTCACCCACAAAGTGAACAAGAAGATGTATCGCGCAGGTCTGTGCTCGATCCTGTCCCAACTGGCCCGCGAAGAGCGCCTGGTTGTGATCGACGATCTGGTCATCGACGCGCCAAAGACCAAGCTGCTGTCGCAAAAGCTGACCGGCATGGGCCTGGACTCGGTGCTGATCATTGCCGAGAACATCGAAGAAAACCTGCTGCTGGCTTCCCGTAACCTGCCGAACGTGCTGGTTGTTGAGCCGCGCCAAGCAGATCCAATGTCGCTGGTCTTCTACAAAAAGACCCTGGTCACCAAAGCGGCACTGGCCAAGATTGAGGAGATGCTGGCATGAGCGCAGTCATCAAACACAGCGAAGAGCGCCTGATGAAGGTGCTGGTAGCTCCGGTAATTTCCGAGAAAGCTACCATGGTCGCCGAGAAAAACGAGCAAATCGTTTTCAAGGTTCTGCCAGACGCAACCAAGCCAGAAATCAAAGCCGCCGTTGAACTGCTGTTCAAGGTGGAAGTGGCCTCGGTACAAACCGTGAACCGCGAAGGTAAAGTGAAGCGTTCGGGCCGTTTCGTCGGTCGTCGCAACCACACCAAGCGCGCTTTCGTGTGCCTGAAACCAGGCCAGGAAATCAATTTCACCGAGGAGGCTAAATAATGGCACTCGTTAAGATGAAGCCAACCTCCCCAGGCCGTCGCGGCATGGTGAAAGTGGTAAACACCGACCTGTTCAAAGGCCGTCCGTTTGCTGCGCTGGTTGAAAAGAAATCGAAGACTGCTGGCCGTAACAACAACGGTCACATCACCACCCGCCACATCGGCGGTGGCCACAAGCATCACTACCGCGTTGTTGACTTCAAGCGCAACAAAGACGGTATTCCTGCGAAAGTGGAACGTATCGAATACGATCCAAACCGTACCGCTCACATCGCCCTGCTGTGCTACGCAGACGGCGAGCGCGCTTACATCATCGCCCCTAAAGGCGTGGCTGTTGGCGACGTGCTGCACAACGGTTCGGAAGCTCCGATCAAAGCAGGTAACTGCCTGCCAATCCGCAACATCCCTGTCGGTACCAACATCCACTGCGTGGAAATGTTGCCAGGCAAGGGTGCACAGATGGCCCGTACTGCTGGTGCCGTTGTGGTCCTGATGGCGCGCGAAGGTACTTACGCTCAGGTGCGTCTGCGCTCCGGCGAAGTGCGTCGTGTGCACATCGAGTGCCGCGCAACCGTGGGTGAAGTCGGCAATGCCGAACACAGCCTGCGTAAGATTGGTAAAGCCGGTGCGATGCGCTGGCGCGGTGTTCGCCCAACCGTCCGCGGTGTGGTGATGAACCCGATCGACCACCCGCACGGTGGTGGTGAAGGTCGTACCGCAGCTGGTCGTCACCCAGTATCGCCATGGGGCCAGCACACCAAGGGCAAGAAGACTCGCTCGAACAAGCGTACTTCTTCGATGATCGTTTCGCGCCGCGGCAAGAAATAAGGATAAACCATGACTCGTTCATTGAAAAAAGGGCCGTTCTGCGACGCCCACCTGGTGAAAAAAGTCGAAGCCGCGCAAGCGATCAAAGACAAAAAGCCAATTAAAACCTGGTCCCGTCGCTCGACGATCATGCCTGACTTCATCGGTCTGACCATTGCCGTGCACAACGGCAAGGTGCACGTGCCTGTGTACGTTTCCGAGAACATGGTTGGTCACAAGCTCGGCGAATTCGCGCTGACCCGTACGTTCAAGGGCCACGCAGCTGACAAAAAGGCTAAGAAATAATGGAAACTCAAGCAATCCTCAAAGGCGTGCGCCTGTCGGATCAAAAAGGTCGCCTGGTGGCTGACCTGATCCGCGGCAAAAAGGTTGACGCTGCGCTGAACATCCTGCAGTTCAGCCCGAAAAAAGGCGCTGCGATCATCAAGAAAGTGCTGGAGTCGGCAATCGCCAACGCTGAGCACAATGATGGTGCGGATATCGACGAACTGTTCGTGAAAACGATCTACGTCGAAAAGGGCCCGATCCTGAAGCGTTTCACCGCCCGTGCAAAAGGCCGTGGTGACCGCATCTCGAAACAATCCTGTCACGTGTACGTGACCGTCGGTAACTAAGGAGCCAAGATGGGTCAGAAAATTCATCCAACCGGTTTCCGTCTGGCAGTCACCCGTAACTGGGCCTCGCGCTGGTACGCTGGCAACGGCAATTTCGCTGCCATGCTGAACGAAGACCTGAAAGCTCGCGCTTTCCTGAAAAAGAAACTGAAGAACGCCTCCGTTGGCCGCATCGTGATCGAGCGTCCAGCCAAGAACGCGCGCTTCACCGTGTACTCGTCCCGTCCGGGCGTGGTCATCGGTAAAAAAGGCGAAGACATCGAAGTGCTGAAGACCGCACTGGCGAAGATCATGGGCGTGCCTGTGCACGTGAACATCGAAGAAATCCGCAAGCCGGAAATCGATGCTCAACTGATCGCCGACTCGATCTCGCAACAGCTGGAAAAGCGTATTATGTTCCGCCGCGCGATGAAACGCGCGATGCAGAACGCCATGCGCCTGGGCGCCCTGGGCATCAAGATCATGTCCTCGGGTCGTCTGAACGGCATCGAAATCGCACGTACCGAATGGTACCGTGAAGGTCGTGTGCCTCTGCACACCCTGCGCGCCGATATCGACTACGGCACCAGCGAAGCTGAAACCACCTACGGCATCATCGGTGTCAAGGTGTGGGTATACAAAGGTGACCGCAACGCCGCTGGCGAAGCACCAGTTATCGATGTCCCAGCTGACGAGAAAAAACCACGCGGCCCACGTCGTGACGACGGCAAACCTGGTCGTGGTCCACGTCCAGGCCCAGGCGCCAAGCCAGGCGCGCCAGCCGCCCGCCGTGCTGCCAAGCCGGCTGAGAAAGCAGGAGAATAAACCATGCTGCAACCAGCACGCAGGAAGTATCGTAAAGAGCAGAAAGGCCGTAACACCGGCATTTCGCACGGCACCGGCACCAATGTGTCGTTCGGCGAGTTCGGTCTGAAAGCCGTGGCACGTGGCCGTATCACGGCCCGCCAGATCGAGTCGGCACGTCGTGCCATGACCCGTCACATCAAACGTGGCGGCCGTATCTGGATCCGCGTCTTCCCAGACAAACCGATCTCGAACAAGCCAGCCGAAGTCCGTATGGGTAACGGTAAAGGTAACCCAGAGTACTACGTCGCTGAAATCCGCCCAGGCAAAGTCCTGTACGAGATGGATGGCGTCGGAGAAGAACTGGCACGCGAAGCGTTCCGCCTGGCTGCTGCCAAACTGCCGCTGGCAACCACCTTCGTGGTGCGCCAGGTTGGCCAATAATAGGAGTGAAATATGAAAGCATCTGAACTCCGCGGCAAAGACCAGGCAGCTCTGCAAAAAGAGCTGGCCGATCTGCTGAAGGCCCAGTTTGGTCTGCGTATGCAAGTCGCTACGCAACAACTGAGCAACACTTCGCAGCTCAAGAAGGTACGCCGCGATATCGCGCGTGTGAAAACGGTCATGAATCAGAAGGAAGCCAAATGAACCAACCAGTGAAACAGTCGCTCAAGCGCACGCTGATCGGTAAAGTGGTCTCCGACAAGATGGACAAGACCGTTACCGTTCTGATCGAACGTCACGTGAAGCACCCTCTGTACGGCAAGATCATTGTGCGTTCGGCTAAATACCACGCACA
>JAIENA010000478.1 GCA_019751755.1 Burkholderiaceae bacterium | reverse complement strand
GGTGCGGCTGGCAGGAATCGAACCCACGACCCCTTGGTTCGTAGCCAAGTACTCTATCCAGCTGAGCTACAGCCGCATCGCTATTACATTTTTTACTGCCACCCCTGATTACGACGTCAAGAGCGTTTTACTGCGGTACCACTTTACTACTGTATCGTAAAAACTGGTGCGGCTGGCAGGAATCGAACCCACGACCCCTTGGTTCGTAGCCAAGTACTCTATCCAGCTGAGCTACAGCCGCGCTGCTTTTACATTTTACATCCACTACATTTTACTGCTAAACATCAAACGTTAAGACACGGAATCTTTCGTTTTTTGCTTTCCTTATTTGGCTGTGCCGTTGAAGGAAGCAAGATTATAGGGAAGTCTTTTTGCCTTGTCCAGAGGTAATTTGTGAATTTAATCCCAAGCATATGCAAATGGCACACTTGGCAGGAAATCCATTCAGCGACATGATAGTGCTCATCACCAATCAAAATTGGATTCCTTTCAGAAACAACGGCATCATTGCACCTGTCTCCTCTATTCTCCACCTCGGAAATAGATTCAGCCCGCTCTCGTTAGCGGGCTTTTTTTTGCCGTTTGGTGTACGATGTCCTGAACCTTAATGTTTTGACAGTATGCAAAACGCTTTCCCACAGAGCACCGACGCGACACCTGCCACGGGCCCGCGCATCATGGTGGTGGAAGACAATCCGGATGCGCTGTATCTGGCGGCGGAAATCCTGCGCGCCATCGGCTACACGGTCGACACAGCGGCCAGCGGCGAATTGGCGCTGCGGCAATTGCACGCGCAGCCGTGCGATATCTTGTTTACCGATGTCAGCTTGCCGGGCATGTCCGGCATCGAACTGGCCCGCACCGCCATCGCCCACTATCCCGCGCTACGGATCATTTTTGCAACAGGCTATGGCGCGGCGCTGACCCGCGGCCTGGGCTTTGCCGCCACCACCCTGCGCAAACCCTATGATCTGGAGCAGTTGCAGGCGGCGCTGGCGTCCTGAACCTCCGGTGCGGCGGTCAAACAGGTGTTTCGATACAATAAGTCGACAGGCGGCAACGACTCAACATGACCCTCCCCTTCGATCCTGCAATGTCCGAGCGCATGAGCGCGGTACTGGAAAGCATCACTGATGCCTTCCTGGTGCTGGCGCCTGACTGGACCATTACTTATCTGAATCCACAGGTGACCGAACTGTTGTCGCCCGACAGCGACGCGGCCACGCTGATCGGCCAGCCGCTGTGGCGCGCGCTGCCCGGGTTGTGCGGCACCATGCTGGAGGCGCAATTGCGCCGTGCGCTGGAACAGCAGCAAGCAGCCAGCTTTGAACTGTATTACCCGCCCCGCCAGCAATGGCTCGATGTGCGCGCCTGGCCATCCAAGGCGGGACTGGCCGCCAGCCTGCACAACATCAGCCAGCGCAAGAGCGACGAACGCACCTTGCGCGACAGCGCCGACCGCCTGCAAATGGCGCTGGCGGCCGGCAAGATCGGCGACTGGGCGTGGGATGCCGCCACCAACGAAGTAACCCTGGGCCGGCGCGCGGCCGACCTGTTCGGTTTGCCGGGCGAATGCACGGTCAGCTGGGAGGCGCTGGCCGGCCATCTGTTCGAGGACGACCGCGCCGAGGCCACGGCGGCCTTCCTGCGCGCCGTCACGGCGCGCGCCGACTTGACGATGGAATGCCGCATCGTGCGCCAAAACGGCGAACGGCGCTGGCTGTCCGTGATCGGATTTGGCAACGATGGCGGCAATGACGGCGACGATGGCGCCCCACTCGGCATGACCGGCATGGTGCAAGATATTTCCGACCGCAAGCGCGCGCAACACGCTCTGCACCAAAACCAGGACGACATGCAGGCCATGGCCAATTCGATTCCGCAACCGGCGTGGATCGCCCGTTTTGACGGCGCCGGGGTGTGGTACAACGAATGCTGGTATGAATACACCGGCCTGTCGCGCGACCTGGCGCCGGCCGGCGGCTGGGAAGAAGTCTACGACCCGGAATGCCTGCCCGCGATCCGCCAGCACTGGCAACGATCGCTGCGCAGTGGCGAACCGTTCGAAATGGAATTCCCGATCCGCGGCGCCGATGGCCAGTTCCGCTGGTTCCTGTCGCGCGCCAATCCCGTGCGCGACAGCACCGGCCGCATCACGGGCTGGTTCGGCACCAGCACCGATGTCGACCAGCAGAAGCGGGCGCAGCAAGCGTTGCGCGACGAAATCGCTATCCGCGAACTGCTGAACAAGACCGGCAGCGCGCGCGCCGAAGCGGAACGCGCCAGCCAGATGAAGGATGAATTCCTGGCCACGCTGTCGCATGAATTGCGCACGCCGCTGACCGCGATCCTGGGCTGGGCGCAAGTGCTGCGGCGTGGCAGCCGCGACGAGGCGGACTTGCACAAAGGCTTGCAGACCATCGAACGCAACGCGCGAGCGCAGGCACAACTGATCGAGGACTTGCTGGACATGAGTCGCATCACCTCCGGCAAGGTGCTGCTCGACCTGCAATTGCTGTCGCCGCTGACCATCATCGATGCCGCGATGGAAGCCGTGCGCCCGGCGGCCGATGCGAAAGCCATCACCTTGCGGCGCGATTTCAGCGCCACCGGCATGGTCGCCGCCGACGCCGGCCGCCTGCAGCAAGTGATCTGGAACCTGCTATCAAACGCCATCAAGTTCACGCCGACAGGCGGCGCAGTCATGGTGCGCGCCAACGAAACCGACGGCCACGTCGTCATCACCATCGGCGACACCGGCATCGGCATCCGGCCGGAATTCATCGCCCACGTGTTTGAACGGTTCCGCCAGGCCGATTCCACCACCACCCGCCGCCACGGCGGCCTGGGGCTGGGCCTGTCGATCGTCAAGCACCTGGTCGAGCAGCATGGCGGCACGGTCGCCGCCAGCAGCGCCGGCGAAGGGCTCGGCGCCAGCTTTACCGTCAACCTGCCGCGCGCCAATGGCGGCCCGTCCAGCCAGCACCAGCACCGCATCCCCGCCGTGGCGCCGCTGCCGCCGGCGGCCAAACAAGATGCCGGCCGGTGCGACCTGGACGGCTTGCGGGTGCTGGTGGTCGATGATGAACCGGATGCGCGCGACTTAATTAAACGCATCCTCAACGATTGCAATGCGACAGTATCCACCGCCAACAACGCGCAGGAAGCATTAACGCTGGTGGAAAGCACCCGCCCGCAATTATTGGTGAGTGACCTCGGCATGCCCGATATCGATGGGTTTGAATTGCTGGCCCAGGTGCGCGCACTCGGGCCGGACCGTGGCGGCAACGTGCCAGCGATTGCGCTGACCGCCTTTGCGCGCTCGGAAGACCGCCTGAAAGCGCTGGAATCGGGCTTTCGCAACCACGTCTCCAAACCCGTCGAGCCTGCGGAATTGATCAACGCCATCGCCTTATGCCTCTAGGCCCAACAAATTCCACATGGGAATTTATATTTCCATGTGGAATATTATTCATTCCTACCACAAGACGGCGTGCTGTCCTACAGGCAACAAGCAAAAGCTTTGCTAGACTAGGATTTTAAGTCACTGTTTTAACGAGACTGATTATGCCAAGCCCGGACGAAATTCTGAACGCCAAGATTCTCGTGGTGGACGATTGCGCCGACAATATCGACCTCATGATTGAAATCCTGCGCGATGCCGGCTATGTAAACGTCTCGTCGACCATGTTGCCGGAACAAGTATGCGAACTGCATCGCCACCATTGCTATGACCTGATCCTGCTCGACTTGCAAATGCCGGAGCTGAACGGCTTCCAGGTCATGAAAGGCTTGAAGGAAATCGAACAGGACGGCTACCTGCCGGTCCTGGCGCTGACCGCGCAACCAAGCTTCAAGATTGCCGCGCTGGAAGCGGGCGCGCGTGACTTCATCAGCAAGCCCTTTGATTTGCTGGAAGTCCATAAACGCATCCACAACATGCTCGAAGTGCGGCTGCTCTATAAAGAACTGGCGCAATACAGCAAACAGCAGCAGGAACTGGCGCTGCACGATCCGCTGACCGGCTTGCCGAACCGCCGCCTGCTGGAAGACCGCATTGCCACCACCTTGCAGCACGCTACGCGCCACTGCCGCAAGGCCGCCGTCATGTACCTCGATCTCGATGGCTTCAAGCCCATCAACGATACACACGGCCACGCCACCGGCGATGAAATCCTCAAGCAGGTGGCGCTGCGCCTGGTCAATTCCTCACGCAAGGAAGATACCGTGGCGCGCGTGGGCGGCGATGAATTTGTCATCGTGCTGGCCGAAGTGACGAATATCGCCAGTGCCCAGGAACCAGCGTCGAAACTGATTGAAGTGGTGTCCGAACCTTACCAGGTCGGCGACCTGATGTTGCACCTGTCGACCAGCATCGGCATTGCCCTGTTCCCGGACCACGCCAATGACGTCAACCAGTTGATCCATATGGCCGACCAGGCGCTGTATGAAGCCAAGCGCAGCGGCAAGAACCGCTATTGCGTGGCGCAACTGCCGCTGGCGTCCTCTGCGCTTGATGGCACATCCCCTGCGGTTGGCATGGGTGCCGCGCAAGCGCCGCAAGTCACCGTGTAATGCTCCGCCCTGCGGGGTGCCACGCCGGGCAGAGTGGTCAATTAATGGGCAGCCAGATCGTCTTCCTTATGCACGCCCTCTTCGGTCGATGCTTCCGTCCGCGCCGCATGCTGGTGATCGGTGCACGCATCGACTTTTTCCGGCGCCACTTCGATGCGCGTGATGCCGGCGTCGACGGAAATCGGGTCGCTGGCGGGGAACGTCATTTCGACGGCGTCATCGAGCAGGGTTTCCTTGGCAATTTCCGCCGGCCCCGGCTGCTCATGGTCGGCCAGCGTCGTGATCGCCTGCGCCCATTTGACGAACGCCAACTGTGCCAGGTCGCGCACGGTGCGCACATCGAATGCCTTGGCCAGCGCCCTGGCATCGGCCGCGCTGACGCCACGCAAGGCGCTGACTGGCGCATCGGCCAGTTCGCGGAAACATTTGGTGGTCCACGCCTGATCCACGACAGTATCGATATTCATTTGCAGTTCCTTTCGGTGGTTGGTCAAATCCGGTTTCACTATGGCATGCGTGCCCGGCGCCGACTGTGCGCAGGCGTACACTCCCCCCTGTTCCGTTGCCGGACGGGCTTTTGACATGGTTTTATCAGGTTGTTATGATCAAACAACAGTTTGTCTGGCGAAACAACGTCTTTCACCACAGCTCACCCGTGCCTAAAATAGACAAACCAAAAATCCTGGTGGTCAACGACGATGCCAACAGTTTGTTTGCATTGACCAGCCTGCTGGCACAGTGGTCGGACCAGGAATCGTACGAAGTGATCGCGGCGCGATCCGGCGAGGAAGGTTTGCGCCAGGTCTTGATGCACGACTTTGCCGTGATCTTGCTGGATGTGAACATGCCCGGCATGGATGGTTTTGAAACCGCGGAAGCCATCCACCAGCGCGCCAGGTCGGCCGACATTCCCATCATTTTTATTACCGCCTTCGTCGCGGACGAGCTGGACCGGTTAAAAGCGTACCAGCGCGGCGCGGCGGATTTCCTGTTCACGCCGGTGATCCCGCAAATCCTGCACGCCAAGATTTCCGTGTTCGTGGCGCTGGCCATGAAAAACGAGGAATTGAAAACGCAGGCGCGCCAGTTGAGCCAGCGCACCACGGAATTGACCACCACCAACAAGCGGCTGAGGCGGGAAATTGAAGAACGGAAAATGGCGGAGAGACAAAACCATGCGAAGGATGAATTCCTTGCCATGCTGGGCCATGAATTGCGTAATCCGCTGTCGGCCATCAGCAGCGCCGCCTCGCTGCTCGGCCTGCCTGGCGCCTCGACCGAAAGCATGGGCCGCGCCAGGCAAATCATCCAGCGCCAGAGTCACCATCTGGGCCGGATTGTCGACGACTTGCTGGACATGGGCCGCGCCATGTCGGGCAAGATCCCGCTAAACCTGGCGCCGCTGAACCTGGCGGAGCTGGTCACATCATGCCTGAACACGTACCGCACCACGGGCCGCCTCGGCGGCCATGCCGTGACAATTGACGTGGAACCGGGCTGGGTCAATGGCGACACCACGCGGCTGGAACAAATCATCAGCAACCTGCTCGACAATGCGTTGAAATACACGCCGCCCGGCGGAGCGATCCACATCAGTTGCGACTGCGACGACCAGGAAGTGTCGGTATCGGTCGAAGACTGCGGCGTCGGCATCGGCGCCGAGCTGTTGCCCGAGGTCTTTGACGTTTTCGTGCAGGGCACCCGCACGCTGGACCGGGCCCAGGGCGGGCTCGGCATCGGCTTGGCGCTGGTGCGGCGGCTGATTGAATTACACGGCGGCGCGATCAGCGCCGACAGCGATGGCGCAGGCAAAGGCAGTATCTTTACAATCCGGTTGCCGCGCATTGCGCCGCCGGCGGAATCGAGGTCACCCATGATGGAAACACCAGACGCCAGCAAGCCAAGCGTGCTGCTGATCGAAGATAACGATGATGGTCGTGAAATGATGGCGATGATGCTGTCATGTTACGGCTTTGACGTGCGCCATGCGGCCGACGGCTTGCAGGGTCTGGAAGTGGCGCAACAGTTCCGGCCCGATCTGGCGCTGGTCGACATCGGCCTGCCCGGCATCGATGGCTACGAAGTGGCGCGCCGCCTGCGCGCTAATCCCGTGACGCAGGACATGAAGTTGATCGCCCTGACCGGCTATGGCCTGGCGGAAGACCAGCGCCGCGTGCTGGAAGCCGGTTTTGACTTGCACCTCGTGAAACCGGTGGATATCGACAATTTGATGAAAGCCATCGGCTCCTGCGCCCCGGCAACCGTCAAAACATGAGCGGAAAGCCGCAACCGTCGGGCGAGTCCGTGCGACAACTATTGCCGGGCACAGGTATGATCGCGCCATACGCTTCCTCCAATGAGCCTGCCATGTCCGGATCGAACGCCCTCCAGCTTGCCTCGCGTGACGCGCTGCGCGCCGCCGAGCTCAATGAATTACTGGGTCACTGTCATGCCTGCTGGGACGAAGAACGCCGTCAATTGTCGCGCCAACTGCATGACAGCGTCGGTTCATCCCTGACGGCGCTGACCATGCACCTGGGCTTGCTGATGCAAAAGATGCCGCAGGAACCGGCGCTGCAAGACCGCGCCACGGCCATGAAAAACCTGCTGCACAACATCATCGAAACCAACCGCGCGATGCAGCAGCGGCTGTGGAATGACAAGCTGGAATTCCTCGGCATGCGCGTCGCGCTGGGTGAACTGGTGGCGCAATTCGGCGCCGATCACCAACTGGCGGCCCGCGCCATCCTGCCGGACGATGAACCGCGCTGCCCGCGCAGCCATCATGTCGTGCTGCTGCGCGCGCTGGAAGAAGGCCTGGGCAACATCGCGATGCATGCGCAGGCCAGCGCAGTCGACGTCATCGTCGACGACAATGACGATCACATCATGCTGACCGTGAAGGACAACGGGATCGGGCCGGGCGGACAGCGCATTGATGGCCCGGACAAGCATGGATTAAGGCTGCTGCGCGAACGGGCCGCGTATCTGGGCGGCAGCGTGACGCTGGCGGCCGGCGTGGACGGCGGCGCAGTGCTGACGGTGGTGCTGCCCAAGCCGACGGCATAGCGCCCCCCACCGCGCTTAATGCAATTTGACCAGCGGCGTGGTCCGCTTGATCAGAAACCGCGCCACCGCCAGCACGGCCGTGCGCACCGTCCCCAGCACCGCCCGGTGGTGCATCAGGTGCAAGCTGACATACATCAGCCGCGCGACGAACCCGTCCACGAACCAGCTCAGCCCCTTCAATGAGCCCATCAGGCTGCCGACCGACGAGGTCTGTCCGAACGACACCAGCGAACCATAATCGCGGTAGACATAGGGCAGGCTGGAGACCGGCTTGCCGGCCGCTTCGCGCAAGAAGCGCTCGGCCAGATAATCGGCCTGCTGGTGCGCCG
This sequence comes from Burkholderiaceae bacterium, assembly GCA_019751755.1. GTDB lineage: Bacteria > Pseudomonadota > Gammaproteobacteria > Burkholderiales > Burkholderiaceae_D > Rugamonas. The sequence goes on along the minus strand of JAIENA010000478.1, from coordinate 14,170 downwards.
CCTGCGCGCGGGGCGGCACCGGTTTGCCATCGGCGCCTTTGCAGAAGGCGCAATCGCCGAGCCCATAAATAGCGGGAAAACCCGGCACCGCCAGGTTGGCCGCGACATCGAGCTGGCCGCCCTTCACGGTCGGCAAGCCCAGCGTCGCCAGCAGATCCGGCGCCTTGATGCCGGCGGCCCACACCACGATATCGGCCGGGTAGCGCCCGCCGTCCCTGGTGGCGACCGTGTCGGCAGCAATTTCCGTGACCTGGGTACTGGTCACCACCTTGATGGCGCGTTGATTCAGCAGGCGCAGCGCGGCGGCGGCAACCCGCTCCGGCAGCGGCGCCAGAATGCGGGGCGCGCCTTCCAGCAAGGTGATGCGCACATCATGCAGGGCGTCCAGGTGGCCAAATCCGTAGTTGGCATACACGCCGCTGGCTTCGCGCAGTTCCGCCGCCAGTTCCACGCCGGTGGCGCCGCCGCCAATAATGACGATGTCGACGCCGGCGGCCGCGCCCTGCCCTTTGCGCAGCGCGGCCTGGGTCAGCAATTTGAGCAAGGTCAGGCGGAAGCGTTCCGCGTCTTCGGTGGCATTGAGGGAAATCGTGTGCTCTTGCGCGCCCGGCACGCCGAAGTAATTGGACGTGCTGCCGATGGCCAGCACCAGCGAATCAAACGAAATCCGCCGCTCAGGCAGCACTTCCTCGTGCTCCGCGGTGGCGACAGCCGCCACGGTCAGTATCCGGGCGTGCGGATCGAGCGCTGTCATTGGGCCATAAACAAAGGTAAAGCCATTGTCGTGCGCCAGCATCTGGTACGACAAGCCCTCCTGATGGATGTCCAACGTGCCCGCCGCCACCTCGTGCAGCGACGGTTTCCAGATATGGTACAGGCGGCTGTCCACCAGCATCACCTGTCCCGGTCCATAGTGTGGGGCCAACTTGCGGCCCAGCTTGCAGGCCAGCTCCAGTCCGCCGGCGCCGCCTCCTACGATGACGATTTTGCTGTGCAATGCGGTTCCTTTCGCACAGGCCGGCGCCGGGGCCAGGCCGGATTAATCCTTGCCGTGCCCTTTGCCGTGGCCTTTGCCTTCGTGCCTGTCATGTTTGTCGTGTTTGTCGTGTTGATCATGGCCGTGCCCGTGGCCATCGCCATGGTGGCCGTCGCGGTGGCGCGGTGCGTAATCATTGGTGTACCAGTCGTCGCGGACGAAATACACCTTGCGGCCGCAGGCGTTGTACTTGCCGCAGTGCCTGGACCATTTCTTTTCGTGGCCCGGTGGCACCCGCAGGTACAACGGCGCCTCGATCACGCGCACCGGGCGCTGGATGACGACAGGTTCCGCGTAAATCAACGGCGGCGGCGCCATGTTGCCAATATCGATGCGACCGTAAAATCCCGGCTGGCCCACACTGATGGAGACGTTCTGGGCGCTGGCGGCTTCGGATACCACCAGCAGGCTGGCTGCGATCAGGATTGTTTTCATTTTAATTTTCTGGTTAGGTTTACACTACCAGACCATTATAAAATTTCCAACCATCAACGTCTGTACGCCAGCGTACACAAGCCAACTAGAAGTTAGCAATAGGCAACACCAATCCGGTGAACCACGCCCATTGCGGCGTCTCGCGGTTCAGTCCGCGCGCCACGCCAACATCCACCGTCAGGCGCGGATGGGGGCTGTAAGCGGCGGCGGCCAGCACTTGCGCGGTGGACGGCGTGCCGCCGCGGCGCGTACCGGCCAGTTCAACGGTGGCGCCCCACTTGTCATTGACGGGCATGGAAAACGACGCCGATGCTCCGGTTTGCAAGCGGCCTTCGCCGGGCCCGCGCGCGCCGATGCGGGTGGCATTGAGGTTGGCGTCCATGTGCACGGCGCCGAAGTCACGGCTGTAAATACCGTTGATCGCAACATCGGCCTTGCCGCTGCCGATGCCGGTTTTCGCGGTGGGGGCGCGCGCCGTCAGCTCCAGGCCATACGCTTGCCCGTCCCCGGCCGCCCAGGCGCGTTTCAGCGTCAAGGCCGTGTCACCGAAACCCCGTTCGCGCAGGCCGCCCGCGTCGCGCTGCGACACCAGCGCTTCGCCGCTGAGCACCACACCCCATTCAGGATTAAAGCCCAGTTTCAGCGCATACGGCAGGCTGTCACGCCGCGTGCCATGGTCGCGCTGGCCAAGCCCGCCCAGTTCCAGTTCCAGCTGGCCCGGTGCCGGCAACGCGGCCGGACTGGACACCGAGGGACGGTACGGCGTGACGGGCGGCGCATCGTCCGCCAGGCACGCCAGCGGCGTGGTCAACAACAGGCAAAGCGCGGCGCAACGCTGGCGCATAGGGCCTCCGTATTGTTTGGGGTCATGACAGACTAGCATGGCCCGGCAGGCCATGCGCAAATGTTGCAGGGCTGTTTTAGAGGTAGGACGTCATTGCATCGCCTCGAACTTGACGCTACTAATTGCATTTCACACCACGAAACGGACATCCTATCGCATGACCCCGTCCCGGGCATCCGTATTCGCCTACAGTCGCCGCTCCACCCCGACATACATTGATCGGCGTGCCGTTCAATATGCACTGAGAGGAATGATTAGATGCTGACACGAGTGACTGGCCTGTTGGTGGCCGCCATGCTGTGCGTTGCTAGCGCGAGCGCCAAAGATCCTGTGAGAACTTTCGACCCGAGCACGCTGAAAGGCCCCGCGAAGGGCACACCGAACGAAGTGCTGGTGCTCGGCACCGCGCACCTGTCGCAGCTGCCCGCAACCTTCCAGCCCAGCGGCGTCCAGCTCCTGAATGAACGGCTGCTCGCCTGGAAACCCCAGATCATCGCCGTCGAGAACCGGTCCGGTCCACAGTGCGCTTTCATGCGCCAGTTTCCGAGTCGCTACAAGGACACCATCGAGTCTTATTGCAGATGGGATCCGGCGCCGGCGCGCGCCGCCACTGGCCTCGACGTGCCGGCCGCGACCGCCGAAATCGACCGGCTGCTTGCCAGCTGGCCCACCACCCCATCCCCATCCCAGCGGCGCCACCTTGCCGCCGTGTTCCTCGCTGGCGGCGAACCGGTTTCCGGGCTGGTGCAGTGGCTGCGCCTGCCGGAAACCGAGCGGCACGCTGGCGACGGCCTCGATGCCACACTGGTCGCGTCGCTCGACCGACTGCGCAACCGGCGCAGCGAGGAGACGCTGATCGCCGCGCCGCTTGCAGCCGCGCTGGGACTCGAGCGGGTGGTGAGCATGGATGACCAAACCGCAAGTGCGGCAGATTTGTCCGATGCGGATCAGAAAGCGTACAGCGAAACGATCTCCAAGGCCTGGAACAATCCCGCGAACGCGAAGCGCAAGCAAATGGAGGACCTCCTGTATGCTCAGATCGGCGATGCCGATGGCGTCATGGCGCTGTATCGCGCCCTTAACGATCCGTCGAAAGCCAGGCTCGTCTTCGACAGCGACTTCGGTGCCGCGCTCAACGAAGGCTCGCCCCAACAATTTGGCCGCGGTTACGTGGCCTATTGGGAGACCCGCAACCTGCGCATGGCCTCGAACATCCGGGAAGCGATCGGCTTTGTGCCGGGGAGCCGTACCCTGGTCATCGTCGGTGCGAGTCACAAGTGGTATCTCGAGCACTACCTGAACCAGATGCATGACGTCCGTATCGTGTCGTCTGACAAGCTGCTCCGCTAGCAGCCGATAGCGCATCTGGCCCTGTAAAGCATGCGCCCCCCATGGGAGGTCACGGATCTCAATGCAGCGCCCCCACCGGCCCCACCTCCCGCTCCAGCAACGTCACCGACGCCTGCGACTGCGCAATCACCTTCCCCGCGATGCGCGCCCGCATCTGCTGCACCCGGCCCGCCGCTTCGGCTTCCAGCAAGATCGGCGTCAGTACTTGCCGCGCTGATTCGTGGAAGCCGACGGCGACTTGTTCCAGTTGCGCGAGGTACGCATTTTCCGCGTCCTTCAGGCGCTTGCGCAGCTCGTCCTCGAAGGCGCGCCGCTTGTCGCGGATTTCGGAGCGTTTGCGTTTGCCGGCGTCGGCAAACCATTTGAAGGCGCCGGCCAGCAACACGGCGCCGCCGACGAAGGGCGCCACCGGCACCACCACCGGCATGATCACGGCCACGCCAAACACATAGGCCGCCGTGCCGGTGCCAGCCGCCGCCATGGCGCCGCCCATCAAGGTCAGGTTGGCGGCCGAATCGGCCTTGTTCGCCAGGCGCGTCCCGATCCGCAGGCGCGGCATCAGCTTGGCCAGCGCCGCGTGGTGCTCGCGCTGGAACACCCGGTTTTGCGACAGCCGCATGTCGGACTGGAACAGGCGTAAATCGTGGGTCAGCAAATTCAGCGCCTCTTCCTTGCGCCGCACCACGCGGTCCAGGCGGCGCTCCATTTCCTGGCCAAACTGGTTGCGCGCGATGCTGTCCCAAACGTCGCCATCCTTCCACTGGTCGGTATTCAAACGGTCGGCAATCGCCAGTTCAATCGCATTGCCGGCGTCGTGCACGGCGTCGTCGATGTCTTGCCACAGGCTGCTGCGCTCATACGCGATGCGTGCATCGACCAGCGCCAGGCGCTGCTGCACTTGCCGCTTCAGTTCCTGCGCGGCGGCCACCAGCGATTCGGCCTGTGCCGCCAGCGCCACCTGCGCCTCGGCATGCTCCTGGTACGCCAGCACAGCGGCCTGGATGGCTTCGGCGGCGCGCTGCGCCTGACCCCGCAACTGGTCGAGATCGGCCTTGCCGGCCTGGCAGCGGCGCGCGCTGTCGATCAGTTCCACGTTCCCCGTCTGGCGCCCGAAATCGGCCACCGCGTCGGCCAGCGATGGCTCAAACAAGCGCCCCCGCACCAACTTACGGGCCTGGTCGCCGAGATTGGCCAGCAAGTTGCGGTCGTCTTCCAGCGGCAACTCCGCCAGTTCATCGGCGCGCGGACGGATGCCCAACGCTTTGGCAATTTTGTTGGCCAGCCCACGGGCCTTGCCGTTCTGCAGCGCGATCAAGGGGCGCAGTAAGGTAAACGCGCCTTCGCGCACGGGCTGGTCAACCCCGCCCGCGCTGCGCGCCAGCGCCTGCAGCGCCCAATCCACGCTGACGCCGGATTCGATCGCGTTCAGCACCAGCGCATTGAACACCGCCGACGCCTTGCCTTCGCCGGCCAGGTCCGTCACGGCGGCAAATTGCGCCAGGTTGGGCGCACCATCGGCGGCGGCAATGGCGCCAATGGTGCGCGCCAGCGCCGATCCAAAACTGTGGTCGCTCGATAAATGCTGGTCCAGGCTGCGGACGTCAATCAGATGTTCAGGTTCCATGCTGCGCTCGTCTGGAAATTGTCAGAACATTATAGATCCAGCGCACCCAGTGGCAAGCGCGCGACGCTTCAAGGCCGACATGACTTTTTATATTGGGGTGTCGGTTGACAGGAACAGGGTTTCCTTGATTTCTTCCATCACCACATAACTCTTGGACTGCGCCGCCCCCGGCAATTGCAGCAGCATGTCGCCCAGCAGCTTGCGGTATTCCGCCATTTCATGGATGCGCGCCTTGATCAGGTAATCAAAGTCGCCCGACACCAGGTGGCATTCCTGCACTTCCGGAATCCGCAGCACTTCGCGACGGAATTGCTCGAACATCGAGGCTGACTTGGTGTTGAGCGTGATTTCCACGAACACCAGCAGCTTCGCCCCCAACGCCGGTGCGCTGATGCGGGCGTGATAGCCGGTGATGACGCCGTCGCGCTCCATGCGCTTGACCCGCTCGATCACCGGCGTGATCGACAAGCCCACCTGTTCACTGAGGTCCTTCATGGAAATACGCGCATCCTCCTGCAGGATGCGCAGGATTTTGCGATCCAGCTTGTCGAGTGCGCGGACGGTTTCTCGCTGCGTTCGCATGATTTTTTCCTGTTTTCAACTATATATACAGTAACAAATACTAGTAAAACATCAATACCATAGCAGCATAAACTACAACAGCAATCCACCACAAGGAAGCGTATGCGTATCGTCATTCTCGGCAGCGGCGTCATCGGTGTTACCAGTGCGTATTACCTGGCCCAGGCCGGCCACGATGTGACGGTATTGGACCGCCAGGGCGCTTCCGCCCAGGAAACCAGCTTCGCCAACGCCGGCCAGATCTCGCCCGGCTACGCTTCCCCGTGGGCCGCGCCCGGCATTCCGCTGAAAGCCATGAAATGGATGTTGCAGCGCCACGCACCGCTGGCGATCCGTCCGGACGGCACCCTGTTCCAGCTGCAATGGATGTGGCAAATGCTGCAGAACTGCAATGCCGAGCGCTATGCCGTCAACAAGGAACGCATGGTGCGCCTGGCTGAGTACAGCCGCGACTGCTTCAAGGCGCTGCGCGCCGCCACCGGTATTCAATATGAAGGCCGCCAGCAAGGCACGACGCAGTTGTTCCGTACCCAGCAACAGCTCGATGGCGCCGCCAAGGATATCGACGTGCTCAAGGAAACCGGCGTGCCGTTCGAGCTGCTGACGCGCGACCAACTGGTGCATGCCGAGCCGGGCCTGGCCCGTTCCAAGGACCGCCTGGTGGGTGGCCTGCGCCTGCCGAACGATGAGACCGGCGATTGCCAGTTGTTCACCACCCGCCTGACCGCCATGGCGGAGCAGTTGGGCGTCAAGTTCCGCTACAACGTCAACATCACCAGTCTGGCCATGGCTGGCGATGAAGTCAAAGGCGTCATGACCGACACCGGTCTGGTGCAAGCGGACAGCTTCGTGGTGGCGCTCGGCGCCTACTCGACGCAACTGTTGGCCGACATCGTGAAAATCCCGGTCTATCCACTAAAAGGCTATTCCATCACGGTACCGATCGTCAACGCCGATGCGGCGCCAACCTCGACCATCCTGGATGAAACTTACAAGATCGCCGTGACCCGCTTCGACGACCGCATCCGCGTTGGCGGCATGGCCGAAATCGCTGGCTTTGACAAGGGTTTGAACCCGCGCCGCCGCGCCACGCTGGAGATGGTGGTGAACGACCTGTTCCCGGGCGCCGGCGACATCGCCATGGCCGACTTCTGGACCGGTCTGCGCCCGATGACCCCGGACGGCACGCCGGTGGTCGGCGCCACCGGCGTGCGCAATCTGTTCGTCAACACCGGCCACGGTACGCTGGGCTGGACCATGTCGTGTGGTTCGGCACAATTGCTGGCCGATATCATCTCGGCCAAGCGCCCCGCCATCAAGGCCGACGATCTGTCCGTCAGCCGCTACCGCCGCGAAGCGGCGACCGGCCGGCCGCAACTGGTCGGCGCATAACGTTGCAATAGCGTCGCAATAACCTCGCCATACCGCGGCGGCCGATGTGCCGCCGCCACGCATGCGCCCCGGCTTCGCAGTCTGCCATTGTGGGTGGCCGGAGGCATGCGTATAATTTTTACATGAACAAACTCGAAGCCTACGGCCACATCGCCGCCCTGGCGATCCGCGGCGATCTGGTCTTTCCGACCAGCGTCAATGCGGCGCTGCGTGTCCAGTTGGCACTGGACGATCCCGACTGCCCGATCGAAGAAGCGATCCGCCTGGTGCTGCAAGAGCCGCAACTGGCGGCGCGCACGGTGGCGCTGTCGAATTCCGCCATGTTCAACCGCACCAGCGGTGCGGAAGTGGTCAATGTGCGCTCGGCCATCATGCGCATCGGCTACCACAACCTGTTTGCGCTGGCGGCAGCGATGGTGGTGCGCTCCTTCGGCGCCAAGATTACCAATCCCGACGTGCGCGCCAAAGCCGAGCAGTTGTGGCAACACACGGTGAACGTGGCGTGCATGGCCCGCATCCTGGCAAGGGAAGTGACCGGCGCCAATCCCGATACCGCGCTGTTTGCCTCGATCCTGCATGAGGTCGGCAATTTCTACCTGCTGTCGCGCGCCGATGAATTCCCCGGCCTGCTCGATGACGATCCCGACAACTGGCAACCGGCCAGCGAAGAAATTATCACGCGCGAAGTGCTGACCAAGCTCAGCGTGCCGGAAACCGTCAGCGTGGCGATCCAAAACTTGCGCGACGGCTTCCTGCAAATTCCGCCCGAAACCCTGCTCGATACACTGATCCTGGCCAACCAGTTGGCGCCGGTGGCGTCGCCGATGGCGCCGTCGCCGCGCGAATTGCCGCCGCAAGGCGATTCCGTGATCGACCTGTTCATCGATGATGAGTTAATGGAAAGCATCCTGGCCGAAGCGGAGCGCGACACGGCCGCGATGAACGCGGCGCTGCTGGTCTGACTCCGGTGCTCAGCGCCCCCGCTAATCGGGCCTATGCGGTCGGCGCCCGCGGCAAAAACTGCAACGGCTGCACATCGGCCAGCCCGTCCTTCTGGCGCGGCAACAGGCGCTGCAGCGTCAGGCCGTCCAGCACCTGCAAATAGGCCTCGGTGGCTTCCTTCAGCTTGACCTTCAGGTAGCAATTCCCGTCGAGCACGCAAGTATTGTGACCGCTGTCGAAGCACTCGGCCATGAAGAAATCCGTTTCACTCTGACGCACCACGGCGCCAATATTAATGTCTTCCGGCTCCTTGCCCAGCCGCAGGCCACCATTGCGGCCGCGCACGGTTTCCACCAGGCCGTTGATACCCAGTTGGTGAATCACCTTGGTTAAATGATTCTTCGAGATCGCATGCAAATCCGCGATCTCCTGGATCGTCACCAGGGTGTCACGGTGCATGCCCAGGTAAATCAGCGAGCGCAGCGTATAGTCGGTAAACGAAGTCAGTCGCATCTGCTATTCCGGCCGATCAGCGTCGCGCCAGCGGGTTGGGCGTCGGCTCCGCCACCTTGTGCAACAAATTGCGGTCGAGGTGATGGAACGGCTCGTCTTCCTTGCCACGAATCAGCATCACGGTGTCTTCTTCATAGCCCCAGGTGCCATCGTCATGGATGGTGACCTTGATCCGGTATTCCACCGTTTTGAAACCATATTCGAGGAAGGGGTTGGAGCGGATGCCATAGGTTTCCGAGGCGCGCTCGGCCACCAACTCAAAGGTTTTGGCGTCAGGCGCGCAGGTGCCGGACGCCATCGCGATCTGGCCACGGGGAATCGCCAGGGTCTGGATCACCGTGCCGGTGGCCGGCTCCCACAACCAGTAGCCGACTTGTTCATGGTAAGTCTTGACCTGGTCCGGCTTGGTAATGAAGATCACATAGCGCAAGCCATAAAACAGTTGCGGGCCGTTGGTCACCGGGTCGATCGGCTGCAATTCAATGCGCTCGACAAAAGCCTGCTTACGCGGACCATCTTTCTTGGGCTTGATATCGAGGCCGCGCGTGCCTTCCCACACGCCGGCCATCGGCGCCAGCGGGCCCAGGTTGGCCAGGGTATTGACGTCCACATCGGACGGTTCGGTATAGATGTCGTCGGAAAATTCACTCATGAGCGTAGCCACAGGAAGTTGCAGTACGTCCATTCTAATGCAACTTGCCTAGACCAGGCTCGCTTCCGCCAGATCCGCATCGGCCTGCCCTTCCAGCATGCCCTGGATCAGCTCCGGCGCCACCGGGCGGCTAAACAGATAACCTTGCATGTCATGGCAACCGCTGGCGTGCAGGAAGCTGCGCTGCTCGGTGGTTTCCACCCCTTCGGCGATGACCCGCAACTGCAACTGGTGCGACAGTGAAATGATGGCGCGCGCAATGGCCTGGTCATCGCTGCTGGTGTCGAGGTCGCGCACGAACGACTTGTCGATTTTCAAGCTGCTGATCGGGAACGACTTCAAAGCCGCCAGGCTCGAATAGCCGGTGCCGAAGTCGTCAATCGACAGCGAGATGCCCATGGCTTTCAATTCACGCATCTTGGCCACCGATTGCTGCAAGTCGCGCATGATCAGGCTTTCCGTGACTTCCAGCTCAAGCAGGCATGGATCGAGTCCACTGATTTCCAGCGCGCGGCGCACCCGCGCCACCAGGCGCGCATCGTCGAACTGGCGCGCCGAGACATTGACGGAAATCGTAATCGGCGCCAAGCCGGCGTCTTGCCAGGCGCGGCCCTGGCGGCAGGCGGTCAGCAACACCCATTCACCGATCGCCACAATCGCGCCGCTCTCCTCGGCCAACGGAATGAACTGGTCGGGCGGCATCATGCCGCGCTCCGGGTGGCGCCAGCGCAGCAGCGCTTCGACGCCAAACACGCGTCCGTTGTCGAGCCGTACTTTCGGCTGGTACTGCACCAGGAATTCATCGGCGTGCAATGCGGTGCGCAAGCCTTCCATCAAGGCCAGCTTTTCTTCCAGGCTGGCATTCATTTCCTGCGTGTAGAACTGCACGTTGTTCTTGCCGGTGTCTTTGGCGCGGTACATGGCGGCGTCGGCATTCATCAACAGCGTATCGGGATCGCTGCCGTCGCGCGGATACATCGCCACGCCGATACTGCAACTGACCTGCACCGGCTGGCCGTCGAGCACTACCGGACGCACCACGGCTTCCCGTATCTTGTCGAGCAACATCATCAGCGCGCCGTCGCTGTCATGCTGCTCCGGCAGCACCAGCACGAATTCATCGCCGCCAAAGCGGCCAACCGTGTCATGGCGGCGCACGCAACCCACCATGCGTGATGCGACTTCCTTCAGCAATTCATCACCGGCCGTATGGCCCAGGCCATCGTTGACCAGTTTGAAACTATCGAGATCGATGAACGCCACCGCCACTTCGCGGTCGTTGCGTTCGCCATGCAGGATGGACTGGCGCAGGCGGTCTTCGATCAAGCTGCGGTTCGGCAAGCCGGTCAGTGTGTCATGGTGCGCCATGTGGACGATGCGCTCTTCGGCCAGCTTGCGCTCGCTGATGTCGCGCACGATCGCCACCACGCCGTCGGCCACCGCCACCACCTGCCAGTGCAGCCAGCGCGCATGCAATTGCGGCATGGTGTTGTTCAATTCTTCTTCGTAAATGCCGCCCTTGCCCATCACGCGCTCGATCGCGCCAAAGATGCCGTTATGGCGCGCCTGCGGCAGCCATTGACTCAAGGTCATACCTTGCAATTGTTCACGGGTCAGGCCGGTCAGTTTTTCCGCGCGCCGGTTGGTGGTGTCGATGCGGAAGTCCAGGATCGCGCCTTTGCGGTCACGTTCGCAACGCAGGACAAAGAAGGCATCCATATTGGCTTCCGACGCGGCGGCATAGGTCTCATTGGCGCGCCGGATGCGGCGGCGTGCCCGTGCGCCCTGCCAGGCCCAATACCACGCCAGCGCCGCCAGCACCACCAGTACGGCACTGGCAACGCCCGCTTCCACCAGGCTGTTGCGGCGGCGCTGTTCGAATTGCACCATCTGCTCTTTTTCCGCCAGGCCAGCCAGAGCCTGCAGCGGGAAGCCCTGCAACTGGCGTGCCGCCGCATAGCGGGTCACGCCATCCCACGAATGGGTGGCCGGCGCGCCCAGTTCCGCGCGCAATTCAAGCTGGTCACCCCAGGTCAGTTTGTCGCCGGTGCGCAAGGCGCGCACCACGCCATCGTTGCCGACCAGGGCCAGCACGCCCAGTTCGCCCTGGCGGCGGCGTTCATAGCCCGCAGTGAAATAGCCGGGATCAACTTCGATCGCCACCACGCCGGCAAACTGGCCATCGGCGTCATTCAGGCGGCGCGTAAAATGCAGGCGCGGGTCGCCACTGGTGTCATCGACCTGGGTTTCGCCCACGCGCACCTCCTGCCCCGGCGTGTCGCGGTGCAGGCGGAAATACGGCTGGGTGGCGACGGACAAGGCGCGGGCGGTGGGGTTGCGCGCCACGATACGGCCATCGGCATCGGTGATGCTGACCGTAAACACCAGGCCGGACGGCAGCAAGCCATGCAGGTTCAATTCGGCCAGGGCCCCGGCCGCGCCCTTGCGCTCGACCGCATAGGCAATCACGCGCAAGCTCTGCTCGATGCCGCCCAGATTGCGCGCCACTTGCGCTTCATAGGTATCGGCCAGTTCCTGCACCGAATCGGCGGCGCCGGCGCGGGCGGCCTGGCGTTCGATATCGATGAAGTGGAACGTGAAGGCCCAGATCGCCCCCAGCAACAGCGCTGTCGACAGCGGCAAGGTCACATAGGTTTCCAGTGCCAGGCGCATCCATTTACTGCGCGCGGTCACACCGCGCGGTCCCTGCCCAGCCGTCATCAAACCACCACCGGTAACGTGGGCAAGGGGGCGGCGAAGCGGCGGACGGGACGTGCTAGTGGCATCGGAATCTTTTCCATGGGAAGCGCGCACGTGCACCTTAACTACGGGAACCGAGCGCAAACCGAGCACTGTAAATCAATTGCCAGTCACTGTCGATTAATTTCTAAATTTCACTACTCATTTCTATTACGCAAATAATAACGTGATCGGAAAAATAAAAAAGCAAGACCGAAGCCTTGCTTTCAGGGTACTACGGCGGCGGGATGGCTCCCGCCGCTGGCCAGCTTATTTCGCCGCCAGGATGCCGCCCATACCGGCACTGCTCGACAGTGCTTTCAGGCGCTGGTCGCTGTCGGTGGCCGCCAGATCCGCCGCGCCATTCAGCTTGGCCGTATCGTACTGGTCGATCGCCGCCGCCAGATGCGCCACACTGGTGGCGACGCTGCCGCCCGCATCGAGCGTCAGCGTGGCGCCCGTTGCCGGGACCGCGCTGCCGAAGGACGAGATCGACTGCACCAGGCCGCTGACATTGCCGCGCAGGTCGGACGATTCCGCCCCCACGGTCCGGCCGGCGAACCAGACGTCGGCTGCCGCATGGGTCTGGCCGTCCGCGGTCTCGTAGGTGGACGTCAAGCCCACCAGGTTACCGTTGTTGAACGCGCCATCGGCTTTCGCATCCAGGTTCAGGCTGGTGATGTTCAGATCGGCCAGCGATTTCAGTTCGCTTGCCGCGCTGACACCATCCGCATTGCCATCGACCCAAACGCGCAGGTCGCCAAAGGCCGCATCGGCGCTGGTCAGTTTGCCGTCGCCATTGGTGTCGAGTTCCGCCATCGGCTGGTAACCGTTCGACGCCTTGCCGCCATTGGCCAGCGTAGTGCCGGAACCGAACAGTTCGGAACCATCGTCGATGGAACCATTGCCGTTGCGGTCCAGGACCAGCAAGCCATCGCCGCCGCCGACCCAGCCGGTGCCCGCCTTGGTGCCGGTGGCCAGCAAGTCGAACTGCACGCCGGCGCTGAAGGCCAGGGTTTCAAAGCCGTTGCCGTTCAGGTCCAGGATAATCGGCGAATTGCCCGCCGCCAGCGCATTACTCTGGTCGGTGTTCAACGCCGCTGTCTGCATCGTGGTCAACGCCGAAACTTGCATGGTCGACAGCATCGACAACTGCGCCGTCGTCAGGCCGGCAAACTGCTCAGAGTTCAGAGCCCGGAGGGTAGCCGTCTTCAGCGCCACCACATCGGTCGTTTCCAGCACCGACATTTGCAAGGTCGTCAGGCCGGTGACCTGCTTGCTGGTCAGCGCGGCAAACTGGGCAGTCGTCATCGCCACCAGTTGATCGGTGTTCAAGCCTTCAATCTGCACCGTCGTCAGCGTGGCAATGACCGTGGACTTGATGGCCACCACATCGTCGTCGTCCATCTTCGCGATTTGCGACGACGTCAGGCCGGCTACTTGCAAGGTGCTCAACGCGCTCACCTGCAGCGTATTCATCGCCACCAGCTGGTCGGTCGTCAACGCGGCGATTTGCGTCGACTTCAGGCCGGCCAGCGCCTTGGTCGTGATTGCCGCCACATCATCGGTGCCCAGCGCCGCCACCAGGTCGGTGCCCAGTGCCGCCAGCTGCAGCGAGCTCAGGCTTGCCACCTGCGTATCGCTCAGCGCCGCCGCCTGGCTGGTGTTCAGGTTGGCCATCACGGCCGTGCTCAGGGCGGCCACTTGCTGCGTCGTCAGCTCACCCAGTTGCGCGGTGGTGATTGCCGACACCTGACTGGACTTCAGCGCGCCGATGACCGTGGTCTTCAGCGTGTCGATGTGATCGGTCGCAATGGCGCCAATGGTATCGGTGGTCAGCGCGGCGAATTGCGCCGTGGTCAATCCGGCCAGTTGCAGGCTGTTCAGCACCGACAACTGGTTCGAATTCAAGCCGGTCGCCACTTGCTTGGTGGTCATCGCGGCAATCTGCGCGCTGGTCAGTGCATCGATCTGATCGGTGGAGATACCGGCCAGTTGCGTGGTGGTCAGCGCCGCGATGACGTTGGACTTGATGACAGCCAGGTCGTCGTCTTCCATCTC
>JAIENA010000192.1 GCA_019751755.1 Burkholderiaceae bacterium | reverse complement strand
CTCTCCGCTGACATGATGATTTCCGACCCGGACGGGATGACTGAATTGCTGGTCAACAAGCTGGGCATCCACAAGCACGAAAAATGGCGCCAGGCCTTCGAGCACCACCCGTACATCGCGCACTTCCTGCGCGTGCATAAATCGCTGGCGGTGTCGCCAACCCGGGTCGAGCCGCAAGTGCACCTGGACAAGCCGAACCCGGGCGACCCGCTGTTCCATGACTTCCTGCAAAGCCTGGAAGCGTACCAGGGCAAGCACCGTCCGCTGCTGACGCACTCGATCGTGCTGGCCATGCATGGCCCGAAATTCGACAAGTTCGTGGAAAAGCTGATGCGCCGCCGCCTGCCGTTCCGCATGGCGCAGCGCACCGACGACATGCCGTTCGACCGCCTGTGGCTGGGCTGCACGCCGGAGCGCCCGTATTACGAACCGTCGGTCGACGGCGGCCTGTGCATCGAAGTGATGCCGACCGAACCGCTGCAAATGCCGCCGGAAACCTTCGCGGAAATCCCGCCGCAGCCGCGCGACCTGGCGCCGGGCGGCATGGTACGCGTCACCGCGCGCGGCTTCCTGGTGCGCAACCTCGATGAAACCTTGCGCAAGGTCTCGACCAACCTGGACTGGGAACCGGTCGGCCAGGTCGAACTGTTGCGCAACGAAGGCTATCGCCGTGCGCGCATGGGCTTCACGGTGGCCAACAGCGCGTCGCTGGACGTGATCGAAGCCACCCGCTGGGATAGCGACGCCGGCCTGTATGTCAACAACTGGGGCCCGGGCCCGTACTACATCCGCATCGGCGTCAATGACTTGAAAGCCAAGGCGGAAGACTTGCGCGCCCGTGGCACGGCGTTCACGTGGATCGAGGAATCCGAGGCGGTCGGTGGCCGTTCGCTGATCAAGATCGACCCGGTCGAACTGCGCGGCCAACTTTTCGAGTTCGAACAATGCTGAACACTTTTTCCATCAACGACGCGGTGCTGGTCGAGCGCGACGGCGCCGTGGCCTGGATCGTGCTGAACCGCGCGGCTCAGCTAAATGCAATTAACGACGAAATCCGTGTCGGTGTGCCGCAAGCGCTGCGGCTGCTCGATGATGATGCCGGCGTACGCGTGATCGTGTTCCGTGGCGCTGGTGAGCGGGGCTTTTGCGCCGGCGCCGATATCAAGGAAAAGCGCGGACCGGAAACCGCGATCCAGGTGCGCCAGCGCATGGAAAAGAAGCGCTGGATCGAAACCCTGGACGGCGTCGCCAAGCCCGTGATTGCCGCCATCCACGGTTACTGCATGGGCGGCGGCATGGAGCTGGCGCTGGCCTGCGACCTCCGCTATGCCGCGCCGAACGCGCAGTTCGCGTTGCCGGAAACCGGCCTGGGCCTGATCCCGGGCGGCGGCGGCACGCAGCGCCTGGCGCGCGTGATCGGTCCGGGACGCGCAATGGACATGTTGTTGACGGGCGAACGGGTCGGCGCGGGCGAGGCGCTGCAGACCGGCCTGGTGACCCGCGTGGCCGAGTCGGCGGACAGCCTGCTGGACGAAGTGCGGGCGCTGGCGCGCAAGATCGCCGCGAGGCCGCCGGCCGCCAGCGCAGCGGTCAAGCAGGCCGCGCGCGGTGCGCTGGAACTGGAACTCAAGAGCGGATTGGACCTGGAACTGAACCTGTTCGCGCTGCTGGCGCCGAGCGGCGACGTGAAGGAAGCGGCGCTGGCCTTCGCTGAAAAGCGCGAACCCAATTTCACGGGGAACTGATATGAACACAACTACATCGACAGCGCCTTTAAGCGTCAACGGGGGCGGCAAGCTGGCCGGAAAAGTCGTCGTCATCACCGGCGCCGGCGGCGGCCTGGGCGCGGAATGCGCGCGGGTGCTGGCCGGCCACGGCGCGGCCATCGCCGTGGTCGACATCGACCTGGCGGGCGCGCAGCGCGTCGCCGGCGCCATCGTGGAGCAGGGCGGCCAGGCGCTGGCCCTGTGTACCGATGTGTCGGACGCGCTACAGGTGGAAGCCATGGCGGCGACGGTGGCCGCGCATTTCGGGCGGGTGGACGTGTTGTACAGCAACGCGGCGATCTTGACCAATGAACAGCGCGCCGGCGACCGCGACGTCGTCAACATGGACCTCGACGCATGGGACCGCGCCATGGCGGTGAATTTGCGCGGCGCCATGTTGTGCGCAAAATATCTGATCCCGCATATCTTGCGGGCCGGCGGCGGTTCCGTGATGTTCGCCACCTCCGGCTTTGGCGCGCAGGGCGACCTGACCCTGAGCGCGTATGCGGCGTCGAAGGCGGGCGTGGCGATGCTGGCCAAGTCGATTGCCGCGCAATATGGCAAGCAGGGCTTGCGTTCGAACGCAATCCAGATCGGCCTGGTGGAAAACCCGGGCCACCCGCTGCCGCCGGACATCCGCCAGATCCTGCTCGACAACCACCTGACGCCGGACCTGGGCAAGCCGCGCCAGCTGGCCGATATCGTGGCGTTCCTGGCCAGCGACGAATCGTCGTTCATCACCGGCCATACGCTGGCGGCGGACGGCGGTTTTTCCAGCCATACCCCATCGATGGCGGCCATGCGCGCGTATTTCGCCAAGGTGGGCTCGAACAGCCTTTAGTGGTGTGAATGGCGGATTAGCGGGCGCAGCCCGCGTAATCCGCCGAACCAAGCGCAGCCGAAACGCCACCAGGAGCCACCATGCAAGCAACCTCAACAATTAATACCACCAGCGCTGGCGCCGCGCTTGACCCGACCGAATTCAAACTCGGCTGGCGCGCGCTGCTGGTGGCGGTGGCCGGTGTGGCCACCAGCGTCAACGCGACCTTGCTGTACGGCTTCAGCGCGATGCTCGGCCCGCTGGAAAAGGCGTTTGGCTGGACCCGGGCCGAACTGCAGCCGGCCATCACCTTCCTGTTCCTGGGCGCGATCCTGTCGTCGCAGGTGGTGGGCTGGCTTAATCAGCGCTATGGCTTGCGCAAGGTGACGTTGCTGTCGCTGGCCGCGCTGTCGTGCGGCTTCCTGCTGCTGACGCAATTGCACGGCTCGGTCTGGTCGCTGTACCTGGCCTTCATGGTGATTGCCTGGGCCGGCCTGGGCACCTTGCAGGTGACCTGGACCAACCTGGTCAACCTCTGGTATGAGCGCAATCGCGGGCTGGCGCTGGCCATCACCTTGTCCGGCACCGGCATTGCCGCCATCGTCATGCCGCCACTGGTGACCAAGGTCGCCGAAAGCTGGGGCTGGCAGGGCGGCTTCGTGGCGATGGCGTTGATGTCGTCGCTGATTGCCATGCCGCTGGTGGCGCTGTGGATGCGCGCGCCCGGTGACGCGGCGCTTGCCGCCGGCGGCAACGGCCAGCCCGGCAATTCCGGCGGGAGCGCCGGGGTGGCCGGGCCGGCTGCCGCACTGACCGGCCTGAGCTTCCGCGCCGGCCTGCGTTCGGCGAAATTCTGGCGCTGCAATATCGGCTTGACGCTGGTGGTGTCCGCGATTCTCGGCATCGTCACCAACGGCGTGCCAATCTTGCGCGAGCGCGGCATGTCCGCCATGGAGGCGGGGCAGATCTTCAGCAGTTTCGGCATTTCCCTGATCCTGGGCCGGGTGGTGGTCGGTTACCTGGTGGACCGCCTGTGGGCGCCCGGGGTTGCGGCGGTCGCCTTGCTGCTGCCAGCGGTCGGTTGCGTGCTGTTCGGACTGGCTGGCGGCAGCGTGCCGCTGCTGGTGCTGGCGACTTTGCTGGTTGGTATCGGCGCGGGCGCCGAGTTTGACCTGGCCGCCTTCCTGGTCGCGCGCTTTTTTGGCCTGCGCGAATATGGGCGGCTGTTCGGTGTGCACCTGGGCCTGATCACCCTCGGCTCGTCGCTGTCGCCGCTGCTGTTCGGCGCCATGTACAAGATGACGGGTTCCTATGTCGCCCTGCTGGTCTATTGCACCATTTGTTTCACGGTTGGCGCGCTAATGCTGCTCACGCTTGGCCGCTACCCAGTTTTCACCCACAAGGATTAATCATGTCTGTCGATTCCGTAGTTATCGCCGGTGCCGGCCAGGCCGGCCTGCAAGTTGCCGCTTCGCTGCGCCAGGAAGGTTTTCAGGGCGCCATCACGCTGATTGGCGATGAACCTGGCTTGCCGTACCAGCGCCCGCCACTGTCGAAGGCATATCTGTTGGGCAAGATCGGCCTGGCGAATATGCACTTCCGCCCGGCCAGCTTCTTTGACGAGCAGCGCGTCACGTTGTTGCACGACAGCGTGCAGGCGATCGACCGCACCAACCGCCGCGTCACGCTGGCGTCGGGCGGCGCGCTCGACTATGGCCACCTGGTGCTGGCGGTGGGCGCGCACAACCGCCTGTTGCCGGTGCCGGGCGCGGAGCTTGATGGCGTGTTCGGCGTCAAGACCCTGGCCGACGCCGATGCGCTGGCGCCACGCCTGGCGCACGTGAAAAACGCGGTGGTGGTGGGGGCCGGCTTTATCGGCCTGGAATTCGCCGCCGTCGCCTCGGCGCTGGGCGTCAATGTGCACGTGCTGGAACTGGGCGACCGCCCGATGGCGCGCGCGGTGTCGAAAGACATGTCGGACGCGTTCAGCGCGGCGCACCAGTCGTGGGGCGTGCACCTGGACTTCCGCCAGGGACTGACCCGCATCGTCGGTGACAATGGCAAAGTCTGCGCGGTCGAGACCACCGACGGGCGCCGCTTGCCGGCCGACCTGGTGGTGTTCGGCATCGGCGTGATCCCGAATGTGAAACTCGCGGCGGAAGCGGGCCTGGACGTCGACAACGGCATCAAGGTCGACGCCAACCTGCTGACGCAAGACCCGGCGATTTCCGCGATCGGCGACGTGGCGGCGTTCCCCAGCCACTTCGTGGAACGCCATATCCGCCTTGAGTCGGTGCAAAACGCGATGGACCAGGCGAAAACCGTGGCGGCGCGGCTGATGGGCAAGAGCGCGCCGTATGCGGCGTTGCCATGGTTCTGGACCGACCAGCGCGACTTGAAGCTGCAAATCGTCGGCTTGAACGATGGCTATGACGATACCGTGGTGCTGCGCGGCGAGGCGGCCTACCAGATGACGGTGCTGTGCTTCCGCCGTGGCCAGCTGGTGGCGGTGGAAACCTTGAACCGGCCTGCCGACCATATGGTGGCGCGCAAGCTGCTGGGACGCCCGTGTCAATTGACGCCACGCGAGGCGGGGGCGGCGGGGTTTGAATTGAAGGCGTACGAGTTGGCGACGCGGTGACGTTTGCGGTGTGCCGGCAACGGCGGATTAGGCGCGCAGCGCCGTAATCCGCCATGCCCGCCGACCCGCTACTCCTTCACCAGCAGCAAACTCCCCCCCAGCGGCCCGCCGCCCGCCGCCGCCAGCGCCACCTCATGCGGCGCCACCTGCCGCTCGCCAGCGCGCCCCCACAACTGCAGGCACGCTTCGTGCACATACCCCAGGCCGTGCGTGCGGCCGCCCGACATTTGTCCGCCGTTGGTGTTAATCGGCATGGCCCCTTCGCGCGCGATGCGGCTGCCACCTTCGACAAACGCGCCGCTTTCGCCCTTGCCGCACAGGCCTAGCGCTTCCAGCCAGATCATGGTCAAGATCGAGAAGCCGTCATACAGTTGCGCCGAACCGACGTCTGACGGAGTCAGGTCGGTGCGCGCCCACATCATACTGGCTACGTCGAAGGTCGCCATTTCCGTCAGCGAAATCTGGTCCCACGACCAGGGCTGGTTCAATGCCGCGCCGATGGCCTCGATGCGGATCGGCGCCTGGCCGCCATCGCGCGCGCGGCCGCGCGCATGGTCGAGCCGCGACAGTACGATCGCGGTGGAGGCGTCGCAATGCACGTCGCAGTCCAGCATGCGCAGCGGGGTCGAGATCATGCGCGAATTCATGTAATCGTCCATCGTCAGCGGCGTGCGGTACACGGCTTTCGGATTGAGCGCGGCGTTGCGGCGCGCATTGAGCGCGATCTGCGCCAGTTGTTCCGGCCGGGTTCCGTATTCGTGGAAATGGCGCTGCGCGTACAGCGCCATCAGGTTGATCCCGGAATGCACCTGGAACGGCGTGTACCACTGCCAGAAATAACTGGTGTCGCGGCCCACGGTCTTGTTGCTGAGGGCGTTGCCGCTTTTGTTGGCCAGCCGTCCGCTCGATTCGGTAATGGTGCGGAACACCAGCACGTTGTTGCACAGGCCGGTGGCGATCGCCATGGCGCCGTTGATGATGCCGGCCAGCGGCCCGGGACCTTCGTAGCCGCCGCCAAACCAGTTGACGTCCAGTCCCAGCACGCTTTTCAGCGCGCTCGGGCCGACCGGCGAAAAGCTGTTGCCATTGTCATTATCCCCCGGCCAGCACGCCACGCCATCGATGTCCTTGCGTTCCAGTCCGGCGTCGGCAATCGCTTCCAGGCAGGCGTCCACCGTCAGCCGCATCGCGGATTTGGCGGAAGGGCGCCCGACTTCGGACTGGCCGATGCCGGTGATGGCCACGTCTTTTTCAAACAGGCGGTCAAACATGGTCGTTCCTTTCAAACAGTGGCAGCCAGACATCTTCGACATGCAGGAACGTCACGCGCACCGGCATGCCGATGGCGACGTCTTCCGGCTTGCCGCCGACGATGTTGCTGACAAATTGCAGTCCCGGCTGGTCGTCCAGCGCGACGATGGCGACCACGTAGGGCACTTCCAGGCCCGGCAGCCAGGCCTGGTGGTTGATGGTGTAGCTGAGCACCGTGCCCCGCCCGCAGACGGCTTTGGGCGCGACGTCAAAGCTGGCGCAATGGGGGCACACGGGCGCCGGCGGATGGAAATAGCGCGCGCACGGCGTGCAGTGGTGGATCAGCAGCGCGCCATCACGGCCGCCTTGCCAGAAGGCGGCGGTGTCGGCATTGAGCGCTGGCAGCTTCCTGCTCATGGGATCTCCTATTTTTGATTTGTACAGAACGCATTGTAGTGTACTATTAAAACAGATTTTATAAAAACGTCTCGTTAAACTAATAAAACTGTTCACAATACACAATTATGTCTATAAATTTAGCCAATCAACTGCAAGGTAAACACGTGATTATCACCGGCGGTTTCGGCGCGCTGGGCCGCGCGCTGGGCGCCGTGCTGACGGAACGCGGCGCGCGCGTGGCCTTGCTGGACGTGGCCGAAGCCCCCGCCGGGCTGGCACCCAACGCCCGCCTGCTGTGGCGCGGCGGTGTCGACCTGAACGACGGCGCCGCGTCGGTGGCAGCCTTCGAAGCGGCCGCCGGCGTGATGGGCGGCGTCGATGCGCTGGTCAATGTGGCGGGCGGTTTCGCCTGGGAGACCTTGAGCGGCGGCAGCGTGGCCACCTGGGACCGCATGTATGAAATGAACTTGCGCACCGCCGTGATTGGCGCGCAGTCGGTGCTGCCGCACCTGAAGGCGCGTGGCGCCGGGCGCATCGTCAATGTTGGCGCGCTGGCGTCGCTCAAGGCGGGCGGCGGCATGGGCGCCTATGCGGCGGCCAAGTCCGGGGTGGCGCGCCTGACCGAGGCGCTGGCCGAGGAACTCAAGGGCAATGCCATCACCGTCAATGCGGTGTTGCCCAGCATCATCGACACCCCGGCCAACCGGGCCGAGATGCCCGATGCGGATGTGTCGCGTTGGGTCGCGCCGCAAGCGCTGGCCGGCGTGATCGCCTTCCTGCTGTCGGACGAGGGCGCGCCCATCACCGGCGCCTGCCTGCCCGTGGCTGGCCGCGTTTAACCAGGAGCCATCCGATGAGACTCGTGACTTTTACCGATGCGCGCGGCGTGCAGCGCGCGGGCGCCCTGATCAACCAGGATATCGATGTGGTGGACCTGCAGGATGCGTTCCAGTCCGTGGCCGGCGAGGCGAGCCCGCTGCTGGCCAGCGTGCAAGCCATGGCCGATGGCGGCAAGGCGGCGCTGGCGCTGGCGCGCAGCGTGCTGAAACGGGCCCCGGCGTCCGCGATTCAGCCACGCGGCGGCGTGACCCTGCTGGCGCCGATCCAGCCGCCGCCGCAAATGCGCGACTGCTCGTGCTTTGAATTGCACTTGAAGCAAAGCTTTGCCGCCGCCCGCAAAACCCGCGCCGCCCGCGAACCCGACCCGGAAGCGGCGCTGGCCGCGATGAACACCCGCGCCGACGACCGCGTGATCGCCACCTTCCAGCGCCAACCGATCTATTACAAGTGCAATCGTTTCGCCGTGATCGGCGCCGACCAGCAGGTGGAGTGGCCATCGTTTACCAAGGCGCTCGACTTCGAACTGGAATTCGGCGTCTACATCGGCAAGAAAATCAAGAACGCCACGCGCGAGGAGGCGCGGGACGCGATCTTTGGCTACACCATCTACAACGATTTCAGCGCGCGCGACATGCAGTCGGTGGAAATGGGCGGCATGCTGGGGCCGGCCAAGAGCAAGGATTTTGATACCGCCAATGTGATGGGCCCGTGCCTGGTGACGGCCGATGAAATCGACGACCCGTATAACCTCACCATGATCGCCCGCGTCAATGGCGAAGAGTGGGGGCGCGGCAGTTCCAGCGCCATGCACTGGCAATTTGAAGACTTGATTGTCCACATTTCCCGCTCCGAGACGCTGTACCCGGGCGAGTTCCTTGGTTCCGGCACGGTCGGCAATGGCTGCGGGCTGGAACAGATGCGTTATCTGAAGCCCGGTGACGTGGTGGAACTGGAAGTCGCGCAACTGGGGATCTTGCGGACCCGCGTGGTGAAACCGCAATAGGAAGTGCAAAACAGAAAAATATGTTCAATAAATTTCTTCAAAATGAACATAAAAAATAAAAGTGTCATATATAATGGTTCGGGTAAGTTCAACCATTCCAAGTATTCAAGGAGACAGAAATGTTGACGAACACAAGCACAACGCTGTCGGACGGCACCCGGATCGACGACTTGATCGCGCCGGCCACGCGCGAAGTGCAAATGCGGGTGCTGTCGGACCCGGAGTTGTACGAGCTGGAGATGGAGCGCATCTTCGGCAAGACCTGGCTGCTGCTGGGCCATGAATCCGAACTGCCGAATGACGGCGATTTCGTGGTGCGCGACATGGGGTCTGACTCCGTCATCGTGGCCCGCACCAAGGGCGCCATCGCGGTCAACCTGAATGTCTGCCCGCACCGCGGCATGCGGGTGGCCACCACCGATTGCGGCAATACGCAAATCCACAAGTGCAATTACCACGGCTGGGCGTTCCGCCCGAACGGCGACTTTATCGGCGCGCCGGTGGAGCGCGAACAAATGCATGGCAAGATCCTGTGCAAGGAACAACTGGGCCTGCAAAAAGCCCGCGTGACCCTGTATGGCGGCCTGATTTTCGCGACCTGGAACCTGGACGGTCCGTCGTTCGAGGAATTCCTCGGCGACACCAAGTGGTATTTCGATATCCTGTTCCAGCGCAGCGACCGTGGCCTGGAAGTACTGGGACCGCCGCAGCGCTTCATGGTGCGCGCCAACTGGAAGACGGCTGGCGAGCAGTCCGCCGCCGACGGTTTCCACACCTTGACCTTGCACCGCTGGCTGGGCGAAGTGGGCAACTATGCGAAGAAGGACGACAAGAAAGAAGCGGGCGCCGCCAACGACTTGAGTCCTGAAATGATCGGTGTGGAAATCAGTTCGCCGCACGGCCACGCGCTGCGCTGCATCGACCTGGCCCGCAAGTTCGTGGCGCTGACCGGCATGGATTCGTCCAAGCTGACGCTCGATGAAAAGCTCAACGCGCTGCCGCCGCCCGGCGTCAGCAAGGACATGGTGCCGCAACTGAAGCGCAACTTGAGCGAAGACCAGTTGAAGGTGCTGGTGTCGATGCCACCCCAAGTGGGAGGCATCTTCCCGAACATTTTGTTCGCCTTTGTCTACATTCCACAAGGCGACGGTTCCGTGCTGGGCCTGACGCTGGTGCACGCGTATGTGCCGCGCGGCCCGGACAAGCTGGAATTCGTCAACTGGATCCTGTGCGAGCGTGACACGCCGCCTGAACTGCGGGAAAAAATGCTGGAACAAAGTATCCAGCTGTTCGGCACCTCCGGCATGGTGGAGCAGGACGATTCGGACACGTGGCCTCACATGACGATTGCCGCCAAGGGCGCGCAAGGAAAGAAACAGACGCTGAAATACCAGGCCATGTTTGAAACCGGCGCACCGGCCGGCTGGCCCGGCCCCGGCATCGTCAACGAAGGCTTTACCAAGGACGATACGCAGTGGCACTGGTGGCTGTACTGGCATGAGCTGATGACGGCAAACCAGGCTTGAATTCCCGTCCGCAAACCAATTGAAGGAGCTTTCCATGGAAGCAGCAGCAACCCTGCCGACAACCGAACGGCGCCGTTTGCCCGTCGGGTCGGAGATGCATAACCGCATTACCGAATTTCTCTACGACGAAGCCCGGCTGCTGGACCAGATCCGGCTGACCGAGTGGGTCAAAATGCTCGACACCGACCTGGTGTACTGCGCCCCGGTGCGCGAAACCCGCTCCATCACGGACCAGGCCAAGTCCGTGGTGCGCACGGTGCAGCATTACAAGGACAATTACCGTTCCGTCATGGGGCGCGTGATGCGCCTGACGGCCACCAAGAGCGCGTGGGCCGAGGACCCGCCATCGCGCACGCGCCGGCTGGTGACCAATGTGTTTGTCGAGACCACGGAAAAGGACAACGAGTTCGCGGTATCGAGCTACATGCTGGTGACGCGCAGCCGTTTCAGCGACGACCATTTCGACTTGATCAGCGGCGAACGGCATGATGTGGTGCGCCTCGGCGACGATGGTCAGTTCAAGCTGGCGCGGCGCGAGATCATTCTCGACCAGTCGGTACTGGGGACGCCGAATTTGGCGATTTTCTTGTAACGGTATGCATCGGCGGATTACGCGCAGCCGTATTCCGCCGTGCCCGCATCATCACACCGCCTGCAAGAACGCCTGGTCGTCCGCGCACAGCTCTCCAGCGCGCTCCGTAAAATCCCACGTCGATCCCACCACCCGCAACGCCGTCGCGGCCCGTGCCGGTTGCTGCGCGAAACACCGGCCGCTGGATTCCGCGTGCGGCAGCAAATCCAGGTCCCGTTCCCGTCCCCGTGAAATCATCAGGCAGCGCCGCAAGATCAGCGCCGCTTCCGCCACGTCTTCCTGCAAGGTGGTCAATGCCCAGCGGGCAAAGCCGTCGCGCAGGCTGATCCCCGCGTGTTCCGGCGGCGCCACGATGGTCTCGCCGTCGATGTGCCAGTCCAGCACCGTCACGCCATCGCGGTCGATGCGCCCGCTGGTGTGTTTGCCAATGCGGCGCGGCACCGCGATGTCGTAGCGCCGTTGCGCAATGCCGCGCGCAGCCGCCGCCAGCGCCAGACCCGCCAGGTCCAGCTGGTGCGTGCATTGCAGGCTGGCGTCGGTGGCGCGCGTGACGGAATTGGCCACGCGGTCGAGCCGCATGCCGGCCAGGCCGGCCAGCACCGCCCCGGCCGAGGCGCAACCCGTATATGGAATGCGCAACCCGCTGCCTTGCGCGTGCGTGACCACGCCGCCGCTAAAGGCCAGTTCAACCCGAAAATGGTGGAAATCGTCTTCCAGCGCGGCGCGGGCGCTGCCATCGCCTGGCGCCGTCAGGCGGGTGGTAATCTGGATAGTGCGGCGGAAAGAGGGCATATTTTTGAAGTTAGTCAAATAAATTACTATAAATTGTACAGTATTGTAGAATGTGTTCATAACTAATGTGGAGGCGTTTTATGGGTTTACTGGACAATAAAATCGCGCTGATCACCGGCGCGGGCGGCGGCATCGGGCGCGGTATCGCGCGCCGTTTTGCGCGCGAAGGGGCGGCGCTGGTGCTGGCGGAAATCAATGCGGAGAGCGGCGAGCAGATTGCCCGCGAAGCGCGTGAACTGGGCGCGCGCGCGGTATTCATCCAGACCGACGTGTGCAAGAAGGAGCAAGTGCTGGCGGCGGTGCAAAAGGCGGTGGACGAATTCGGCGGGATCGACATCCTGGTCAACAACGCGTTTGCGCCGACCCCCAACATCCTGATGGAAGACAAGACCGACGAGATGCTGGAACAGACGCTCCATTCCACCATCTGGGCCGCATGGTGGGCAATGCGCGCCGCGCTGCCGCACATGCAACAGCGCGGCGGCGGCAAGGTGGTGAACTTCTATTCAATCGATGTCGACGTGGGCGCGTGGCTGCATGCCGACTACAACACGGCCAAGGCCGGCATCCTGGGATTGACGCGCAGCGCGGCGGCGGAGTGGGGGCGTTTCAATATCACGGTCAACGCGATTGCGCCAACCGCGATGGGCGCGACCTTCCACCAGCTGTGCGAAGACAACCCCGGTTTTGCCGAACGGTCGGCGTCGCTGCGCCCGCTGGGGCGCTGCGGCGACCCGGAACAGGACATCGCGCCGGCTGTGCTGTTCCTGGCGTCGGAGTTGTCATGCTACATGACGGGGGAGGCGATCCATGTGGACGGCGGGCTGCATATGCCGGGTTATAACTCGCGCCCGGCGCATGTGAAGGTGCGGGAGTATTGATGCGTGGCGTGGCGGATTAGCGGGCGCAGCCCGCGTAATCCGCCATTGCGTGCAGGCCCGCGCCCTAGCGTTTCGCGACCTTGATGTTGCTCTCTTCAAGGTCCCAGGTGGTGGCGGTTTTACCTTCGTCGCGCAATTCGTATTTCAGCACGCGGCCCTGCGGATTCTTGGGCAGGGTGGTGCGGAACTCGATGTAGCGCGGCAGGGCGTAGTAGGGCACGGCGGTGGTCGACCAATGGAACAGTGCCTCGGCGGTCAGGGTGGAGCCGGGGCGCAGGATGGCGGTGACTTTGACATCGTCCTCGCCCTTGGGCGATGGGACGGCGTGTACCGCGACTTCGGCAAGGTCGGGATGGGCGGCAAACGCGGTTTCCATTTCGAAGCTGGAAATGTTCTCGCCACGGCGGCGCAGGTAGTCTTTTTTGCGGTCGACGAAGTAAAAGAAGCCGTCTTCGTCGAACTTGCCGATGTCGCCGGTGTGCAGCCACATGTTGCGCATGATTTTCTGGGTGTCTTCGGGACGGCGCCAGTAGCCTTCGAACATGATGTGCGGACGGTTCGGGCGCACCACGATTTCGCCGGCCACGCCGGGTGGCAATTCCTGGTCGTTGTCGTCGAAGATGCGGACGTCGAAGTCGGGAATGCGTTTGCCGGACGAACCGGGTGCGGCGTACTCGCCTCCGGGCAGCGAGGTGACCACGCAGGCTTCGGTCAGGCCGTAGCCGTTGCCGCCCACCTGGCGCGCGCCGAACCGCTCGCGCCAGACGGCCTTGGTGTCTTCGGTGAACGGGTTGCCGCGCACCGTGTGGATTTGGCCGATGCAGCGTTTCATCGCGTCGCTGTCGTCGGCCTGGGCCAACAGGTTGCCCATGCTGCCCAGGATGGAGGCGATGGTGGCGCCGGAACGTTCGACTTCCGGCCAGAAGTTGGAGACCGAGAAGCGCGGCACGATGGCGACCCGGGCCCCGACCAGGATGTTGGAAATGATGCCCACCGACAGGGCGTTCAGGTGGAACAGCGGCAGCGGCGTGATGGTGACGTCATTGGCGGTGGCGGGGCCGGCGCGTAGTTGCAAACGGGCCAGGTTGCACATGAAGTTATAGCTCAGCATGCAGCCCTTGGAGGGGCCGGTGGTACCGGAGGTGTAGATCAGGCAAGCCAGTTCGCCGGGCGCCGGTTTGGCCGTGATCGGCGTGTCGTCGCCGCCACGATGCAGGTCCAGCGGCGCCAGCGGCAGGCCGCCGATGTCGGCGCCGTCGGCGCTGCCGGCGGCGCCACGGTGCAGCACTTGCGTGACGGCGGGCAGGCTGCTTGCCACCTGGCCGATGCGGGCCACGTAATCGGCTTCGCACACCACCAGCGCGGCGCCGGCGTCGGCGATCTGGTGGCGCAGGAATTCGCCGCGCAGCGCGGTATTGAGGGGCACGCTGACGGCGCGCAGCTTGTTGACGGCGAGCCAGCAGATGACGGCGTCGATATTGTTGTCGAGGATCGACACCACGGTCTGGCCGCTTTGCACGCCGAGCGCGGCAAAGGCATGGGCCATGCGGGTCGACAGGCGGTCAACCTCGGCGTAGGTGTACAGCGTGCCGCCGAAGTCGAGCAGCACGCGGCTTGGGTGGGCTGCGACGGCGCGGTCGAGGGCGGCGATTACGGTGTCCTGTTCGCCGACGCTCCAGGCGCCGGGTGCGGTAGTGTTGGTCATGCTGTCTCCTTTGGGGATGGTAATGCGGGAAAAGCGGTAATTCCACATATAGAATTTCATTCTAATACGGAAATAAGCATCGTGTCAGCTAGAATAATCACGGCGTCTGTGCCAAGATCGCAGTGCGGCGTGTTTGATGGACGTAAGGTCAAGAAATTAAAAGGGAAAGTCATGGGTAAGCAGGAGCGGATGCCGCACAAGCCGCAAGCGGTTGCGGTCAAGGGGAGTAAGGGGGGCGCGGGCAAGAAAGCCGGTGAGAAAGTTGGCGCACAAGCCGGCGTGGCGGCCGAGTCCGCGCCGCGCGCCCAGGGACGCAACAAGCGCTCGGACGAAACCATCAAACAGATCCTGGTGGCGGCGGAACAGGTGATCCTGGAATCCGGCGTGGAACGGGTGGCGATCCAGGATGTATGCGAAGTGGCAGGATTGTCGCGCGGCACGTTTTACCGCTATTTTTCATCGCAGGAAGAATTACTCGATGCGTTTTCCGCGCACAAGCGCGAACGCTTCCACCTGGCGCTGCACGCGGCCACCGCGCCCTACCTGGTGCCGGACGAACGCTTCAAGGCGCTGATCGCCTACCTGGACAACTACCTGAAACACAGCAAGGCCCGCCGTTTGCTGGAAGTGGCGCCGGACTTCGCGTTTAGTTTCTTCAAGCGCATCTTCCATGACTCCATCGAGCGCTTCCAGGAAGTGCTGGGCATCGTGTTCGACGCCTGGGACGCGCGCCTGGGCGTTAAGCTGGACCGCGAGCTGGTGTGCGAGATGCTGATCCGTTACGTGCTGAGTGAATTGCTGGTGCCGCGCAAGGGCGACCGCCGCGTGCTGCTGGAATCGGTGGCCAGCATGACCGCAGTGATCGCGGGCCAGTCGGCGATTGGTGCCACGCTCGGGAACGCGATGGCGCTGTCGGCGCCCGCGTCCGCACAGGGCTCCATGGCGCCATTGCCTGCCGTGGCGGCCACGCGCGAAGCGGGCCGCAACCGCCGCTCGGAAGAAACCATCAACCAGATCCTCAAGGCCACCGAGACGGTGGTGCTGGAATCCGGCGTGGAGCGCATGTCGATCCAGACCGTGTGTGAAGTGGCGGGCATTTCCCGTGGCACGTTTTATCGTTACTTCTCCGCCCAGGACGACTTGCTGGACGCCTACACCCAGCACAAGCGCGCGCAATTCCACCAGGGCTTGCTGGCGGCCGTGTTGCAGCACGATGATCCGGACCAGCGCTTCAATGCCCTGGTGGGTTTCCTCGATCACTTCATCCGTACCAGCAAGGCACGCCGCCTGCTGGAAGTCGCGCCGGTGTATGCGTTCGGCTTTTACCAGCGCGGTTTCGACGACACCGTGGCGCGCCTGACCGACTTGCTGGGCATCGTGTACGACGCCTGGGACACGCGCCTGGGCGTCCGGCTGGACCGCATGCTGGTCAGTGAAATGCTGTTGCGCTACGTGCTGAGCGAGCTGCTGGTGCAAGGCGACGAGAACCGGCGCCAGGTGCCGCTGCGGATCGCCGCGCTGGTGCGGGGCATTGCGCAGACCCATGTGCACAGCCAGGCGGGGCGGGAGGATGCCGCCGCGCTGGCTGCGGCCAATGAGATGGCCAGCGTGGCGGCATCGGCGCCGGATGAGCCCGGCCGCAATCGCCGCTCCGACCAGACCATCGCACAAATCCTGGCGGCGGCGGAAACCGTGATCCTTGAAAGTGGCGTCGAACGCGTGTCGATCCTGGAAGTGTGTGAAGTGGCCGGGGTCTCGCGCGGCACGTTTTACCGCTACTTCAAGTCGCAGGATGAATTGCTGGACGCGTTTACGCAAAACCAGCGCATGCGCTTCCACCAGGCGCTGACGGATGTGGCGGCAAGGCACACCGATCCGGTGTTGCGCTTCCATGCCGTGATCGATCACATGGATGCCTTCCTGCGGCGCGACAAGGTGCGTCGCCTGCTGAAAGTCGCGCCCGAATATGCGTTTGGATTCTTCCAGCGGACCTTTGACGACGCCATCGCACGCTACAAGACAGTATTGGATATTGTGTTCGATGCGTGGGAGCAGCGTCTGGGCACCGGCATCGACCGCGACTTTGCCTGCGAGTTGCTGGTGCGTTACATGCTCAGTGAGCTCCTGGTGCCGACCGATGCCCGCAAACCGCTGCTGCCACGCCAGCTGGAAACCATGTTCGGCGCGATCCTGCTGGCGCAGGGACGATAGCTCCCGGCCGGCAACGGGACGCACGCACTGGAAAAATGCACGATCAAGAACAAATTCCATATTTTTGTTCAAAACTAAGTTAAACATATTTGCATTTTTTGACTAAATATTGCTATAGTCAGGGTAAGCCCTTGGTGGGCGAAAAATCGAACATAAATCGTGGATATGTTCATGTCCATGTGGTCGATCCCCCTACTTATACCAGCAGAGGTCAACAGAATGCTTATCGATTTGCACGCGCACGCCCCGCATCCGGGCTATTACAACCAGCACCCGCACTGGGGGCCTTTCTTCGAGCAGCACGCGGACGGCGACATCAAATTGCGCGTGGGCGACTGGATCCTGGGCCTGGGTTCGCCTGAGCGCAAAGCCGCCGTTGCTTCCGGCAACGGTCCCAAGCTGGAAGACTACCTGGCCCGCTGGGCCGACCCGCAAACCCGCTTGCGCGGCATGGACGCGGCCGGCCAGAACCTGCAAGTGGTGTCGGTGCCGTCGCACTGCTATATGTACTGGACCGAACCTGAATTCGCGGTGCCGTTCGCGCAAAAGGTCAATGACACGCTGGCCGAGTACTGCTCGGCCGCGCCGAACCGCCTGATGTTCTGGGCCCACGCGCCGCTGAATGTGCCGGAAGAGGCCGCCAAGGAAATCCGCCGCGCCTGCACCACGCTGGGCGCGAAAGGCCTGGTGGCCGGTGGCGCCAATTTCGGCGGCCTGGAATTCGATTCGCCGGAACTCGATGTGGTGTGGGCCACGCTGTGCGACCTGGACTTGCCGATGTTCATCCACGGCTACAACCAGTCCGTCACCTGGGGCAAGAACGCCAACGACGACCGCTATGAAACCACCGCCATCGTCGGCATGCAGTACGACGAAACCCGCTGCTTCTGGAACCTGGTGTGCGGCGGCGTGCTGGACCGTTTCCCGAACCTGAAGGTGTATATCACCCACGGCGGCGGCTACGTGCCGTACCAGCTGGGCCGCCTGGCCAAGACCAATGAAAACCTGGACGTCCGCCACAACAAGAAACCGGTGCTGGATTACCTGAAAAACTTCTATTTCGACGTGGAGTTGCATGAGGTGCCGATGCGCCAGGCGCTGGTCGACATCATCGGTGCCGACCAGATCCTGTACGGTTCGAACTTCGGCGGCAGCGACGCGGTGCGCCACGACCTGACCCACGGCCTGCGCCTGTCGGACGCGGACCTGGACAAGATCCGCTGGCAAAACGCCTGCAAGCTGCTGCACCTGGACCCGGCCAAGATCGGTGCTGTCAACCCCGTGGTGAAAGCAGCATGAAGCTGGCCCGCTGCACCGATGGCGGCGCGCCGTTCTGGGGCCTGGTGGACGTGGTGGCGGGCACCGTCACGCGCATCGCCGGCGCCTTCGAAACGTGGGCGCCGCGGGTCACGCGCGGCGAAGGGCTGGCCGCGCTGGAATTGGCCGGCGCGCCGCGCCCGCTGGCCGAACTGCGCCTGCTGGCGCCCATCGAACGGGTCAACCGCGTCGTGGTGGCGGGCGCCAACTACAGCAAGCACCTGGTCGAATTCGGCCTGAAGCCGCCGGGCCAGCCGTTCTCGTTCCTGAAGGCCTATGGCGCGCTGATCGGCGCCACCGACCCGATCCGCTATCCGCCGCTGACACAACAGCTGGACCACGAGGTGGAACTGGTGGCCGTCATCGGCGCCAAGGAAATCGACCCGGACGACCCGCTGTCGGGGGTGCTCGGTTATACGGTGGGCAACGACGTCAGTGCGCGCGACTTGCAGCACAGCGGCCCGCCCGGCATCGGCATGGACTTGTTTGCCGCCAAGAGCCAGGACGCCACCACCGGCGTTGGTCCGTGGATCGTGACGCGCGACGAGTTCGGCCCGGGTTCGCCCAGGCTGCGCCTGACGCTCGCCGTCAATGGCGAAGTGCGGCAGGACGCCAATACCGGCGAGATGACGTGGGACGTGGCGGAACTGATCCGCTTTGTCGACCAGCGTTCCAGTTTCGCCTGCGGCGACATCTTGTTTACCGGTTCGCCGGCCGGCGTCGGCATGGGCACCGGCATCTACCTGAACCCGGGCGACGTGGTGGAATCCACGGTGGAGGGGATCGGTACGCTGAAGAACGTGGTGGGACAAAAGGTCACATTGAAGACCGTACCCAAGGGAGAAAAGACATGAGTACCAAAACTGAAAAAGTCGTGGTGGTCGGCAGTGGCTTGATGGGCACCGGAATCGCGCACGCGTTTTCCGCGTCCGGCTTTGCCACCGTGCTGGTCGACGCCAACCCGGAGGCGCTGGTGCGCGCCGAGCAGGCTATCAGCAAGATCTTCGCGGACGGCATCAAGCTGGGCAAACTGGACCCGGCCGATGCCGCCGCCGCCGCCGCGCGCCTGACGTTCAGCAGCGAACTGGCGATGGCCGCCAAGGGTGCCGCGCTGCTGGTGGAAACCGTCACAGAGAAGCTCGATATCAAGAAAGCCGTGATCGCCGAGGCGCTGCCGGTGCTGGCGCCGGGCGCACTGATCGCCACCAACACCTCGGCGCTGAGCGTGACGGAAATCGCCGCCAGCGTGCCGTCGCCGGAGCGGGTGGTTGGCATGCACTTCTTCAACCCGGTGCACAAGATGAAACTGGTGGAACTGGTGCGCGGCATCGCCACCAGCGACGAAGCCGTCGTCAGCGCGCGCCGGTACTGCGACGCCATTGGCAAGACCTCGATTGTCGTCAACGAGTCGCCGGGACTGACCACCAGCCGCAT
Organism: Burkholderiaceae bacterium; assembly: GCA_019751755.1. GTDB lineage: Bacteria > Pseudomonadota > Gammaproteobacteria > Burkholderiales > Burkholderiaceae_D > Rugamonas. The sequence goes on along the minus strand of JAIENA010000192.1, from coordinate 2,622 downwards.
GTCGGCGCTGCTCGGCAACGAAGCCATGTACATGCTACAGGAGGGCACCGCCAGCGCGGAAGACATCGATACCGCGCTGCGCATGGGCTTTAATCATCCGATGGGACCGCTGGAGCTGGGCGACATGACGGGCTGGGACACGCGCCTGAACGTGCTGAAATACCTGCACGCGACCCTCGGTGAGAAATTCCGTCCGTGCCCGCTGATCATCAAGATGGTGGCGGCGGGGCGCTATGGCCGCAAGACCGGTCACGGCGTCTACCAGTATGAAGATGGCCAGCGGGTGCCGAACTCCGGCCTGAAGGCGGGCATATGATTGACCGCGATGTCGTGATAGTCGAAGCGCTGCGCACGCCGGTGGGGCGCTTCCGTGGCAGCCTGGCCGGCGTGCGCGCCGACCACCTGGGCGGCCTGGTGATCGACGCGCTGGTCAAGCGCGCCGGCATCGCGCCGGCACTGGTGGACGACGTGATCTTCGGTTGTGTGACGCAGGTCGGCGAGCAGTCCGGCAACATCGCACGCACCGCGCTGCTGGGCGCCGGCTGGCCGGTCTCCATTCCCGGCCTGACCCTGGACCGCAAATGCGGCTCGGGCGAAGTCGCGGTGCATACGGCGTTCGGCGCCATCCGCAGCGGCATGATGGATGTGGTGGTGGCCGGTGGCGCGGAAAACATGTCGCGCGTACCGATGGGCGGCAACCGCGACGTGCACGGCGCCGTTTTTGGCTGGCAAATCAGCGACCGCTATGAACTGACCAGCCAGGGCGAAGCCGCCGAGCGCCTGGTGGACCAGTGGGAACTGACGCGGGTAGCGCTCGACGCGTTTGCGCTGGAAAGCCACCGCCGCGCGGCGATGGCCGCCGACGCTGGCTGGTTTGCACGTGAAATCGTGCCGGTGCCGGTGGCGGCGCTGCGCGAACCGGGCATGGAAGGGGAGGCGGTGGATTTGCGCGCCGATGAAACCATCCGCCGCGACACCAGCCTGGAAAAGCTGGCGACATTGAAAACCAGTTTCCGTCCCGAAGGCGGCCGCATCACGGCCGGCAATTCCTCGCAAATCTCGGACGGCGCGGCGGCCCTGCTGCTGATGTCGGCCGATAAAGTCCAAGAACTGGGCCTGAAAGCCCGCGCCCGCATCCGCGCCGTGACGTCGGTGGGTTCCGACCCGACCCTGATGCTGACCGGACCGATCGCCGCCACCCGCAAGGTGCTGCAATTGGCGGGCCTGACCCTGGACGATATCGACCTGTTCGAAGTCAACGAAGCCTTTGGTTCCGTGCCGATGGTGTGGATGCGTGAAATCGGCGTGCCGCACGACAAGCTCAACGTCAACGGTGGCGCAATCGCGCTGGGCCACCCGCTGGGCGCCAGCGGCGCCCGCATCATGACCAGCATGTTGCACGAGCTGGAGCGCCGCCAGGGCCGGTTTGCGCTGCAAACCATTTGCTGTGCTGGCGGCATGGGGACCGCAACGATCATCGAGCGGCTCGATTAAAGTCAACATGTTTCTCCAGGCGGGACCCGCGCGAGCGGCGTCCCGCTTTTTTTGCGCGCGTGCCCGTACCGCCCGCAATGGCAGTTACACCGTGCCGCCGTTGAGCGCCATCAGCACGCCGATCCCGGCACACACGCACAGGCAGGCGGCGGCCAGCGCCAGTGACAGCAGCGAGCCCCACATCAGTGGCGCCAGCACCGCCGCGATCAGGGCGTTGAAGCCGGTTTGCACGAACAGCTGCACCGAGGAACCCATGCCGCGCCGCAGCGGTACGCAATCGAGGCCGCGCATGGTCATGGCCGGTACCGCCAGCGCCATGCCGAAATTGAAGACCAGCAGGTAGGCCACATACCAGCCCACGCCGACCGGCGCCGCCAGGCAAATGCCAACGTTATACAGGTTGGCCGCCGCCATGATGGCGAAGGCGCGGCCCAGCGTGGCGTGGGTGCGCCAGCGGGTGGCGATCCGGCCCGCCAGGGTCGAACCCAGCATCAGGCCCGCCGTTGCCGGGCCGAACATCCAAAGGAAGGCGGTTTCACTGACGTGCAAGTGGCGCATCAGGAAAACCGGCGCCGACAGGACGTAGATGAAAAAGCCGCCGAACATCACGGCATACGACAGGCACCATGTCATAAATGGCCGGTTGCCCAGCACTTCCAGGTAGCCGGCGGCCAGCGCGCGCGCATTGAAAGGTTGGCGCTCGGCTGGCGGCAGAGTCTCCGGCAGCCGCACAAGGATGACGGCAAACAGCGCGGCGCCCAGCAGAGCCAGGAAGACAAACACCGAACGCCAGCCGAACGCCACTTGCAGTGCGCCGCCGACCAGCGGCGCCACCGCCGGCGCCAGGCCATACATCAAGACCACTTGCGCCATCAGCCGCTGCGCCAGCGGGCCTTCGTGCAAGTCGCGCACCACGGCGCGTCCGATCACGATGCCGGCCCCGGCGGAGAAACCCTGGAACGCGCGCAACACCCACAATTGTTCAACGCGGGTGGCAAACGCCGCCAGCAGCGACGCCGCCGCATACACCGCCAGCCCGGCCAGCACCACGCGGCGCCGGCCAAAGCTGTCGGAAATGGCGCCATGCCACAGCGCCATGAAGGCAAACGATGCGAAATAAATCGAGAC
>JAIENA010000356.1 GCA_019751755.1 Burkholderiaceae bacterium | reverse complement strand
GCGCCATCCTGCGCCAGCGCCGCCTGGATCGCCCGCACGCCATCGCCATCGACGCCATCGGCCACCAGGATCGCCACCTGGCGCGCCGCAATGCCCTGCTGCCCGGGCCGCGCCATCAGCGACAGCGCCGGCGACGGTGAATACACCGGCAACGGCAAAGTGGTCGCCAATGGCAGCGGCGCGGGGACCGGCACGCCCAGCCCGGCCGCCACCGCCGCCACCAGCGCAGCGTCGACATTGGCCAGCATCGCCAGCATGCGTTCACGGATCGCGGCGACCGCCACCTTGCTCAATTCAAAACGGAAGCCATGGATGATGTGCCGCTGTTCGTGGCCGGTCTGGCTTTGCCAGAACAGCCGCGCCTGCGAATAGTGGTCGGCAAACAGTGCCGGCTGACCGCGCACCTTGTCTTCCTGCGCCTGCGCGCCACCGACACTGTTAAAACCCGCCATGCCTGCCTGATAGGGGCAGCCACCGCCCAGCGAATTGGGCTCATACGCGACCCGGCCAGGGAAGATGGCTTGCCGGTGCATGCCGTCGCGCTGGTTGTTGTGCAGCGGACTGATCGGCGCATTGATGGGCAACTCATGGAAATTCGCGCCGCCCAGCCGGCTGATCTGGGTATCGACATAGGAATGGAGCCGTCCTTGCAGCAGCGGGTCGTTGCTGAAGTCGATGCCGGGAATGATGTGCGCGGCGCAAAACGCCACCTGCTCGGTCTCGGCAAAGAAATTGTCCGGGTTGCGGTTCAAGGTCATGCGTCCCACCACCGTCAACGGCGCCAGTTCTTCCGGCACCAGCTTGGTCGGGTCCAGCACATCGAACGGGAATTGCGCGGCCTGTTCTTCGGTGAAGGTTTGCAGCGCTAGTTCCCATTGCGGATACTGGCCCGACTCGATCGCGTCCCACAGGTCGCGCCGGTGGAAGTCCGGATCGGCGCCGGTGAGTTTCATGGCTTCGTCCCACACCAGCGAATGGGTGCCGGCCAGCGGCAGCCAGTGGAATTTGACGAACACCGAGGCGCCATCGGCATTCACCAGCCGGAACGTGTGCACGCCGAAGCCCTGCATCATGCGGTAGCTGCGGGGAATCGCGCGGTCCGACATGGCCCACATCAGCATGTGCATCGATTCCGGCATCAGTGATGCGAAATCCCAGAACGTGTCGTGCGCGCTGGCGGCCTGCGGCATGGCGTTGTGCGGTTCCGGCTTGACGGCGTGAATCAGGTCCGGGAATTTCATCGCATCCTGGATGAAGAACACGGGCATGTTGTTGCCGACCAGGTCCCAGTTGCCTTCCTCCGTATAAAACTTGACGGCGAAACCGCGCACGTCGCGCACGGTATCGGCGGAACCGCGCTCACCGGCCACGGTGGAAAAGCGCACGAACACCGGGGTGCGCTTGCCGGCCTGGGCAAACGGCGCGGCGCGCGTCAGGCGGCCCAAGTCCTGGTAAGACTCGAAGTAGCCATGCGCGGCCGAGCCGCGCGCATGCACCACCCGCTCGGGAATGCGCTCATGGTCGAAGTGCGTGATCTTTTCACGCAGGATGAAGTCTTCCATCAGGGTCGGGCCCCGCAGGCTGGACTTCAGCGAATGCTGGTTGTCGGCAACCGGCACGCCCTGGTTGGTGGTGAGGCGCTGACGCTCGGCTGCCGGGTCGGGGTTGGCCAGGTCGGGGGCACTGGCGACGGGGTCGGGTCGGGTCATTGCTGTCCTTACTTGCGCGAGCTCAGCAGCTTGGACAGGCCATAGCCTGCCGCCATCGCCACCAGCACCGACAGCGCCGGGCTGCTGCGCACATAGCCGCGCCCCTGTTCCGCATATTGCTTGTAGGCGACGCTGAGTTTTTCCCCCTTGTCGGCCAGCGTCGTGCTGACCTTGGTGGCGGTATCGGCCAGTTTGTCGGTGGCGCTGTGGGCGGCCGACGCCAGTTTGTCGGCCGTGGGCTGGACTTTATCGGCCACGCGGTCGACGGCGGCGTGGGCCGAACTGGCCAGGCGATCCGCCGTTGGCTGCGCCTTGTCGGCCGCCTGGTCAATCGCGCCTTGCGCCTCTTTCGAAAGGTCGCGGCCGATCGACGTTACGGTATCGCTGGATTTGTTGGTGCCTGAAGAAATGTTGTCCATGGTCGAGTCCTCGTCATGTAGTGAAATGGGCTGGATTGCCACTACACGATAAGACGATCGCCGCTGGTGTACCGTGCGGCACCTAACAGAGCCAAGGCAGAGGCGCGGAGCGGACAGGACAATCACTTGTCCTGTCCGCCATGTCACACCTTGAGTTCAGACGGGGAAATGTCCACTTTTGTCACAGTCGGGGTCTGATCCGATTGTGTGACATGGCGCTGGTTCGGCTAGGGCACCTTGGGACTTTCCGGCGGCCCCAGCAGCGTCGGCTTCAGGCTGCCGGTATCGACCACCAGGCGCTGCAGCACCAGCCCCGGATCCACCGACCAGAATTTCAATACATGCGGGCCGGGCCGGTCCACCACATGCGTGGTGCTGAACATCACCGCGTTATCCTGCGCTGCCGTGGTCCACGCGGCGGCATGGCCGGGGTCGTGGATGTCGACCAGTTGCGGCGTCTCGTCGTCGATCGACACCGCATAGCGCAAGCCCTGTCCCGGCAGGAATGCCCGGGTCGGCGACAGCACCGCTTGCACCGTCACCTTGCCCTTGGTCACCAGGTGCAGATCGTATTCCAGGCGCAGGTCGGCCAGCTTCGGCGCCGGCGGCGGCTCAGGCGCGGGCTCGGGATCGGCGACCGCTTCCGGCGCGGCGGAAAACGTCCCGGGCGCCGGGTTCGCCAGTTCAAGTGCGGCGGCGCCCGCGGTGGTGGCGGTGGCGGCGGTGGTGGTGGCACCAGCACTAACATCAGCGCCGGCCGCAACATCCGCTGATGCGGCGGCATGGCTGCTGACCGCAGCGACGGCAGCCATGCCGGCGCTGGCATCGGCGGCGGCTGGCGCGCCATCGGCCGGCGCCGCCAGCGGCACTGCTTCGACCGGTTTTGGCTTGGGCTTGGGCGGTGGTGGCGGAGGAGGAGGTGGTGGTGGTGGTGGTGGCGCCACCACCGGCAGCGCCGTCATGCCGGACAAGGTCCGTCCCAGACCCGGTATTTTCAGCCACTGCCGCCCTTCCGGCGCCAGCGCCCGCGCATAGTGTTCGGCTTCCACCGCCACCGCGCCCTGCGATTCCAGGTAACTGCCGGGGGCCGGTTTCACGCCCGCCGACGGCGGCCGCAACGGCACACGCACCGTGGCCTTGGCGCCGTCCGGCCCCAGAATCGCCAGCACCGCCACGTCGGCGCCGACCGGCACCTCGGCCCAGCGCACCTCGACCGTCACACGCTGCGACTTGGCCACCGTGCCGGTCGATCGGCTCAGGTTGATCCACGGCGCGCTGGCGGCGATGGTGAATTTAAACGGGTTCTGGCCCCGGTTGAAAATATCGACATGGCGCTGCTGCTTGCCCGCCGCGTCCATGCGCGGCAACGCCAGCTGGTCGCTGCCCGCTTCCGGCCACACGACGGCGCTGCCCTCCACCGCCACGCCCATGTCGGCGGCGCGGCTGGGCTGCACTTCGGCCACCGCCGGCATCACATTGCGCGTCGTGCCACCGAGGTGCACTTGCGCCATCAGGCGGTTCCATTTGCCGCCGCTGATGTCTTCGTGGTAAACCCGCGCCAGCTCGCCGTCCTGCTTGAACAACTCGCGCACCTTGCCGGCCAGATCATTGGCGGCCACCCGCCCCTGTTCGGCCTGCATGCGGTTTTGCGCAGCCGCGCTCAGCATGTCGACCACCACCGCGCTGCCCTGGATCGGATATAGCACCAGCTGGTAAAACGCATCGCGCAACTCCGATGGCAGGCCGCCATCGATCTTTTCGGCCTTGCCGGAGATCGCGCGGTACTCGCCCACCACCCGCGCCGCCTCGTCGCGATTGAACACGCTGTAGTCGCCCGGCGCCAGCAGTTCCGGCGCGCGACGCGCATTGTATTGCGCGGTCTTGCCGACGATCTCGGCCACGTCATCGGCATACTGCGGGCCGAATTCCCGGCTCGCCCATAGCTTCAGGTAGTCCGGCAAGCGCTCGGCCGGCCAGGCTTCGGGATTCCACGCATAGGTCAGGAAAAACTCGGCCGGCACTTCAAACGGTTTCAAGGAGCCGACATGGGCGATCCACATGCGGTCGGCGCCGTGGCGCCACGCCAGGTGCAACTGTTCCCACAGCTTCGGCAATGGCGCCGCGCTGACCCACGAGCGGGCGGGCGCATCGCGCGCAATGTGGTATTCAATACCGGCGCCGCCGGCGCGCTTGCGTTCGTCATGCGTCGGCAACCGGCGCAGGTAGCCGGCGCCATCGTCGCACATCAACAGCAGCGCCTCATCCGCCGGCGGCTTGCCCTGGTTGCCGCAGAGCGCCACCAGCGGCGGCCCTTTCCACAAGCGGCGGGCCTTGCCGTCCGACGGCGGCGCGCCCAGCAGCACGCCATAGTCTTCCGCGCGCTGCGCATTTTGCTTGTCGTCCGCCAGGAAGGCGGCCTCGCTGCTGGCCGGCCACAGCGTATTGCCGCGCAAGCGCAGCAGCAATTCATAGACGCGCTCATAAAACTTCGCGTTGTAACCGCCAAACGCTTGTTTGGACCACGCCGACAGCCCGGGCGCATCGCCATCGAGCGCCATGCCACGGTAGCGCACCACGGGGGCGTCCGCCAGCTTGACGCCGGCCTCCACCGTCAGTTGGCGGCGGCGCGGCGGCGGCACATCGGCCCACCAGTGCCACGGCGACACGCCAATCTGCTCGGATAACTCGTAAATGCCATACAGGGTACCGCGCCGGTCACTGCCCGCGATCACCAGCGCCCGCTCGACACCGGGCAGTGGCCGCACCAGCACCTGCACCTGCCACGCTTCCCATTTCCCCTTGATGGCCGCCACATCGAGCGCACCGGAGCGGGCCAACCGGTCGATCACGGCGCTTTTACCGAGCGTGCCAATAATCACCACATCGGTGCCGGACGGCGCGCCCTTGCCCAAGGCGGGACGGCGCGTGCTAACGCGCTCGATGTCGGCCTGCAAATCGGCCACCGCCCGCAACACGGCCACCGATTCGCCGCTGTCCGCATACAGCGGCGCGGCGTCACTGCCCCGCACCAGGCCGAATGCGGCGGGCGTGGCCTGGTCATAGTCGACAAAACGCTTTTGCCCCAGCGCCTGGGCCTGCGGCGCGCCCAGCAGCAGCCCGGCCACGCTGACGGCCAGCGCCAGCCTCTGCATCAAAGTCACGGATACTCCTGATTTATTTCAAAGGGTCAATTATCGCCCCAACAACGCGGCGCCGCACAGTTTGCAAGCGTCCCCGGCATCGCCCCCGTTCCGCCCGTGCGTCCAGTCCAGCCTGTCGGTGAGCCAGGCGACGTGCGGGTCCAGGCTGCGCCAATGTGTCGGAATTCTTTACATTTCCCTTGGTTCAGTAAAGTTCAATGGCGCAACTTATTGATTTTAGACCAGTAATTTTTTGGCATGCAATTTGCTATCCAAACATTGAAGCAATATTAATTTCTCATGGAGTAATATTATGAAAAAAACGCTTATTGCCGCCGCCCTACTTGCCGCCACCCAGTTTGCCCAGGCTGGTGCGATCAGCCATTCCACCACTGGCCTGTCGTCGCCGGCAACCACCATCAGCTTTGACGAGCACGTGCTCGGCGCCAACGACACCGTCACCACCGAGTGGGCAGCGGAAGGCGTGAGCTTTACGCCGTTCCTGCGTTATACGCCGCAGAGCGGCTTCCCTAACATCACCGGCGCCACGCTGGGCAATTTTTCCCCTGGTCCGGCTCCGACCACGTTCGAGCTCAATTTCACCACCGTGCAATCGGCGGCAGCGTTTGCCATGGTCTCCAACTCCTCGATATGGTCATTTGAAGCGCTCCTGGGCAATACCGTGGTGGAATCCTTTACGACCAGCGTTAGCCTCGGGGACGATAACTTCTATGGTTTCTCCGGCTTTAACTTTGACGCCATTCGCGTGAGCGGCGACGACTACATGTTGCTCGACAACGTGCAACTGAATAACGTGCAAACGAGCAATGTTCCTGAGCCTGCATCCATGATGCTGTTTGGTCTGGGCCTGGCAGGCCTGGCAGCCGCCCGTCGCCGCAAGCAGGCCTGATCTCTCGCCAGGTGCGCATGGCCGGCGCTTGCCGTGCCGGCCAGCGCAGACGCGCAGCGCAACGCTGAGACTTGGCCTGACAGGCAGTTTTCCGCACGTTTCTACCTATTTCCGCATAGCCGTACAAGCGGCGCCGCCGATCTCATACGAGAGCGCGCGCCGGCACCGCAGTTTGCGCTTGCCCTGCCATTTCGCCTTGGGGATAATGCACCCGCATCGACCCTCACCAAGGAGACACAATGAAGTTCCAACGCACCATGGGCGCACTTGCCCTGCTGGGCGCCATCAGCGCCATGAACACCGCAGCGGCCCAGGAAACCGTCAAAATCGGTCACACCGGCCCCCTGTCCGGGGCCCAGGCGTTTTCCGGCAAAGACAATGAAAACGGCGCCCGCCTGGCCATCGAAGAATTGAACGCTAAACCGATCACCGTCGGCGGCAAGAAAATCAAGTTCGAACTGCTGTCGGAAGATGACCAGGGCGATCCGAAAGCCGGCGTGCAAGTGGCGCAGAAATTCATCGACAGCGGCGTGCGTTACGTGGTCGGTCCCTACAATTCCGGCGTCGCCATCCCGGCGTCCCGCGCCTACAACGATGCGGGCGTCCTGATCGCCACCGTGGCCACCAACCCCAAGGTCACGCAGCAAGGCTATAAAGGCGTGTTCCGCGTCAACGCCAGCGATACCCAACTGGGCTCGAAAATGGCGCTGTATGCCGCCAAGGAATTAAAAGTCAAAACCGTGGCTGTGATCGACGACCGCACCGCGTTTGGCCAGGGCCTGGCGGAGGAGTTCAAGAAGCAGGCCAAGGCCTCCGGCCTGACGCTGGCCGGTCACGAATACACCACCGACAAGGCGGTCGATTTCACCGCCATCCTGACCAAGCTGAAAGCCAAGAATGTCGAAGCGGTCTTCTTCGGCGGCTATGCGCCCCAGGCCGCCCCGATGGCGCGCCAGATGAAGCAACTGGGCATCAACGCCAAGCTGCTGGGCGGCGACACCATCTGCACCGCAGAAATGGGCAAGCTGGGCGGTGACGCCGTGGGCGACAACGTGCTGTGCTCGCAAGGCGGCGCGATCCTCGACAAGGCGGCCGCCGGCCCGCAATTCAAGGCTGCCTTCAAGAAACGCTATAACCGTGAACCGGATGTCTACGCGGCCACCTATTACGACGCCACCATGATGTACGCCGGCGCCATGCAAAAGGTGAACTCGACCGACCCGGCCAAGGTCGGCCCGTCGATTAGCGCCGGCGCCTACAAGGGCGTGATGGGGACGTACTCGTTCGACGCCAAGGGTGACATGAAGGAATCGCTGGTCACCATCTTCAACTTCAAGGGCGGCGCGCCAACGCCGATTTCCAGCTACTAACGGCGATCGCCGTTCGCGGCGGCAACGGTGGTGCAGGATAGCCGCGCGTCACGTGGCTTACTGCACCAGCGACATGACCAGCTGCGCCATGCTGTTCGATTGCTTCAGCATGGTGGTGCCAGCCTGCATCAGCATCTGGTTTTGGATGGAGGTAGCGGTCTCGGCCGCGTAGTCGGCATCCATGATGCGGCCCGCCGCGCTCTTGGTGTTCTGCTCCATGTGGCTGAGGTTATCGTGCGCGAATTGCAGGCGGTTGCCCAGCGCACCGAAACGCGAACGCAGCGCCTGCACTTCGTCGCTTGCCTTCGCCAGGGCGCCGATCATGTCATTGGCGGAATCCTGCACGCTCAGTTCCGTCCCCTGCCCGTCCGGCGGGAAGCCGAACAGCCGGCCGTTATCGATGGCGAAGTACAGCGCCGCGTTGATCCGCCCCAGGCTGTCACGAAAATCATCGACCACGACTTCGGATGCGGTGGCGCCGATCTGGAACTGGATCGGCCCCTTGCCCAGACGGCCCGGTTTTTCCGAGTCCACGACATAACGAAACAGCGGCTCGCCGGCGTACTGCGCGTTGGTCATGATGCTGAAGATTTCCTTACTCAGCGACACATACTCGCCATGCATGGCGTTGCGGTCCGCCTGGCCATAGGTGCCATCGGCGGCCTGAATCGCCAGGTCACTCATGCGCGTCAAGATCGTGCCGATTTCACCCAGCAGCGCATCGCCGGTCTGCAGCATCGAGATGTCATTCTGCGTATTGCGCATGGCCACGCTCATGCCGCTGGACTGGGCATTGAGGCGGGTGGCGATTTGCAGCCCGGCCGCATCGTCCATGGCTGAATTGATACGGTAGCCGGTACTGAGACGGGCCTGGGCCACGGCAAGCTTGCTGCCCGACTTTTGCAAGCCGTTCAGGGAGGACAAGGATGACGCGTTGGTGTGAAGACTGAGCATGCAACAACAGATTGGTGATCGACCTAGATATAGGCGACTGTTGTTATGTGGAAATTAAGTAATGCCAGATGAATTTTCAACCATGCGGATGTCCGACCTGGCGATCAGGCACATGGGCAACAGCAGCCCCGCAGGACTGCTCTCCATTCCGGCGGCAAGCCGTTGCAGCTTAAACCTTCTTGCCGCGCCGGCGCGCTGCCAGCAAACCGCCCAGACCCAGCAGCATCAATGCGCCGCTTGCCGGCTCAGGCAAGTCGACAGGTGGGATACGGGAACCGAAGCCATCGATATACGCGTAGCCGAAGTGGCCGGTCGGATCGCAGTCCGCCACCAGCAGCGACAACGTGAAATCGTGGCCGGCCAGCAAAGCGTCGATGGCCAACTGCTCGATTTGCCAGTCGGCCGTATAGAACACGTCACTCAGCGCGGTGAAGCGGGAATCGACGCCGCCACCGCCATCGCCGGCATTGTAGACCCGGCTGATCAACTGGGTATTGGTGGTGTCGTCATGCAGGGTGACCACCACTTCGGCGGAATTGTCTTCCGCGTGGCCGCCATTTTGCAGTACGGCTTTCCAGGCAAAGAAAATGTTCGCATCGGTGTAGTTCAACACTTTCTGGCTGATCACCGACGCATAGCCGCCGTAGGACAGGTCTTCCGTGCGGTACGAGTAATTACCGGAATACACCGTGCTGCCCAGGGCGGCGCCAAGATTGGCGTCCACGGTGCCGACCGTGTTGATCGTCGAGCGGTTGGCCGCGTTGTCGTACAGGCTGCCGCCGGGCAGGAAGTCGGTGGGCGCAATGGCCGAATTCGGAATGCCGCCGCGGTAGCCACCGCCGGTGGTCCAGCCATTGGTATTGCCATCTTCAAAGCCGCCGTTCACAAACGGCATGGCGCTGGCGGCGTTGGCGAACAGGAGCAGTGCGGCAGCGGATAAGACTTGGTGGAGCTTCATGGTCAGGGTCCCTGAGTTGGGTTATGGAAAAATCACAATCTTGCAATTTAACCATCAGCACAAACCATGCCACAAAATTAAGTAATTGAAAACAATGATAAAAAATTATTACAAAGGAGACAATGTTAAGTTTTTCGACAGTTCACTTGCGAAGTGATAGTGGTGAGCGGAAATAAAAAAAGGGTTGCGGACCGAAGTCTGCAACCCTTTTTCATACTACTTAATTCTGGTGCCGGAGATAGGAGTCGAACCTACGACCTTCGCATTACGAATGCGCTGCTCTACCAACTGAGCTACACCGGCGAAACCTGTCTACGCAAATTGCTGTTTATCACTAAGCCAGCTGCGTAAGAGGCTCGCATTCTAACAAATAACTTTCAGAATGCGCAAGAGTGATTTTTTGATTGATGCGTTAAGAAGAAAGCAGGCGGCCATCGCCGCCTTGCCATCACTGGGCGTGGTAGCCCGTCACCACCGCCACTTCATCGCGCGAGCCCAGGAACACGGGAACACGCTGGTGCAGCTTCGAAGGCTGGATATCGAGGATGCGCTGCTGGCCGTCGGTGGCGGCGCCGCCGGCCTGCTCCACGATCATGGCCATCGGATTGGCTTCATACATCAGGCGCAGCTTGCCCGGCTGCGACGGATCGCGCAGGTCGGCCGGGTACATGAAGACACCGCCACGGTTCAGGATGCGGTGCACGTCGGCCACCATCGAGGCGATCCAGCGCATATTGAAGTTCTTGCCGCGCGGACCGGTCTCGCCGGCCAGCAGTTCGTCGACGTAGCGCGTGACCGGGGCGTGCCAGTGGCGCGCGTTCGACATGTTGATGGCGAATTCCTTGGTGGCGGCCGGGATTTGCATGCCGCGCTGGGTCAGCACCCACGAGCCCATTTCGCGGTCCAGCGTGAAGCAGTTGACGCCGTTGCCGGTGGTGAGCACCAGCTGGGTTTGCGGGCCGTACACGGCATAGCCGGCGGCGACCTGTTTGCTGCCCGGTTGCAGGAAGTCCTGCTCCGACGGATCGACCATGCCTTCCGGCGCTTTCAGCACCGAGAAGATGGTGCCGATCGACACGTTGACGTCGATGTTCGACGAACCATCGAGCGGATCGAACACCAGCAGGTATTCGCCCATCGGGTAGCGGTTCGGAATGCGGTGGATGGTTTCCATTTCTTCGGACGCCATGGCCGCCAGGTGGCCGCCCCACTCATTCGCTTCCAGCAGGATTTCATTGGAAATCACGTCCAGCTTCTTTTGCACTTCGCCCTGCACGTTTTCGGTTTCCAGCGCCCCCAGCACGTCGCCCAGGGCGCCTTTGCCGACGCTGTGGCTGATGGTCTTGCAGGAGCGGGCCACCACTTCGATCAACAGGCGCAGTTCGGCCGGAATCGTGCTGTGCAGGCGTTGTTCTTCGACCAGATATTGGGTCAGGCTGATGCGTTTCATGGATTCCCTTGCTGTGGTAATGGGTAAAAATGGTTCATTCAAAAAATCGTTGTCTGACGCTGTCTTAATGGGAAAGCGCCTTGCTGACCACTTCATTGACGTCATTCGACAAGCCGACGCTGGAGGCGACTTTTTCCAGTGCGCGGCGCATTTGCTCCTGCAAGTCCGGCACATAGCGGCGCCAGCGGTCCAGACTGCGCGCCAGGCGCGCCGCCACTTGCGGGTTGATGGAATTGAGCAAGATGACATTCTCCGCCCACAGCGCATAGCCGCTGCCGTCGTGCGCATGGAATTGCGCCGGGTTGGCGTTGCAATAGCTGAACAGCAGGCTGCGCGCGCGGTTCGGATTCTTGACGTTGAAGGCGGGATGCTGCATCAGCTCGCGCACCTTGGCAATGCCGGTGTGCGGGTTGGCGCCCTGCAGCGCGAACCACTTGTCGATCACCAGCGCCTCGTTTTCGAATTCGTCATAAAAGCGCTGCAGGTACGGCCCAGCATCGGCGCCGCTGTGCAGCAGCGCCACCAGCGCGGCCGAACGGTCGGTCATGTTGGTGGCGTCGTCAAACTGCTGTTGCGCCAGCTTCAGTTCGGCCGGTCCCGGATCGATCATCAGGTAAGCCAGCGCCAGGTTTTTCAAGCCGCGCTTGCCGGCCGACAGCGCATCCGGGCTGTACGGGCCCGGCGTCAGGTTCGCTTCATACTGCGCCAGCAAGGCCGGCGCCAGTTCGCGCGCCAGCGTGCGGCGCATGAACTGGCGCGCCGCGTGGATCGCCTGCGGGTCGACCACGTCCATGTTTTCCGCAATGATGGTTTCCGATGGCAGGATCAGCGCCTGTTCACGGAACGCCGGATCCAGCGTGGCATCGGTCAGCAGCGCGCGCTGGGCCGCGATAAAGGTGTCGTCCAGGCTCAGCTCGGCGCCGGTCGCGGCGGCGTTGGCCAGCTTGCGCAGGCGCGCCATCGCCAGGCGCTGGCCCGCTTCCCAGCGGTTCACCGCATCGCTGTCGTAGCGGAACAGGTGCAGCAATTCCTCGTCCGTGTAATCGTATTCCAGCACCACCGGCGCGGAAAAATCGCGCAGGATCGACGGCACCGGTTTTTCCTTCACATTACTGAAGCGGAAGGTTTGTTCGGCTGCCGTGAAGTCCAGCACGGCGGTGGTGGCGCCCACCACTTTGCCGTCCACCGCCAGCGCGATGTCGTTGCCTTCGCTGTCGAGCAGGCCGATCGCCACCGGAATATGGAACGGCAGCTTGTCGGTTTGGCCCGGCGTGTCCGGGCAACGCTGGCGCAGGGTGATTTCGTAAGTCTGGTCAGCGGCGTCGTAGGTGGTCGTCGCCGTCACGACCGGCGTGCCGGCCTGGCTGTACCAGCGCTCGAACTGCGCCAGGTCGACACCGTTCGCGTCGGCCATCGCGGCGCGGAAATCGTCGCACTGCACGGCCTGGCCATCATGGCGTTCAAAGTACAGATCCATGCCCTTGCGGAAGCCTTCGCGGCCCAGCAAGGTCTGGTACATGCGCACCACTTCCGCGCCTTTTTCGTAGATGGTCACCGTGTAGAAGTTGTTGATCTCGACAAACGAGTCGGGACGCACCGAGTGCGCCATCGGCCCCGCGTCTTCCGGGAATTGCGCCTGGCGCAGCGTGCGCACCTGGTCGATCCGGGTCACGGCGCGACCGCTGGCGGTACCGATCATATCGGCCGAGAATTCCTGGTCGCGGAACACCGTCAAGCCTTCCTTCAGCGACAGCTGGAACCAGTCGCGGCAGGTGACCCGGTTGCCGGTCCAGTTGTGGAAATATTCGTGGCCGACCACCGCTTCAATACCGGCGTAATCGATGTCGGTGGCGGTGCGCGGATTGGCCAGCACGAACTTGGTATTAAAAATGTTTAATCCCTTGTTCTCCATCGCGCCCATATTGAAGTCACCGACGGCGACAATCATGAAGCGGTCCAGGTCCAACTCCAGGCCGAAGCGCTCCTCGTCCCAGCGGATACTGTTTTTCAGCGATTGCATCGCATAGTCGGTCTTGTCCAGGTTACCCTCTTCGACCCACACTTGCAGCAGCACGTCGCGGCCCGATTTCAACGTATACGTTTCTTCCTGGCACACCAGTTTGGCGGCCACCAGGGCAAACAGGTAGGCCGGCTTTTTAAACGGATCTTCCCACTTGGCGTAATGACGGCCATCGCCGAGATCGCCCTGCTCCAGCAAGTTCCCGTTCGACAGCAGCACCGGGTAGCGTTCCTTGTCGGCGCGCAGCATGACGGTGTACTTCGCCATCACGTCCGGACGGTCCGGGAAATACGTGATGCGGCGGAAGCCTTCCGCTTCGCACTGCGTGTAAAAACTGCCGTTCGACACATACAGGCCGGACAAGGTGGTGTTATTAACCGGTGCGCACACGGTTTCGATTTCCAGCGTCACGTCCTGCGGCGCCTTCGGGATCGTCAGCGTGTTCGCGCCCAGCAGGTACTGGCCGGGCCGCAGCGTCTTGCCATTCATGCGCAAGGCGACCAGTTCGATCTCTTCACCGTGGAATACGATGTCCCGGCTTTTGCTGGCGGGATTGCGGCTGAGGGTGACGCGGTTGGCCACGATGGTGCGGGCCGGGTCCAGATCGAAACCCAGTTCTACCGTGTGTACCAGGTAGCTGGGAGGAGTGTAGTCTTTACGGAAGATCGGCTGTGGGCTGTCAGTGCGCATAGGAATTTCGATCGGACATGGGTGGAAAAGGCTATTTTACCAACTGCGGCGCGGGACGACGCGCGCCAGTGCGAATACCACTGACAGGGGGCGTTTTTTCAATCACGTGGATGACTGTATCGGCGCCGAATTTTGCGGCTCTTCTCGCGACCGTAACAAGCTGTAATAATCGTGTGCAACGAAGCGTGCTGCCATACACTGAAATATCCATCGGGAGCGACCAATCATGAAAACTTTCGCGCTACTGGCCGCGACAGCCAGTTTACTGTTGACCGGATGCACCACCACCATCCGCAGCGACGTCACCACTTTCCAGCAATGGCCGACCACCGGCGTGCCGGACAAATCCTATGTGTTTGACAACCCGTCGGTGGCGGACAACACGCTGGAGCTGAAGACTTACCAAAACATGGTCAGCACTGAGCTGGCCAAGCTGGGTTTTACGCAGGTGCCCGACAATGCGAATCCCAAACTCAAAGTGGGCGTTCACTTCAGCACCATCGAACGCCCCGTCAAAATCTTGCAAGTGACCGATCCATTTTGGATGGGACCTTCTCCTTACTGGGGCCCCCGCTACGCCGGACGCAGTTTTTACCGCCCTTACTGGGGGCCGTACCGCTGGGGTGGCTTCGGCCCGTATTACGATCCATTCTGGTATGGCCCGATGCAAGTCCAGGAAACCATCCGCTATCACTATGAGCGGCAATTGCGGGTGGCGATCAAGACCATCGACGGCCAGCAGCTGTTCGACGTGACGGTGCAAAACAGCAGCCGCCGCAAATCGACGCCGGCCATCATGCCGACGTTGGTGCAGAGTGCGTTTAGTGGGTTCCCGGGGGAGAATGGGAAGGTCAAGCAGGTGGAGGTGCAGCTCGACTGATGGTGACTGGCAGTTGCCGGAGGTGGGCCACCTGGCCCGCCTGGGCAGTCCATCAAGAGTAATACGCCTCACTGGCAAACGTAATCGCCACCACCAACAACACCGCCAGCACCAGCACGATCAATAAACGGCCGAATTTCGGATTGCCGTCGTCTTCCGGTTGTTGCTGGCTGGTATCGTTCATATCGTCATGTCGTTAAGGAATCAGGATCGAGGACCCGGTGGTCTTGCGCGCTTCCAGGTCAATGTGGGCTTGCGCCACATCGGCCAGATTATAGCGCTGCTTGACGGGCACCTGGACTTCACCGCTGCCCACCACGCCAAACAGGGAGGCCGCCATGGCTTCCAGATCCGCCCGTTTCGCCGTATGCGTCATCAGGGTCGGGCGGGTGATGCTGAGCGAACCGCGCGACTGTAACTCACTGAGGCTAAAGGGCGGCACCGGGCCGGACGCATTGCCAAAGCTGACCATGGTGCCGAGCGGGCGCAGGCAATCGAGCGAGCCCGTAAACGTGTCCTTACCAATCGAGTCATACACCACGGCCACGCCTTCGCCGCCCGTGATGTCCTTGACCCGCTCGACAAAGTTTTCCTGGTTGTAGTTGATCACATGGCGCGCGCCGTGTGCCATCGCCAACGCCGCCTTGTCCTCGGAGCCGACGGTGCCGATCAGGTTCAGGCCCATGACTTTGGCCCACTGGCACGCGATCAGCCCGACGCCGCCGGCCGCCGCATGGAACAGGATGGTGTCACCGGCCTTCAAGGGCACGGTGCGGTGGAACAGGTATTGCACGGTCAAGCCCTGCAACATCATGGCAGCGCCGGTCTCGAAATCTATACTGTCAGGCAATACCAGCAATTGCGACGCCGGCATAGTGCGCGCTTCGGCATAGGCGCCGTTCGGACGGCCCGCATACGCGACCCGATCACCGACCTTGACTTCGGTGACGCCGTCACCCACCGCTTCCACGATGCCCGCGCCCTCCATGCCGAGCCCGGCCGGCAGCGGCTGCGGATACAGGCCGGTACGGAAATACACGTCGATAAAATTGAGGCCGATGGCCTGCTGCCGCACCGTGGCTTCGCCAGGTCCCGGCGGCCCCAGTTCCACGTCGACATACTCCATCACTTCCGGCCCGCCGGTGCGGGACATGCGGATTGCCTTCACCATCACGCTCATCATCATTCCTTCCGGTTTAGCGACAGCGCTTACGCAGCCAAGACGCCAGCCTGCAATTGCGACAGCACATGGTGGGCTGACGATAAATTGGTGGCGCAGGCCACATTATGCACGTCGCAAGAGCGCACCAGCGCATTGATATCCGGTTCGTGCGGCTGTGGTGTCATCGGGTCGCGCAGGAAAATCACCGCATCAATGTGGCCTTCCACCAGCAGCGAGCCGATTTGCAAGTCGCCGCCCATCGGGCCGGACAGTTTGCGGTCGACCACCAGGCCCACTTCGGCGATCAGGCGTCCGCCGGTGGTGCCGGTGGCACACAGCTTGCAGCCCAGCAGGAAGTCCTTGTATTCGCGCGCCAGCGCAACCATGTCGTCTTTTTTCTTGTCGTGGGCAATCAGGGCAATGCGGTGAGTCATGTCAGGATTCCAAAGTAAAGAGTGAGGTTACTTCTTTTTCGATAGCAAATAAATACCGGCCAGCACCAACCCGGTGCCGGCCAGTTGCCAGTTGGTGACCGGTTCGCCCAGCACCAGCGCACCGAGAAACAGCGTCGATACCGGACCGATCATGCCGGCCTGCGACGCCGTGCCGGCGCCGATACGGCGTACCGCCATCATCGTCATCAAGACCGGCATCACGGTGCAAAAGAGGCCGTTGACCAGCGACCAGCCATACACCGGCAACGGCTGCTGCAGCAGCAAGTGCGCCGGACGCAGCACGAAGAACTGGCCGATGCAGGCCGCGCTGGACACGCACATCGCATACGACACCAGGCGCAGCGAACCGAGCCGCTGCACCATTTCGCCGGACAACAGCAAATACGCCGCATAGGCCATCGCCGAGCCCAGCACCAGGGTCGATCCCAGCGCCACATCGGCGCTGCCGCCGTGTAAATCATGCAGGAACACCAGCACGATGCCCGCATAGGAAATCGCCAGCGCCAGCCATTGCCGGCGGCTGATGTGATGTTGCAGGAACAGGGTGGAAATCAGCAGGACGAAGGTGGGTGTCAGGAACAAGATCAGCCGCTCCAGCCCGACCGAGATGTATTGCAGCCCGAGGAAATCGAGGAAACTCGACAGGTAATAACCCACCAGTCCCATGACCAGAATGCGCCAGCGGTCCGCCGTCGACAGCGGCGCTTCGGTGCGCATTTTCCAGAGGGCGATCGCGGCGAACAGCGGCAGCGAAAACAACATGCGGAACGCGATCACGGTGACCGCGTCAAGCTGGTACCGGTACAGCAATTTGGCCACCACCGCCTTGGTGGAAAACAGCACCGCCCCGCCAATGGCGATTGCCAGGCCGCCGAGATAGGCGCTGCGGGGCAATGGCGGTGTTGCAATGTTATTCATATGAAAGATTGTAAGGCCAAACCGGTTTTAGTGCTGGTGGACACAATCTTACTTTAGAGAAATTATTTTATTGACAAAGCCACTTCCGACAGCTAGCCTGATGCCCTTTCTTATTTGACAAGCGCGACATGGCAATCATTCAATGGAACGCTGGCGAAACCAAGTCGGCTATTTATGCCCCCGGCGACACCGTGGAGATCCATGGCATTTCCCCTGCACACTTGCTTATCCAGCCCACCACTACCGGTGTGACCATGAACGCCTACCGGCAAGGCCAGTTATTTTTGCAGTCCGCTGACAACAATCCACTGGCGCCTGCCCAGTTGAACCTGGCGTGGGATGACGGCGGCAAGCTTGTCTCGGCCGGTAGCGATGCCATCAGCGCTGGCGAGGGCAGCGATTTCATCCTTGGCAATGCCGACAGCAATACGCTGGCCGGTGGCAAGGGCGACGACTTCCTGTATGGGGACGAAGGCAATGATGTCCTGAGCGGGGATGGCGGCAATGATTCTCTCAACGGCGGTCCCGGCAACGATACCCTCGATGGTGGCGCCGGCCACGGCAACTTTATGCTTGGTGATACGGGCGATGATCGCTTTATCGTGCGCGACCGCACTGATTTCGTCTTCGATTCCCAAGGCAATGACAGCGGCATGATTTATGCCGACTGGTTCAAAGCGTCCGCGCAGGTGGAAACCTGGGAATGGGCGCCCGGCGTGCAAAAGCTGCCGTATTGGATTGATGCGCTGGTCTCCGACCTGGGAACCTATGCTCCCCTGATGCTGGGTCCAGGCGGTACCGTGCGGTACAACTTTGCCCAGTATGCCGAGGCCTACAGTGTAGCAACGGACCGTAAAGGGTTCGAACCCTTTACGGCGGACCAGCAGACTTATACGCGCAAGGTATTGGATTACATCAGTACCCTGACCAATGTGCACTTCGAGTACAGCGCCGAACCCAATGGTCCGTTCACCATCTTGTTCGGCAATAACCAGCAAACCAACAGCCACGGCTACACACGTCCGCCGCTCGTGGAGGTGGCAGGTGAACCGCTGATGGTCAGCGGCTTGACCAGGGCCCGCTTCCCATCCAGCGATGGCGGCGCGCACTTGCAAAGCGTATTGACCCATGAAATGGGCCATGCGCTGGGGCTCAAGCATCCGTTCAGCATGGTGGATTCGGTTGGCACGGTGAGCCCCGGCCCCTATCTCGGCGTGGAGGAAGACCGCATGTCGGTCACCGTCATGAGCTACACCGAACTGGCCCCCATGTCCGACCTGGCCTACAGCCCGCTCGACATCGCGGCACTCCAATACCTGTGGGGCGTCTCGCCGCAAGCCCACGCGGGTGACAGCCGCTATGTGCTGAACGCCGATACCGCGCAAATGATCTGGGACGGCAGTGGCGCCGACACCATCGACGGAGCCGCACTGCAAGCCGACCTGACCCTGTACCTGGAGCCAGGCTATTGGAGCCATGCCGGCAACAAGGGCAGCCTGATCACGGCGCCCGGCCAGTACACCATCAACTTCGGTACGCAAATCGAACATGCGCTCGGCGGCGCTGGCAACGACAAGATCATCGGCAATGCGCTCGACAATCAGCTCGGGGGCGGGGCCGGCAATGACACCCTGTCCGGCGATGCCGGCAATGACAACCTTGCGGCCGGCGATGGGAATGACGTGCTGGACGGCGGCGCGGGGAACGACCTGCTGGCGGGAGGTGCCGGCAACGACCAGTTGACGGGTGGTGACGGCAGTGACCGCTTCGATGGCGGCGCCGGCACGGACACCGCCGTCTTCAGCGGCGCGTACAGCGCCTATACTATCAGCGGCAGCCAGGATGGCTGGGCTGTCACCGGCGCGGACGGCAGCGATACGCTGACCGGCATCGAGCGGCTGCGCTTCTCGGACGCCGTTCTGGCGTTGGACACCGGCAAGGATGGCGTGGCCGGGCAAGTGTACCGCTTGTACCAGGCGGCATTCGACCGCAAGCCCGATGCCGGCGGCCTGACGTACTGGATGGGACAAGCCGACCAGGGCGCCTCCGTCACCAGCATTGCCGACAGTTTCCTGCGCAGCGAAGAATTCAGCAAACTGTATGGCGGCGCCAATCCCACGCCGGAAACCTACCTCACGCAACTGTACAGCAACGTGCTGCACCGGCCGTACGACCAGGCGGGCTACGATTACTGGCTGGGGGTGATGAAACAGGGCGCGGCGCGCACCGACGTGCTGCTGTCGTTTGCCGCCAGCGATGAAAATGTGGAGGCGCTGGCGAAGGTGATCGGCCGGGGTTTTGAGTACACATATGCAGGCTGATGCTGCCGGTACGCTTGCCGCCGATGGCCACGAACATGTATTGAAGCAATTACTTAATTGACAAAGCTATACAACACCGTTAGCCTGCCTTTCCTTGTTCATTTAGTAATTCAGGCATTCGTATGGCAATCATTGTGTGGGATGGCGTGCAAACCAAGTCGGCGGCGTGGTCCCCGGGCGACGTCATTGAAATCGCCGACGTGACAGTCGGCTACTGGGAAATGCAGGTGAGTGGCAGCGAGATCGTCCTGCGCGCGACCGACGAAGGCAGCCTGACGCTGCGCTCCGCGGACGGTTCACCGCTGACGCCGTCCCAGCTGGCCATCAACTTGCCTGATCACGGCAAGTTTTATTATGCTGCCGACAGCACCGCCATCACCGGCGGCGACGGCAGCGACCTACTGCAAGGCAACGCACAAGACAATACGCTGGGCGGCGGCGCCGGTGACGATTACCTGCAAGGCAACGACGGCAACGATACGCTGGCCGGCGGCGCCGGCGACAATTACCTGTTCGGCAATGCGGGCAACGACCAACTCACCGGTGGCCTCGGCCGGGATGTTCTCAGCGGCGGCGCCGGCAATGACGTGCTCGACAGCGGCGGCGGCACCGATAATTTTTTGCTGGACGAGTCGGGTGATGACCACTACATCATCCGCAGCCGCGGCGATATCATCTACGACAATGGCGGCAATGACAGCGGCATCATTTATGCCGACTGGTTTAAACCGTCGCCGGAAGTGGAACGATGGGAGTGGGCGCCAGGCGTCCAAAAGCTGCCATACTGGATCGATGCATTGCACTGGTACCAATCCTCGTTGGCGCCCAGCGCACTGCGCGAAGACCCGGTCGTCTACTACAGCTTTGCGCAACTGGCGACGGATTACACGTCCGACAGCGACCGCAAGGGCTTCCAGCCCTTCACCCCGGCGCAAATCACGTATACGCGCAAGGCGCTCGATTACATCAGCACCGTGATCAATGTGCGCTTCGCGGAAACCCTCGATACCACCGAGCCGTACAGCATCGTCATGGGCAATAACGAGCAGGATGACAGCGGTGGTTACGCGTCGCCCATCTGGCAGGATGGTGGCTCAGGCTTGCTGCTCGATAGCGTGCCGAGCGTAATCTCCCCCGGCCGCGACGGCGGCGCCTACCTGAATGCCGTGTTGATGCACGAACTGGGACATTCGCTGGGCTTGCGCCATCCGTTCAACCACCCGGACGCCAACGGCGGCGTGGAAGAGCCGCCTTACCTGCCGGACGCGGAAGACAACACGACGGTGACACTGATGAGCTATACGGGCGACCTGTACCTGCCCGACCTGGCCTACAGTCCGTTCGACATCGCCGCCTTGCAGTACCTGTGGGGCGTCGCGCCGCAAGCCCGTGCGGGCGACAGCCGCTATGTGCTGAGCGCCGATACGGCGCAAATGATCTGGGATGGCAGCGGCGCCGACACCATCGATGGCGCGGCCTTGCAGGCCGACCTGACCTTGTACCTGGAACCCGGGTACTGGAGCCACGCAGGCCAGAAGGCTGCCCTGATCACCGCAGCCGGCCAGTACACCATCAACTTCGGCACGCACATCGAGCATGCCATCGGCGGCGCCGGCAACGACCGGATCATCGGCAATGCGCTCGATAACCAGCTCACCGGCGGCGACGGTAATGACGTGCTGACCGGTAATGCTGGCAACGATACGCTCACGGGCGGCGCCGGCACCGACACCGCCGTCTTCAGCGGCGCCTACCGCACCTATACCGTCAGCGCCAGCCAGAATGGCTGGACCGTCGCCGGCGCGGACGGCAGCGATACGCTGAGCGGCATCGAGCGGCTGCGCTTCTCGGACGCCGTCCTGGCGTTGGACACCGGCAAGGATGGCGTGGCCGGGCAAGTGTACCGCTTGTACCAGGCGGCATTCGACCGCAAGCCCGATGCCGGCGGCCTGGCGTACTGGATGGGACAAGCCGACCAGGGCACGTCCGTCACCAGCATTGCCGACAGTTTCCTGCGCAGCGAAGAATTCAGCAAACTGTATGGCGGCGCCAATCCCACCCCGGAAACCTACCTGACGCAACTGTACAGCAACGTGCTGCACCGGCCGTACGACCAGGCCGGTTACGATTACTGGCTGGGCATCATGAAACAGGGCGTGGCGCGCACCGACGTGCTGCTGTCGTTTGCCGCCAGCGATGAAAATGTGACGGCACTGGCAAAAGTCATCGGCCAAGGCTTCGACTACACGTATTCAGGCTAAAAAAACGGGGCCGGCACGCTTGCGCGTCCGGCCCCGTCGATTCACACCAACGCCAGCAGCTTAGTTGACAATC
>JAIENA010000398.1 GCA_019751755.1 Burkholderiaceae bacterium | reverse complement strand
TAGTACTAAGTATGTAGAACTGTCTGTAGAGTGCTTGCGGACGCGGGTTCGATTCCCGCCGTCTCCACCACCGAACAAGAAAATTGGGCTCCAAGCGCAAGCTTGGGGCCCAATTTTTTTGTTCGGCGGGTTTAGAGAGCCGGAATCGAATCCGCGTCCGGCACGGACGCGGGGTGGAGCGGGGAATTCGGGCCGCATGCGGCCCGCCCGCGGAACGACGTTCGCTTGCAAGCGAACGGCTCTTCGATTCGTCCATTATCAACCTCGCGCAGCGAGGTTGCGCCCGCGATCAGCGGGCATGCCCGCCATACCCGCCCCCCTCAGCCTGCGAACCACCAGCGCTCGGTAGACCGTACCAGGCGCGCATCTGTCGAGCATCTTTACATCTGATTTCTCCAGTTGGCCAGATGAATTACAAGCCATTGATTTAAATCAAAAATATTTTTTGGCACGATTATCGCTTAGTGTTAAATATATTTCTAAAAATCAATATAGGAGGCTGAAATGCATGTAAATTTTAAAAAATTGTTCGCGATTGCCATTGTTACTTTGTCGGCAGCACAAGCGTCCGCCGGTGTCATCTTCGACAACGGCTTACCAAACACGTCAGATGGTTGGCCAATTTACGGTCCAGTCATCGGTGGCTCTGGCACAACGGCAGACCATTTCATGTTGACATCGGCCGCCAGCATCGTTAGCGTCGGTTTTTATTTTAATAACTACAATGGCACCACAGGCTGGGACGGCAATATCAGCTATGCGTTCCTGTCCGATAACAGTGGAACTCCAGGTACGATCCTGGCAAGCGGCCAAGGGCTGAACGTGAACCAGCAGGCAGGCGACTACGCATGGTGCTGCGGCCCGCAGAATTCCAAGCGCATCGAATTCGACTTGCAGTCTGACTTTGCAACCAGCGCCAATACCACGTACTGGTTGCGCCTGGGCGGCGCCGGCGGTCCTACCCCATGGTGGGTGACCTCCAACGGCGGCTTGGCGTTTTACCTGAATGACACGGGCACCATATCGAACAGTGTCCCGGAGCCGGCCAGCCTGGCCTTGTTCGGCCTGGGTCTTGCAGCAATTGGCGCACGCCGCCGCTTCAAGCAGGGCTAATTGCCGGTCGCAGCCCCCTTCATCTGCAGGGAGCTGCGACATGTTCCAGAACTCTCATCGGTGGGCTTGCCACCTTGGCGCCCATCGATCGAGACGACATGCCTGCGCCCTCCCCGGAAGTCGTCGCTCCGCCAGTTAGCCCAAGGCAGGGCTAAGAATTCGCATCAGACCAACTCCCCACCATGCCAGCGTCACAAAAGCCGCCAGCTTGTGCTGGGCAATCGTATGTCGCGCTTTTATAGCCCCCTGCGATAATCACGCCCAACCAAGCGCCGATTCCAGCGGCGACTATTGCGGCAACCAATCTACTGAGTTTCCCCATCGGTTGTTGCCGTTTGATTACTGGTAATTCAACGTAAAAGAGTCGACGAATACCAAAATTATCGGCTTCTGGCAGAACTCGGACGGTGATTACGCACTGCAATCAACACGGGATATTGTTCTTCCATCGAGTACAACAATCTCATTAGCAGTATCGAGAACACGTGATGCACAACTGCACTCCAGCATTCCGCAACATAAAAATGGTGCAAAGCATTTTCAAGGATCGAAATACCGATGCCGCCCGCAGCACCTGTAACGCATGCACCTATGCCATCTATCGAAAATCAGTCATCCCCTTAAAATTTCGCGACGGCTATTCCATGACAATCACCTTTCCACCTGCTGTCACATGCCATAATATTCCAAGCTATTGCAGATTATTATGTTGCACGGTGCGTATCAATCCATCCGCAGTTACCAATCCACGCCGAAAGGACTGAAAGTATTTCAGAAATTATTCTTGCGCTGAACTTTCCTTATTTATCTCTTTGAGCAGTCGCACTCAAGCAATTCCTTCTATCCTAATACTGTCTCTTACTATGCAGGCATAGTAGCCAACACCGCATCAGCACTGCCGAATCAAACGTATTTACCCATCCACAAGACAGCACAAATCGCTATTTAGAAGCAAGAATCAGCAGATTTTCTCAAAATCACTGATATTCCTATTCTCATTTACTACGGAGACAATTTCCCGAGCAACACATCGTTGAGCGAGCCCCGGAAAATTGGCATTCACGGCAAGACCCATGTCGTGATCTCCAGTTGCAGCAAGGTGCCAATTACGGAGCAGGCACGTTGATTACCTGCTGAGAAAGTCTGCCTTAACAAGGACCACCACCATCGGCAAAGATAAAATGGTGACACCTTTGCCCTATCACCAATCGGTCGATGCTGTTGCATAAGACTGACTAAAAATCCCACGATACTGAATCACGATCTGGACACAATACAGTTACCGTTGCCCCCCGCTGCAAGTGGCATCGACCACCTTTGACGGGCATAAAACCCTCTTTTTAAGCCAATATCTAGCTTGATCAAGCCAGTTCTCGGCATTAAGTCCAGCTCTGCCGCATGCTGAAGCGAATTCGAGCAGTAAAGGCCGCGCGCTGAAGGGCATGTGATCCGTGCGCTAAGCAATAAGCCATTCCCTTATATTCTCTTGCAGGGACGGCATTCCGCCGCCCGCAATCGATCAAGGGAGTTCATCATGGCGCAATCCAAATCGAGCGGCACGCAAAACCGGCAATCAGCAAATGAAGTCGAAAGCGACGCGAAGAAAGCCGAGAAAAAGGACAAAGACAGTAAATCGACTACCAGTCAGTCGAAAGCCAGTACCGGGAAAGGTGCGGCGAAGAAAAAAAGCAAGCGATAATAAAAACCAGTGCACCCAAGCTTATGCATGAGTGCACTGTTTCTAACTCCCAATAGTGCGCCACCCCATTTCAAAGCGGCCTAAGATCGAGACCCACTCACTATCAAGGAGACGTGTCATGGCGATCGATAAGTCACAGGATCAGAAGCAGAATCCGCAGATGCAAAAGCCGCAAAACCCGCAGCAAGACAAGCAACCGCAACAGGGCAGCCGGATTAATCCACATACCACCCAGCCGGGCAATCAACAATCCGGCCGCGACTCTGGCAGCCAATCGGGCGCCAGCGATGTCGAACGCGACAGTAATATTCAGCGCGACCAGTCATCCCAGCAAGGAAAATCCAAAAAAGATTCCTGACGAAACCTTTTAATCAGGAAAATTCTCCTTGGGAAATTGATATTTCCCAAGGTTTTATGTATGCAGTGCGACAGACCATTTTCATTCGTTTTATTATGATGGCCCGGCTTCAACCAAGGAGAGCCATCATGACTATCGAGAATACCCCGCATGGCCGAAAATTCGAGCAAGCCACCCGTTCCGGCCACGCCAGCCTGGCCGGCGTCGGCGCTAAAACCGGTAATCCCTCCCCTACCGGACATCACCAATCCGAGACCCGCACCGATGATTTATTATCCGGCGGCGTAACTGAAACCCAGCGTTCCGGCAGCTTTCAAAAAGACCAGCAAGCGGAAGATCTGGAAAAAGGCCTTGGCAAGCAATCGGGCCATCCGTAATAGGTTCAATTAATCAAGACGGGAAATGCGCGATATGCATATTCCCTCGGCGTCGAAAATAGCGGACATGGCGCCCGGTCATCCAGTTGATACCACCGGCCGCCATCACCAATGTGAACTGGCCTGCCCCGAACAACTGGCGCAGCGCCACCCATTCGGATATGGCGGCGCCCACTGCCTCCACTTTGCGCTGGAATTGGCCCGATATGCGAGGTATATGCAGCATGCCTCCTGCGGAAAGTGCACCTTTCAGGCAAAATGTCCTGATTGATGTCAACTCGGAGCCTCGCCCCATGATTTACGAAATCGCTGAAATCCAGATCAAACCAGACACCCACGCGGCCTTTGAAGCCGCCGTCAAGGAAGCCACTCCCCTGTTCCAGCGTGCCAAAGGCTGCGAAGCCATGCGCCTGGAACGCATCATCGAACGCCCTGACACCTACCACCTGGTGATCCAGTGGACCACGCTGGAAAACCACACGGTCGATTTCCGTGGCAGCGACGATTTCCAGGCGTGGCGCGGTCTGGTGGGCGGCTTTTTCGCCCAGCCGCCGAAAGTCGAACACACTGAAACCATCTTGACTGCTTTCTAAGCATGGTGCCGGGCCTTCAGGCCGGGCATCATCAACCTGAGCATGCCGCCACGCCGTGCGCCGGCCGGTGCACGGCGCTGGCACAATGGGGCATCCCCACCATGGAGTCAGCACGATGACCACTACTGTTTACCGTAATTTCATGAGCGTGTCGGAGGCCGAGGCCGCCCGCAGCGCCCTGCTCAATGCCGGCTTCCCGCCCGCCGCCGTGCACCTGACGCCGCACAAGGCGGCCGCCGCCAACACCACCGTCAGCACGGTGGAAAACATCATGAATTCCCTGACGCCGGACAGCGCCGACAATACCGACGAGCCGCGCCCCAAGCCGGTCGCCCTGCTGGCCGTGGACGTGCTCGATGACGAACAGCACGAACAGGCCGACGCCATCATGCAGCGCCACAACGCCATCGACGCCTGACCCGTGCCAGCGCTGGCGCGGGTCAGCACGACCGTCAAAGGTGAACCAGCACGCTGCGGCATCCTGCCGGGCGCGGCAGCGCAGCGTCAGGATGCCGTGTGACTGAACACTTGCCGCAGGTACGCCAGAAAGGTCTGGTCCTGGCACATGGTCTTGCCCGGCGCATCGGACAGTTTCGCCACTGACTGGCCATTGCAGCGCACCAGTTTCATGACTATGTTCAGCGGCGCCACGCCGGTGTCATTGGTAAGGTTGGTGCCGATGCCAAAGCCGGTCACGATGCGGTCGGCAAAATGACGGTACAGGGACAGCGCT
Source organism: Burkholderiaceae bacterium (assembly GCA_019751755.1). Classification (GTDB taxonomy): domain Bacteria; phylum Pseudomonadota; class Gammaproteobacteria; order Burkholderiales; family Burkholderiaceae_D; genus Rugamonas. The sequence continues at coordinate 16,621 of JAIENA010000398.1, read as the reverse complement.
GTCGGCAAATCGAGGCCGTCGGAAAACACCAGGCGCTTGGTATGGGCATCGATGCGCAGCGCCGCGTAATGGGCCAGCGCCTTTTCGCCCCACAGCACAGGGTCGCCTGAGTCGTGGCGCAAGCCATCGAACAGCTTGGCGAAATACAAGTCGAAATCACTGAGGAACGCATCCATGCCGACCACATCGGTCAGCGCGATGCCCAGGTCGCCCCGGTATTCCTGCACCCAGTCTTCCAGCGCGGCTTTTTGAAAGTCGCGCAGGCGCACGCCAAAGGCCTGGAACGATTGCAGGTATTCATGCGCCATGGTCCCGATCGGCACCATGCCGATGCGGCGCGCGATATGCACGTTGGACGTCCCCTTGAAGTAGCGCGGCGCGCGCGCCAGCAGGGTATCGACCACTTCATCGTGCCAGGCGGACGAAAAGCGGCGGCGCAGGCCAAAATCAGAAAACTCAAACGGGTGGCGGCGCGGTGTTTCGCCATGGAAGGTATCGAGCAGGGCGATTTTTGCCGCCAGTCGGGCCCGCCCTTCCGCCATCGCGGCAGCCTGGTCGACACGGCGGAAATACAATTCATTGACGATATACAGCACAAAGATTTCAAAACCCATCACGTGCACTTGCGGCCCCGTGGCACGGATGTGCAAGGCGCCGCCGTCGGTGGCGACCGTGATGAATTTGCGCTGGAAGCGGAACACCGTCAGGAAGTCGATGAAGTCGCTTTTCATGAAACGCAGGCTGCGCAGATAAGCCAGTTCATCTTCCTGGAACGTTAGCGAACACAGGTGATCGAGCTGCTGCTCGATTTCGGGCGCCAGTTCGGCCAGTGGGAATAGCGGCGTGTTGCGGCAAACGAATTCATATTCCGCCTGCGCGCCGGGATGCTTGTGCAGCAGTGCCTGCCACATGGTGAATTTGTATAAATCCGTTTCCAGCAGACTGCGGACAACCGGGGACGACTGCGGCATGAAGCGGCTCCAGAGGCAAAGCCGCATCATACCCCACCCGCCTGTCACACCGGGGTCAGACCCCAGGGTATGACATGGCGGACTCAGCCAGCGACCAGTTCGTCGATGGCGCTGCGGCTTTTCGCCAGCGTGTCGGCCAGTGCCTGCTCGCCCATGGCCACGCCTTCGGCCTGCACGAACTGCACATCGGTCATGCCGAGGAAGCCCAGCACGGCGCGCAGGTAGCTGGCCAGGTGGTCGAAGGCGGCGGCGGGACCGGCGCTATAGACACCGCCACTGGCCGTGAACACGATGACTTTCTTGCCGGTCAGCAGGCCCACCGGACCGTTTTCACCGTATTTGAAGGTCACGCCGGCGCGCGCCACATGGTCGATCCACGCTTTCAAGCCCGAGCTGACGGAGAAGTTGTACATCGGTGCGCCGATCACCACCACGTCCGCCGCTTGCAATTCCGCCACCAGCGTATCGGAGGTTTTCACGACAAACGCCTGTTCCGCGTTGCGCTGCTCGGCCGGCGTGAAGAACGCGCCCATCATTTGCTCGGTCAGGTGCGGCACCGGATTGCTGGCCAGATCACGCTCGACGATGGCATCGGATGGATGCGCGGCTTGCCATTTGGCGATGAATTCTGCCGACAACTGACGCGACAGCGAACCGGAACTACGCACACTGCTGTTGATGTAGAGAACGTTTGCCATGATGCTGCCTCCTTGGGGTTAAGTTAAGTTACTTGGCTTGCTGTGCATCATAGTTCGGGTTTAATATCGATGGAATACAGTTAATTTTGATCAAATCAATCGATTTTATTGATATGCGCGATCCTGGCCTGCCCTCCCTCGAACAACTCCGTGTCTTCATCGCGGTGATCGACCACGGCGGTTTCGCTGCGGCGGCGCGGGCGCTGCACCGCACCCAATCGGTGATCAGCTACACCATCGCCAACCTGGAAGAACAGCTCAATATCGCGCTGCTGGATCGCGGCAAGCGCAAGCCGGAATTGACGGAGGCGGGCAAGGCGCTGCTGGCCGATGCGCGCGCGATCACGATGAGAGTCGATGGCATGCGTTCGCGCGCCAAGGCCCTGTCGGCGGGGCTGGAGGCGGAAGTATCGCTGGTGGTGGACGTGATGTTTCCGACTTGCCTGCTGGTGCGTATTTTGAACGCTTTCCAGCAGCAATTTCCTGCGGTGGCGATGCGCCTGCATGTCGAGGCGCTGGGCGCGATCACTCAACTGGTGCTGGACCGGGTCTGCCACATCGGTATTTGCGGCGGCGTCGTGACGCCGCCCGATGCGATCGAACGCCGCGCGGCCGGCGAAGTCACCATGATGCCGGTCTGCGCGCCGAGCCATCCGCTGGCGTCCTGGCCCGGCAAGATTCCCGCCGCCGCGCTGCGCGATCACATGCAACTGGTCTTGACCGACCGCAGCCAATTGACCGCCGGCCGCGATTACGGCGTGCTGGGATTGCGCACCTGGCGCCTGGCGGACCTGGGCTCGAAACATGCGCTGCTGCGGGGCGGCCTGGGCTGGGGCAGCATGCCGCAAGCCATGATCAGCGACGACCTGGCCAACGGCCGGCTGGTGCAACTGGACGTGGCAGACGGCAAGGCCTTCCAGTACCCGCTATATGCCATCAACCGCACCGATGAAGAACCTGGCCCGGCGGGACGCTGGCTGATGCGGCAATTCGTGGAACTGGACCACCGCCTGCCGCACAATGCGTATTAAGCCCGGGGGGAATCGATAACGCCGACACCGAACAGGGCGCCAGCGGACCATGCCGTGCTGCGCCTCACACCACGCGCGGGCACAGCGCGACAATTTCCCGTTCGATCGCATCGAGCGGGACGGTCTTTTCCACCGCACCCATTTTCACCGCTTCCTTCGGCATGCCGTACACCACACAGCTTTTCTCGTCCTGCGCGACCGTGCGCGCGCCCGCCTTGCGCATTTCCAGCAAGCCCAGCGCGCCGTCGTCGCCCATGCCGGTCATGATGATGCCCAGCGCATTCGCTCCCGCGCTCTTGGCCACGGAACGGAACAGCACATCCACCGAGGGCCGGTGCCGGTTCACCAGCGGCCCGTCAATGACGTCGACGTAATACGTGGTGCCGCTGCGGCGCACCAGCAGGTGCTTGCCACCCGGCGCAATCAGCGCCACGCCGGCCCGGACCCGGTCATTGGTTTCCGCTTCCTTGACCGCAATCGCGCAGATACTGTTCAGGCGCGCGGCAAACGCGCCGGTGAATTTTTCCGGCATGTGCTGCACCACCACGATGCCCGGCGCATCCGGCGGCAAGGCGCCGAGCACCCGTTCCAGCGCCTGGGTGCCGCCGGTCGACGTCCCGATCGCCACCAGCGGTTCCGATGGCGGCACGGCCGCGCCGTCGCCGGGCGGCAGGATGGCGTCGGCACTGAGCTTGGCCGGTGGCGGCGTCAGCGGCGGCGGTGGCGGCAAGGGTTTGCGGCGCAGCAGCATGTCGTCGCCGGCCACCGGCGCGGTGACACCGGCCGCCATGCGGATGGCGGCAATCAATTCGTCGGCATGGCCCGTCAGGTATTCGCGCAAGTTGCCGCGCGGTCGGTTGACCACCGCCACCGCCCCGGCCGACAGCGCTTCGACCGACAGTTGCATGTTGTCAGCCGTCAGCGATGAACAAATCACCACCGGCAACGGTTTTTCACTCATGATCTTGCGCAGGAAGGTAATGCCATCCATGCGCGGCATTTCAATGTCGAGCACAATCACGTCCGGCCAGTGCAAGCGCATGCGTTCCATGGCCAGCAACGGGTCGGCCACGGCATGCGTCACCTGCATGCCCGGGGTGGCATTGAGCAGGCCGGTCAGCACTTGCCGCACCACGGCCGAATCATCCACCACCAATACCTGTATGCTCATGCGGGTTTCCGGTTCAAATTCACTTCCATGAATTGTACCCGTTGTCGCCCACGGCGCTGCCGCGGCAGCGTACCGTCATACTGGAATGTGTCTTTCAGGCATTTCCAGGCATTTTTAAGCATAAGCGGCGCACGATTTGCCCCCATCCGGCCCGCGCCGCGTCAAAACCTGGTAAACAGCGCCTCATCCGGTTCGCCATCCTGCCGGTGCGCGACGCGGGGCCGGGCTTTGGCCCCGGTGCGATCGATACCGCCGTTGCCGGCATTGCCACGCATCGGCATGACCCGCGCCGGCGGCGGCGTGTCGCGCCGTTCCGGCCGCGCCGCACTGCCGGCCACGCGGAAGAAGGAAATCACGGCCTGCAACTCCTCGGCCTGGCTGCTCATTTCCTCCGCAGTAGAGGCCAATTCTTCGGAACCGGCTGCATTTTGCTGCGTGGCGCTCGACAACTGGCCGATGGCGACATTGATCTGCCCCACACCGGTCGACTGTTCGTCCGACGCCGCCGAGATTTCCTGCACCAGATCGGACGTATGCTTAATGGTCGGCACCATTTCATCGAGCAGCTTGCCGGCCTTTTGTGCCAGTTCGACACTGGACGAGGCCACTTCGGAAATCTCCTGGGCCGCCACTTGCGACCGTTCGGCCAGCTTGCGCACTTCGGCCGCCACCACGGCGAACCCTTTGCCGTGCTCACCGGCACGCGCCGCTTCAATGGCCGCGTTCAGCGCCAGCAAATTGGTTTGATACGCGATGTCATCGATGATGCCGATTTTCTTCGCGATTTGCGTCATGGCGTCCACCGTGGAGCGCACCGCCGTGCCCCCTTCGGCGGCTTCCTGCGCGGCCTTGCGGGCCATGGTATCGGTCACGCGGGCGTTTTCCGTATTCTGCGCTATCGACGCCGTCATTTGCTCGACCGAGGCGCTGGTCTGCTCCACCCCGGCCGCCTGTTCGCTGGCCGATTGCGACAGCGCCTGCGCCGTCGCGCTGACTTCTTCCGACGCGCCCGCCAGCACGCGGGCACTGCTGGTCACTTCGGCCACCACCGACGACAATTTATCGACCATGGCTTTCATCGAATACAGCAGGCTGCCCTTATCACCTTGGCGCAAGTCGATTGCCACCGCCAGGTTACCTTGCGCCACCTCGCTGACGATCTGCGCGGCATAAGCCGGTTCACCGCCCAACTGGCGCAGCAAGCCACGAATCAGCAGCCATGACAGGACAATGCCGAAGGCCAGTCCGCCCGCGATCATCAGCAGATTGACTCGCACCGTCGCGTCGTAGGCCGCCACGGCCGCGTCATATTCTTGCCGCGCCACACTTTCTTGCAAGCCGCGTAATTTGTTCATCACGTCCAGCGCGGTATAAAAATCCTTTTCCAGCCCCTTCATGCCGTCCAGCGCCTGCTTCATGTTCCCGGCGCGCATGTGCGCCACCACGGATTGGCGCTTTTCCAGGTAAGCAGTCCAGGCCGGCAAGAATTCCTCGGTGAGTTTTTTCTCGTCCGGCGTCAGCAGCGTGACAATATAGTCGCCCCACTCTTTCTTGAATGTCGTGTAATAGCCATCGGCAATCGCCAGGCTGTTATCGACTTCATCGGCCCCGAGCAGCGCCGTTTGCAGGGTGCGATGGCGGTGGCGCAGCATCATTTCAGTCACATGTCCCAACTGGCCCAGCGCCACCGTACGGTCCTCGTAGACGGTTTTCAAGCGCTCGTTCGATGAATACATGCCCTTCAGGCCGGCATAGCCGACACCGAGCATCAACATGCTCAACACGGCCACCAGCAAACTCAGCCGGACGCCGACCGTCAGCTTCGACAGCCACATCATGGCAGCACCAGCTTTTGCACGGCGCCCAGCAACACTTCCGGCTTGAACGGCTTGACCACCCACGCCTTGGCGCCGGCGGCCTGCCCTTCCCGTTTCTTTTCCTCCTGCGATTCGGTGGTCAGCATGATGACCGGGGTGAACTTGTGGTTGGCCTTTTGCTTCAATTCGCGCACGAAGGAAATACCGTCCATGTTCGGCATATTGACGTCACACACAATCAGGTTGACCTTTTGCGCATCGAGCTTGCCCAATGCGATCTGGCCATCGGCCGCTTCCACCACCTCATAACCGGCCCCCTTGAGCGCAATATTGACTACTTGACGCAGCGAGGCCGAGTCGTCCACCACCATGATGGTTTTTGGCATGTCATTTCTCCAGTCGGCGCCGGTGCGCCATTTAACTGGCTCAGACTGTATCCATGGGGCATATCCTTGTAACCTGTACTTTGGTACATGTGACGGCACGCCACGCCACCATCACAAAAACCCGCTGCTCCACTGCACCAAAGTACAAGTTACGCCGCTGTCCTTGTTGCCTACAGTGGAGACATGGCACCCGCATCCCACATCACCGACATTTTCCTGCTCCCCGGCGAATACTTCGTTGGCGGCGCCGGACATCGGATCCGTACCCTGCTCGGATCGTGCGTGTCGATCATCTTGTGGCATCCGGAGCGCAAAATCGGCACCATGTCGCATTTTTTGTTGTCGTCACGCAACCAAGGCAAATCGACCGGCCTGAACAGCCGCTATGGCGCGGAATCGCTGGCATTGATGTTGTCGGAATTGCGCACCTTGGGCGTCGACCCGAAAGAATGCCAGGCCAAGATCTTCGGCGGTGGACAAATGTTTCCGGGGAGCTCGCAAGGCATCGGCCGCCAGAATGGCGAGGAAGCGCTGCGGCTGCTGCAAGCGCATGGCATCCGCGTGGTATCGGAAAGCCTGTATGGCATGGGCCACCGCAATATCATCTTTGATATCAGCAGCGGCCATGTCTGGAGCCGCCATGTGACGCCGGGCCAGTCACCCGTCGAGCAAGCATCGCAGCGGCCGCACGCCAGGCGCACCGGCCTGCATGCCACGCTGACGCAGGCGGCGCAACAGCAAGCGGTGGAAGCGCTGGCGCAGGCCGCGCTGCCGGACGACACGACGCCGTCCGCCAAGGCCAAGCGCACCTGCGGCGGCGCGCAGCGGTTGTTCTCGCTAATGCAGTAAATACCGCCTTAACTGCAGCCTTAACGAATCCGGCGCAGCGACGACACCTGGTCGTTCATGTTGCCCAGGTTGTCATAGCGTCCGGGACCATATACCTGGCAGCGGCCGCCAAAGTTGTCGTGCTCGCACAGTTGCCACTGGCCTTCGAAAATCACCATCGAGCTGGCGCGGTCATTGAAATCGGCACCGCGCATGCTGCGCGTTTCACCCTGGAACGAGGCACGGCGCCCTTCAAAGCGGGCATGCTCAAACAGTTCGATCGGATCCGGACGGTCAAAGCCGCCACGGCGCTCGCGCTGTTCTTCGCGCATTTCGCGCATGTCGCGCATCTCGCGGCGTTCCTGGCGGTCGTCACGGCCGTCATGGTCGCGGTCGCGGAAACCGTGGTTGCCACGCTCGACCTGACGCGCCGACGAAATGCTGTTGTTAAAGTTGCGCAAGTTCGGGTATTCGCCCCGCTCGAACACGGCGCAATAGCCGCCGAAATCCTTGTCGGCGCAGATTTCCCACACCCCGGAATGCACGATCATGCTCGACGCGCGGTCATTGAAACCGGCATCGCGCAAGTTGCGGGTGCCGTCGCGCACCGTGACTTCTTCGCCACGGAAATTGTCGTGTGCGAACAAGGTGATTTCACCGGCACTGGCGGCGGCGACCTGCCCCAGTAGTGCGGCAGCCAGGGCCAGTATCGTTGGTCGTTTCATTGGTTAGCTCCTATTATTCCCGCCGCGGCCGCCCTGTCAGCGCGGGGCTCCATTGCGCGGCTGTATGTCCGGTCAACGTTTTGACTCAACCGTCAGCCTACACGACGTTGTAACAAATTCCTACGATAGAATGTCCGTTTTCCTTAGCAAAACATCGATGCCGACCACTTTTACGCTCTCGAATATTCGCCGCGAAGCGGCCGCCCTGTGGACCCTGGCGTGGCCGGTCCTGGTGGGCCAGTTGGCCACCGTCGGCATGGGCGTGGCGGACGTGGCGATGACCGGCCACGCCAGCGCCACAGAGTTGGCGGCGGTGGCGCTGGGCACCTCGGTCTGGTCGATCATCCTGGTCACCGTGACGGGCACCATGATGGCGATTAATTCGGTGGTGGCGCACCAGGTCGGCGCCGGTGAAACCGGCGCGATTGCCCATTCGGTGCGGCAAGCGCTGTGGAAAGCTGTGGGCGTCGGCCTGCTCGGCGCACTGGCGTGCAATGTCGCCACCGTGCTGTTCGACCACTTGCAGATGGCGCAGGAAGTCAACCAGCGCGCCACGCTGTTCGTCCACATCATCAGCATTGGCATGCCGGCCTATGCGGCCTACCGCGCGCTGTACGGCTACAGCACCAGCATCAATCAAACCAAGCCGGTGATGGTGATTGCCCTGCTCGGCCTGGCGTTCAACGTGGTGGTCAACTGGGTGCTGATCTTCGGCCATTTCGGCCTGCCGAAAATGGGCGGCATCGGCTGCGCGGTGGCCACTGCCGCCTGCATGTGGCTGATGCTGCTGGCGATGCTGGTGTGGGTCAAGATCGCGCCCGCCTACCGCCAGACCTACCCGTTTACACATTGGGAAGGGCCGCACTGGCCGGAAATTCACACCATGCTCAAGCTCGGTCTGCCGACCGGCATCACTTACTTTGCCGAGGTCAGCGCGTTTGGCGCGGTCAGCCTGCTGGTGGCGCGCTTTGGCGTGGTGGAAGTGTCAGCGCACCAGATCGCGCTCAATTTCGCCTCGCTGGTGTTCATGGCGCCGCTGTCGTTCGGCATCGGCGTCATCACGCGGGTCGGCCAGGCCATGGGCGAGGCCAACCCGGCGCAGGCGCGCTTTGCCGCCTGGGTCGGCGTCGCCATGTCGCTGTCGTTTGCCGTGCTGTCGGCGGTCGGCATTGCCCTGTTCAATCAACAAATCGCCGCCGCCTACACGTCCGACCTGGCGGTGCAGGCGCTGTGCGCGCAATTGCTGCTGTTCGGCGCCCTGTTCCAGCTGTCCGACGCGACGCAAGTGGCGGCATCGTGCGCGATCCGTGGCTATAAAGTCACGCGCCAGCCGATGCTGATCCAGCTGTTCGCATTCTGGATCTTTGCCTTGCCGCTGGGCTGCGTGCTGGGCCTGGCGCCGGCGTGGGCGCCGTGGGCCCCGGCCGCGCCGATGGCGGCCGTCGGATTCTGGATCGGACTGGTGCTGGGGCTGACGATTGCCGCTGTGCTGCTGAGTTGGGCGCTGTATCGGCTGGCCAACCAGCGGGTACGGCAGCAACAGCCGCCAGTTGCTGGTCGGATGAGCGCAGCGTAATCCGACGGGCGCCGCCAACGGCGGATACAGGGCGGATCACGATCCGCCCCGTCTGCTACACAGCCGAACGATTGACGGTTTTTGACCCGGTATTCCAAACCCTTGCTTCCTGCCACTCTGGTATTGTCTTGCCGCACATCCTAACCAGCAACTTCCCATGCGACTAATTCTTCCCTTACTGGCAACCCTGGCCGCCGCCCCCGCTGCCGCCGAGCGCCTGACCCTGGACCGTATTCATGCCGACCCGGCGCTGGCCGGTGAAGCCTTCCGTAACCTCAAGGTGTCGCCCGACGGCGCCCGCGTCACGTTCCTCAAGGGCCGCGACGACAACCAGTTCCAGATGGACCTGTGGGAATACAACCTGAAAGACAAGACCAAGCACCGCCTGGTGGACTCAAAAACCCTGGTGCCGGAAGAAAACCTGTCCGATGCGGAAAAAGCGCGCCGCGAACGCGAACGCACGGCCAGCCTGAAAGGCATCTTGAATTACAGCTGGTCACCGGACGGCAAGCAGTTGCTGGTGCCGATCGCCGGCAACCTGTACCTGATCGACGTGGCGAAGCCCGATGTCGCGCGTCTGGTGGCGTCGGGCCAGGTGCTGGACCCGAAGATCTCGCCGCAAGGCCGCTATGTATCGTTCGTGCGCAAGCAAAACCTGTTCGTCATCGACCTGTCGACCGGCAAGGAGCGCCAGCTGACCACCGATGGCCAAGGCACGGTCCACAACGGCGAAGCCGAATTCATCGCCCAGGAAGAAATGGGCCAGCGCACCGGTTACTACTGGGCGCCGGACGACAGCGCGATTGCCTATAAGCGCTACGACGAAGCGCCGGTGCCGGTGGTGCGCCGCTTTGAAATTTACGCCGACCGCACCGAGGTCATCGAGCAGCGCTACCCGGCCGCCGGCGATCCCAACGTGACGGTGCAACTGAAGATCGTCTCGCCTGTCAGCGGCGAGATCCGTGATGTCGACCTGGGCGCCAATCCCGACATCTACCTGGTGCGCGCCGACTGGAGCGCCAACAGCCGCGCGCTGTTCTTCCAGCGCCAGAGCCGCGACCAGAAAACGCTGGAACTGGTGTCGGTCGACGCCGCCACCTTGCAGCAAAAAGTCGTGATCAAGGAAACGGCCGAGACCTGGACCACGATCCACGATGACTTGCGCTTCCTGAAAGGCCGCGACGCCTTCATCTGGGCGTCGGAACGTTCCGGCCGCAACCACCTGTACCTGTACAGCCTCGATGGCAAGCTGCTGCACCCGATCTCCAAGGGCGAATGGGGCGTCGACAATGTGCTGGCGGTCGATGAGAAGGCCGGCAAGGTCTATGTCGCGTCAAACCGCGACGCGGTGACCGACAAGCAAATCTATGCGCTGCAGATCGATGGTGGCACGGCCGCCAATCCGAAACGCATCACCCAAGCCGACGGCTGGCACGACGCCGCGTTTGCCCGCAATGGCGAAGTGTTCGTCGATACCTTCTCCGACCAGGACACGCCGCCGCAAGTGTCGATCCGCCGCGCCGATGGCGCGATGGTGACCTGGCTGGAAGAAAACAAGGTCGATGGCAAGCACCCGTATGCGCCCTACAAGGCCGACCACTTGCGCACCGAATACGGCACCTTGAAGGCGCAGGATGGCCAGACGCTGCACTACTCGATGATCAAGCCCTACAAGTTTGATGCGGCGAAACGCTATCCGGTCTACCTGTCGACCTATGGCGGCCCGCACGCACAGCACGTGTCGCGCAAATGGGGCAATTACTTTGACCAGTACATGGCGCAACAGGGCTTTGTCGTGTTCCGCCTCGATAACCGGGGCTCCAGCCGCCGCGAGCGCGCCTTCACCGACGCCAACTACAAGCGCCTGGGCGAAGTCGAAGTGCAGGATCAACTGACGGGTGTGGCATTCCTCGGCCAGCAAAGCTTTGTCGACGCCAAGCGCATCGGCGTGTTTGGCTGGAGCTATGGTGGCTTCATGACCTTGCGCCTGCTGTCGCAGGCCTCGGACAAGATTGCCATGGGGGTGTCGGTGGCGCCGGTGACGGACTGGAAACTGTACGACACGCACTACACGGAACAATTCATGAGTTCGCCGAAAGACAATCCGCAGGGGTATGCGCAAAGCAGCGTGTTTGCCCACGTCGACGGCTTGAAGTCGCCGCTGTTGCTGGTGCACGGCATGGCCGACGACAACGTGCTGTTCACCAATACCACGCGCATGATCGATGCGCTGGTCAACCGTGGCACGCAGTTTGAATTGATGACCTACCCCGGCGCCAAACACGGTATTTCCGGCAAGCAGCCGCAGCGCCATGTGTACGGCAATATCGAAGCGTTCTTCAAGAAACACTTAAAACCCGACAGCCAATAAACCAACAACCCGGCCAATGGCCGGGTTGTTGTTGTCAGGCGATGATCGTTCAGCGGTTACCGCGGTCGACCGCATCCTTCACGGCGTCCTTGGCGTCGCCGACGCCTTTCTGCAGCTTGCCTTCCACCTGTTTCGACAAGCCTTTGGCTTGCTGCTCGGAACTGCCCACCAGCTCGCCGGCTTTTTGCTGCACTTTACCGGCGACCTCCTTGGCTTTACCTTTAACCTGGTCCTTGTTCATGATGACCTCCTGAAAGTATGCACACGCCAAACGGTGTGCCCAAGGAAATCATAGCCAGTGAGTATGTCCGCTTCCGTACGCTGGCTAACACTTACGCCAAACACTGGCCAGCCACGGTTGCTGGTCGCGCGGCAAGCCGTGCGGCCGGTAGTAATGATGCAGCGGCACAAAACCGGCCGCCGTCACGAAGCGGGCCCAGTTATCGTAATCGTGGTAACTGCCATAGCGCGGGCCATTCCACCCTTCCTGGTTTTCGCCGCGCGGGTTGGAGCTGAACAGAACGCCACCGGGTTTCAGTGACGCCTGCAAGCGCCGCAACACCTCGGGCAGCACGGCGGCCGGCACATGAAACAGCGACGCATTGGCGAAGATGCCGTCGAAATGACCGTCCGGCAGGCGCAGGTCGACAAAATCCTGCTGCCACACGTCACAGCCGCTGTATTGCTTCGCCATCTGCACGAACTGCGCGGAGCCGTCGAGGCCGGTGGCGATATGACCCAGTTCCGTGAAGCGCTTCAAATCGCGCCCCGGTCCGCATCCCAGGTCGAGGATGCGAAACGGTGCCGGGCCTTCGATGGCATCGAGCAGCGCCGCGATATTCTGGCTCACATCATGGTCGCGCGTGCCGTCAAAAAATTGCTGCGCGCTGCTGTCGTAATGCGCCAGGGTGCCTTCCGTGACTTGCTTGATCTGCCCGATATCCATCGCTACCCTTTTCTAAAAACGCTACACAATAACCTTCATACCCTTAATACCCTTACCAGACGCGCACGCGGTCTTGTGGCGCCAGGTACAACTTCTGGCCCGGCTGCACGTCAAACGCCTTATACCACGCATCGAGGTTGCGCACGGTGTAGGTGCGCCACTTGGCTGGCGCGTGGCCGTCGGTCGTGACCTGACGGCGCAGCGATGCATCACGCGCCAGGTTGCGCCAGCTGCGCGCATAGCCGAGGAAGAATTCACGATCCTCCACGCTTGGGTTGGCGGCTTTAAAGGCATCATAGGCGGCCGCCAGGCCGGCCAGGTCGGACAGATTTTCGCTCAGCGTCAGCTGGCCGTTCAGCGCCAGGTCGGGAAACGCCTGGTAGGCCGAATACTGCGCCACCAGCGCTTGCGTGGCGGTCTTGAAGTGGGCCGCGTCATCCTTGGTCCACCAGTCGCGCAGGCGGCCGTTCGAATCGAATTGCGAGCCGGTGTCATCGAAACTGTGGCTGATTTCATGGCCGATCACGGCGCCGATCGCGCCATAGTTGACGGCGTCCGCGCCCTGCACGTCAAAGAACGGCGGCTGCAGGATTGCGGCCGGGAAGTTCAGCGCATTTTGCATCGGCAGGTTGACGGCGTTGACCAGTTGCGGCGGCATGCACCATGCCTTGCGGTCGACCGGCTGGCGCAACTTGGCCAACTGCTGCGCGGTGTACAGTTTTTCGGCCCGCTCGGCATTACCAAAGGCATCATCAGCCTTGACCTCCAGTGGCGCATACGACGTCCATTTTTCCGGATAACCGACGCCGACATACAGCACGTCGAGTTTCGCATGGGCTTCCTTGCGCGTGGCCGGGTCCATCCACGCCAGCTTGTCGATGCGCTGGTGGAAAGCCTTGACGATGTTGCTCACCATGCCTTCCAGCTTGGCCTTGGCTTCCGGCGGGAAGTACTTGCCGACATACAGCTTGCCCACCGCATCGGGCATGGCGTCGTTGACGGCCGCCAGGCCGCGCTTCCAGCGCGCCGCCAATTGCGGCGTGCCCGACAGGGTGCGGCCATAGAAATCAAAGTGCTGTTCGACAAACGCTTGCGGCAGGTTGTTGGCGCGTTGGTTGATGGTGTGGAAGGCCAGGAAATCCTTCCACGCATCGAGCGAACAATCTTGCAACTGCTTGGCCGCGCCGGTGATGGCGCTCGGATGCCACAGCATGAACTGCTGTTGCCCTTTCAGGCCCGCGCTGGCGAAGAACAGGCGCCAGTCCATGCCCGGCGCTTTCTTGCTGAAGTCCTGCAGCGACCAGGTGTGGTTGGACTTGGCCATGTCGGCCGAATCCTCGCGCGTCGCGTGCGACAGCGCCAGCTTGCGTTCCAGCTCGAACACGCGCGCGGCACGGGTCTCCGGGTCGCTGAAACCGGCCAGTTTCAACATGGCGGCAATGTGCGCCTGGTACGCCGTGCGCAGGCGATGCATGCGTTCACTGTCGTCGAGGTAATAGGCGCGGTCCGGCATGCCAAGGCCCCCCTGCAGCAAATACGGCACATTGCGCTGCGGATCATTCAAGCCTTGCGATACCCACAGGCCGAACAGGTTCTCGGTCTGGAAGTTGGTGGCGTTCAGCGGATCGACGTCGGCGCGGATCGTTTCGCCCAGCGCGCGGGTCAATGCTTTTTTGTCGCGGATCGCGCGGATCTTATCGAGCGCCGGCGCCAGCGGCGCCAGGCCGCGTGCCTCGATCGCGGCGTCGTTCATAAAGGCGCGGTAATAGTCGCCGACTTTTTTTGCTTCGGCATCCGATGAACTGGCCGCCGCTTCGACCAGCTTGATGATGCGCTGATTGGTTTCCTCGCCCAGTTGCGACATGCCGCCCCACGAACTGCGGTCATCCGGGATTTTTGTAATGCGCAGCCATTCGGCGTTGGCATAGCCAAAGAAATCATCGCCGGGCAGCACGGTGGCAACGGCCGCCGCAGCGGTGGCGGTGGCGGCCTGCGCGGCAGGTGACGCGGCGGTATCGGCGGTCGTATCGGCGGCGGCATAAGCGGCAACAAACTGGAGTGCACCGCACAGCGCGAGGCTGATGGCGGTCTTGACAGGTGCGTGCATGGAGCGGGTTCCTCGTATCGTGTTTTATTGTAATTTCAAGGCGTGGTACGCCAGACTGCACTGTATTGTGTCCGCCATTTTGATGCCTGCGCCATGCGATAAACTGCAAATATTCAGGACAGGCTGCAGGAATCGCGCCCTGCGGTGCAGTACTGCAACAAAAAGCCCCAACAGAGGAAAAATTCCCTATATAGTTCACCCACAGCAACGCATTCCTACAGGAGACCCCCTATGAAGCTTGAAGCACTTTTCCAGAATCCCACCGCGTTGCCCACTGCACCGAAAGTCGTCGAAGAATTGATCGCCAGTTTCGATAAAGCCAGCGTCTCCACCGAGGAAGTCGCCAGAAAACTGTCGGCCGATCCGGTGCTCAGCGCCAAGCTGCTGCGACTGGCCAATTCCGCGTATTACCACGTGTCGCGTTCGATCGGCACGGTGGAAGACGCGGTACTGATGCTGGGCTTCGTCACGGTGCGCACGCTGGTCATCAGTTCCGGCCTGGTCAGCGGTTTCAAATCCGTTCCCGGCCTGGACTTGAAACAGTTCTGGCGCTACAGCCTGTACACGGCCTGCTCCGCCAAATGGATCGCCAAGAAAACCAAGGAAAACACCGACCTCGCCTTCACCATCGGCATGATGCATGGTATCGGCCAACTGGTGGTACACGCCGCCATGCCGGAACAGGCCATGCAGCTCGATAAAATCGCCGGCCCACTGGATTCCCGCCGCCTCGACACCGAACAGCAATCATTCGGCTTCACCTTTGCCGATGTCGGCGCCGAACTGGCCCGCCGCTGGAAGTTCCCGGACGTGTTCGCGGAAACCATCTCGACCTTCCCGGACCCGATGAACGACGAAGAAGCCACTCACCTGTCCGGTGTGATCCACCTCGCGGCGTGGCGCGCCCGTGTGGAAGAGAACGGCTTGACGCAGGAAGAAATCGAAGCCTGCTACCCAACCGAGCTGGCCGCCGAACTGGGCCTGGCACCCAACGCCCTGCTGGACGACATGCCACCGCCAAGCGAACTGAGCGCAGGCCTGGAAGAACTGGTCAAATAAACAACCTCACTCCCAGCGAAGCGCGGCCCGTGCCGCGCTTTTTTACGTCCGCAGCGTTGTCGTTTTAACCAGTAAAAAACTTTTTCAAAATATTTTCAGTTTTTTTCAAAAAAACCCTAAAGTTCCCCGCAGGCATGACGTTAATCCAGACAAGCAGTACTCCATTTCCACTTTCCGGGATGCGCCATGACCTCGAACGAAGTCCTCTCCATGTATGAAAACGTTGCCGGCCTGACTGGCAAAATGGTGATGGCCGCCCGTGCCAGCGACTGGGAAAGCCTGGGTCGCCTGGAAAACCAGACCGCAGCAACGATCGCCACCGTAACGGCCGGCGTCACCGTGCCAGCCCAACAAGGTGACGCCCGCGCCCGCAAGATCGCCCTGCTGAAACAGATCCTCGCCAACGACCGCGCCGTGCGCGACGTGACGGAACCTTGGATGGAACAGGTACCGGGGATTCGTCAGTAAGTTCCCGCCACTGCCTTCTGCTCTTCGTGATAAAGCGCCTTTTGAGGCGCTTTTTTGTTGCCTGGGGTTTCTGGGTGGGGGTTGGGGATTCGGGCGTGATATTGAGAACGCCTCATTATGGAAATTGGGGGCTATCGTCGTCTGTTCATACAGCATGTCAACTGAGTTTTACATTTTCAACCACGCGTAATGCTTACCACTTTCCTTAATTTATTCCATAGCAAGCCGTCTAAGATCCATTGCAATTCAAAGGTTCGCTGGGTGGCTGAGGCGATTCAAGATCCAGATTTGTTTCGCAATCGTGCACGCTCGGCTGCAAGTGAATTGGGGCCACGTGCGATGAAAACGCTTGTGAGCCTACTCCACTTCGAGCATACCCCGCCACCTGATGATGGTGTCCCCAGAAGTGGTGTATGAGATGTGATTCCCGAGGGGCTGGGTCCCCGATCAGTTAATCACGGCGGAGA
>JAIENA010000415.1 GCA_019751755.1 Burkholderiaceae bacterium | reverse complement strand
TCACGCGGCGCCGCAGGAATCCCCTTCCTTTCCGCGCCAGCGGCAGCCGTAAGGCTGAGGGAGGGGAGGATGTCAATCAGCGCCCCAGTGCGATGCCCACCTGGTGTTGGCACAGACCGGGCAGGGCGCCAGCGCCGGCCTCAGTTGCTTCCTGGTGCCGGCCTACCTGCCTGACGGCAGTCGTAATCAGGTGCGGGTGCAGCGCCTCAAGGATAAGCTGGGCAATTGTTCCAATGCGTCGTCGGAAGTGGAATTCACGGGTGCCTATGGCTGGCTGGTGGGGCCGGTGGGGCGCGGCATTCCGACCATCCTGGAGATGGGCAGCCTGACCCGGCTCGATTGCGTGCTCGGCAGCGCCGCCACCATGCGCGTCAGCGCCAGGTGTTTGGCAAAGCGCTGGCATTGCAGCCGCTGATGCAAAACGTGCTGGCCGACCTCGCGCTGGAATCGGAAGCGGCGACGGTGCTGGCGATGCGACTGGCGCGCTGCTTCGACCATCCGGACAACCCGGCGGAGGCCATGCTGGCGCGCATCTTGACGCCCGCCGGCAAGTACTGGGTCTGCAAGCGCGGTCCGGCGTTTGGGGCGGAAGCGATGGAGGTTATTGGCGGCAGCGGTTATGTCGAAGAAAGCCCGCTGGCGCGCATGTACCGCGATTTTCCCGTCAACTCGATCTGGGAAGGCTCGGGCAACATCATGTGCCTGGACCTGTTGCGGGCATTCGGCAAGAGTCCGGCGGCCGGCGACGCGCTGGCGGCCGAGTTGGCATTGGCCGGCGACGTCGATCGCGCCTTCAGTGATTACCGCGCCGCGCTGCTGGCGGACGTGCGCGCCATGGCGGGGCAGGCGCCCGATGCGTTCGGCGCGCGCGTGCTGGCCGAGCGCATCGTGCTGGCGCTGCAGGCCGCGCTGCTGCTGCGCCACGCGCCGGCGTATGTCAGCGCCGCCTTTGTGGCTTCGCGCATCGCGTGCGCGCCGGGCGGGGCGTTTGGCCGGCTGCCGGCTGGCACCGACTGCGATGCCATCCTGGCGCGGGCCTTGCCGGCGTAGTGGGGTGGCCCACGGCATCGATGGCCGAATTAATTCGTGAAAACCATTCCCCCGCCTGCCCCGGGCTGGGATAATGAAGGGTATAGCCCTATCCATATGAGTTCACCGACATGAAACAAGACCCGCGCTTCCCCAATCTCTTCATTACCGACCACCCGCTGATCCAGCACAAGCTCAGCCACATGCGCGACAAGACAACGTCGACCCGGACCTTCCGCGACCTGCTGAAGGAAATCACGCTGTTGATGGGCTATGAAATCACCCGCGACCTGCCGCTGACCACGCGTGAAACCGAAACGCCGCTGATGACGATCCAGGCGCCGGTGATTGCCGGCCGCAAGCTGGCCATCATTCCGGTGCTGCGCGCCGGCATCGGCATGAGCGATGGCCTGCTGGACCTGGTGCCATCGGCCCGCGTCGGCCACATCGGTGTGTTCCGCGATCCGGAAACGCACCAGCCGGTCGAATACCTGGTGCGCCTGCCGGACCTGGAAGAGCGCATGTTTATTCTGTGCGATCCGATGGTGGCGACCGGCAATTCCGCGGTGCACGCGGTGGACGTGCTGAAAAAGCGCGGCGTGGCCGATGATCAGATCATCTTCCTGTCGCTGGTGGCGGCGCCGGAAGGCATCACCGTGTTCCAGAACGCCCACCCGGGCGTGAAGATCTATTGCGCCTCGCTCGATTCGCATTTGAATGACCACGCCTACATCGTGCCGGGCCTGGGCGACGCCGGCGACCGCATTTTCGGCACCAAATAAACCATGGCGCCGGTCCAGGATCCGCATTTTCGCGACCGCCTGAACGCCCTGTCGGCCAAGTACGGGGCGACGATACCGGCCACCATGGCGGCCATTTCCAGTGCGCTGTCGCATTGCTGCAACGCCGAGGCGGACGAACATGCGCTGCACAATTTGCATGAATTGTTGCATGGCGTGGCGGGCTCGGCTGCAACTTTCGGTTATCCCGTGCTGGGAGCCGAAGCCCGCCGGCTGGAGCAGGAAGTCCGGCCACTACTGGGGAAACGCCCGGTTGATATCGCACACTGGCAGTCGCTGGCGAGCATGGTTGCGCAGTACTTGGCATGGGCGGCGGTGGATCCCCAGGCGCCGGAATTTAGCGCCTGAGCCCGCTCCCAAGTGACGTCGGAATGATATTCGTCAACCGTGTTCTTGAAATTTTGTCTATAGTGACGTTCATGCCGCGCGAAACACGTGCTCGGACGACGCAACATCGTTTGAACGTCACTCCCTGCATTTATTTTCGTGGAAACGGGACAACCCGGTTTTATTCGGTATAATGCGGGATCGTTAGATTCAGGGTAGTGCTGCTTAGCTGGCTTACTTTTGCTTCAAACGATATCACGGGCGCAAGCCCAAATTAACTGTGAAATAGGAATTGTAATGGCAACTGGTATCGTAAAATGGTTCAATGATTCGAAGGGTTTTGGCTTTATCACCCCTGACGAAGGCGGCGAAGATCTGTTCGCTCACTTCTCGGCGATCCAAACCCAAGGCTTCAAATCTCTGCAAGAGAACCAGCGCGTATCGTTCGACGTAACCGCTGGCCCAAAAGGTAAGCAAGCATCGAACATCCAACCGCTGTAATTCAGCGCTGGATCCAACGATAAGAAAATCCTCGGTCAACGAGGATTTTTTTTGTGTTAACGTTGGCAAATGGAGCCCGACCACCGTCGCGAGCTCCTATTTTTTTTGTCAGACCGGCTGCTTCCAATACCCTGGCTGCGCGTACGAGCGGCGCAGGAAGTCGACAAACGCGCGTATGCGCAGCGGCAAATGGTTACGCTGGGCAAACACCGCGTAAATGTCGTTGCCCGGCGCCGCATAGTGCTCCAGCACCGTCATCAGCCGTCCTGCCTCGATATCGGCGCCCACTTCCCACATCGAGCGCCACGCCAGTCCCTTCCCTTGCAATACCCATTCATGCAGCACGGCGCCGTCGTTACAGCCCATGTTGCCCGACACTTTGATGGTCGTCACCTTGCCATCGACCTTGAAGGTCCAGCCACGCTGGCTGCCGTCGCTGCTGATGGCCAGGCAATTGTGCTTGGCCAGGTCGTCCAGCGTGCCGGGTGTGCCATGCCGTTTCAGGTAGGCCGGGGTGGCGACGATGACGCGGTGGTTGTCGGCCAGTTTTACGCCCACCAGACTGGAATCCTGTAGCGAGGCGATGCGAATCGCCACATCGACCCCTTCGCCAATGATATCGACCACCCGGTCGGACAGGTTCAGGGTGGCGCGCACATCGCGGTGTTCGGCCAGGAACGAGGGCAGCAGCGGCGCCACGTGCTGGCGGCCAAACCCGGCCGGGGCCGACACCAGCAAGTGACCTGTTGCGCGCGCGCTGCGTTCGGCCACCGCGCTTTCCGCATCTTCCAGTTCGATCAAAATGCGCTGGCAATCTTCCAGGAACGCCGCACCCTCGTTGGTCAGCGCCAATTTCCGGGTGGTGCGCTGCAGCAGTTTTACCCCCAGTCGCTGTTCCAGCGCATCGAGCCTGCGCCCAATAACGGCGGGCGCTATGCCCTCCGCGCGGGCGGCGGCGGACAGGCTGCCTTTGGCGACGACATCGACGAACGTGGAGATTTGCCTGAACTGACCCATACAACGGTTCCTTTTTATTTGTGCAAAAAAAGCATAGGTGATGTGATTTTTAGTCTTGTTTCCATAACTTATTAGTGAATATACTGCAAAAACGATGTGGGCGTAAAAGCCTATACTGAGGATTCCATCAATACGAAAGAACGGAGATCACATGTCGCAAGCCACCATTGCACTGCCAGCAGGTATGGAAATCACGGGCGCCATCAAGCCCGGTTATGAAACGGTACTGACCCCTGAAGCGCTGGCCCTGGTGGCCAAGCTGTCGCGTGCGTTCGAGCCGCGCCGCCAGGAATTGCTGGCGGCCCGCGTGGCCCGCGCCAAGCGCCTTGATGCCGGCGAACGTCCGGACTTTTTGGCGGAAACCGCGCATATCCGTGACGGCGACTGGACCATTGCACCGATTCCTAAAGCCCTGGAATGCCGCCGCGTGGAAATCACCGGCCCGGTCGACCGCAAAATGGTCATCAATGCCCTGAATTCCGGCGCCGACAGCTACATGACCGACTTCGAAGATTCGAACACGCCGAACTGGGACAACCAGATTTCCGGCCAGGTCAACATGATTGATGCGGTGCGCAAAACCATCGCGCTGGAACAGAATGGCAAGTCGTACAAACTGAACGACAAGACCGCCACCCTGGTGGTGCGTCCACGCGGCTGGCACCTCGATGAAAAGCACGTGCTGGTCGACGGCAAGCGCATTTCCGGCGGCATCTTCGACTTCGCGCTGTTCATGGTCCACAACGCGAAAGAGCAGCTGGCGCGCGGCGCCGGTCCGTACTTCTATCTGCCGAAGATGGAATCGCACCTGGAAGCGCGCCTGTGGAATGACATTTTCGTCATGACGCAAGATGAAATCGGCATCCCGCAAGGCACGATCAAGGCGACCGTGCTGATCGAAACGATTCTGGCCGCGTTTGAAATGGATGAAATCCTGTACGAACTGCGTGAACACAGCTCGGGCCTGAATGCCGGCCGCTGGGATTACATCTTCTCGTGCATCAAGAAATTCAAGCTCGACAAGGACTTCTGCCTGGCCGACCGCGCCAAGGTCACGATGACCGCGCCGTTCATGCGTTCGTATGCGTTGCTGCTGTTGAAAACCTGCCACAAACGGAACGCCCCGGCCATCGGCGGCATGGCCGCGCTGATCCCGATCAAGAACGATCCGGAAAAGAACGACATCGCCATGGGCGGTGTGCGCAACGACAAGGCGCGCGACGCCACCGACGGCTACGACGGCGGCTGGGTGGCACACCCGGGCCTGGTCGAGCTGGCCATGGGCGAATTCAAGAAAGTGCTGGGCGACGCGCCGAACCAGATCAGCAAGCAGCGTCCGGACGTCAACGTGGCGGCGGCCGACCTGCTGAACTTCCAGCCGGAAGCGCCGATCACCGAAGCGGGCCTGCGCTACAACATCAACGTCGGTATCCACTACCTGGGCAGCTGGCTGGGCGGCAACGGTTGCGTGCCGATCCACAACTTGATGGAAGATGCGGCTACGGCGGAAATCAGCCGTGCGCAGGTCTGGCAGTGGATCCGTTCGACCAAGGGTGTGCTCGACAACGGCGACAAAGTCACCGCCGAGCTGGTATTGAAGATGATTCCGGAAGAACTGCCGAAAATCAAGGCCACGGCACCGGACGGCGCCAGCCCGAACTATGACCGCGCCGCGCAAATCTTTGCCGACATGTGCACGTCGGATGCGTTCGCGGAATTCCTGACCTTGCCGCTGTACGAAGAAATCTAAAACACACGGGGCGGCATCGATCATGCCGCCCCGTGAGCTTACTGCCGGCGCTGCGACAGCGCCGGCTGATCCAGAAACGCCTGCAGCGCCGCCTCATCGATGCGGTTGCCTGCGATGCGCCACAGCAGCGAATCGATGCGGTCCGCGCCCCAGAAGAATTCCCCTTGATATTCAAACGTCGGCACGCCAAAGACGCCGCGGGCGATCGCCATTTCCGTGGCGGCCGCCAGTTGCTGCTTGATGGCCGGCGTCACGGCGGCGTCGGCCAGCGCCGCGCCATCGAGTCCGCAGTCATTGGCCAGCACGATCAAGACGTCCGCTTGCGACACGTCCTTGCCGCGTTCCCAGCAAGCCGCATACATGGCCACCACGAACGCCTTGCGCAGGGCCGGGTCGGTAATCGCGGTCGCCATGCGCAACGCCATCAACGGGTTGAACGGGTGGCCGGGCGGGCCGGTGAATTTCAGGCCCATTTCCGCCGCCAACCGCATCACGTCGCGGAACGTGTGCACCCGCTTGGCCGGGATTTCCGCCGGCCCCTTGTTGCCATGCGCGGTCAGCATGGCGGCAAACAACACCGGCTGGAACACGACCTGGCAACCGGTGGCTTCGATGCAGCTAATATCCTTGGTCGCCAGCCAGGCGAAGGGACTGATCGGATCAAAATAAAACTGGACCAGCGGCTGCTCGCTCATGTTAACTCCTTAGAAAGTGTTTTTCCATAGACGCAGGGCGGCAAACACCGCCACCGG
This sequence comes from Burkholderiaceae bacterium, assembly GCA_019751755.1. GTDB lineage: Bacteria > Pseudomonadota > Gammaproteobacteria > Burkholderiales > Burkholderiaceae_D > Rugamonas. The sequence goes on along the minus strand of JAIENA010000415.1, from coordinate 15,192 downwards.
CGGCTCGCCACCTTGTAATTTTCCGGCTGCAACTAATTGTGCCGCGATTTGCGGCTCGGCATAGCGCAAGAAGGGGTTGGTGTTGCGCTCCATCGCCATGGTGCTGGGCACCGTCGGCTCGCCGCGGTCGCGTTTCCGGCTGTCGGACGTGATGCGCGCCTGCAAGGCCGGATTGCCCGGTTCCACCGCCTGGGCGAAGCGCAGGTTCGACAGCGTGTATTCATGGGCGCAAAACACTTGGGTGTCGGCCGGCAGCGCCGCCAGCTTGTCGAGTGACGCCGCCATTTGCGCCGGGGTGCCTTCAAACAGGCGGCCGCAGCCGCCGGCAAACAGGGTGTCGCCGCAAAACAGCCACGCTTCGCCGTCGCGGCGGACATAGGCGATATGGCCGCGCGTATGGCCCGGCACATCGAGCACGGCCAGGCGCAGCGGCAATCCCGGCACCTCGACCGTGTCGCCCTCGGCCAGCGGGTGCGTGACGGTGGCGATGCCGTCCCGCTGCGGACCGAATACGGGCACCGCGTATTGCTGCAATAATGCAGGAACACCGCCGGTATGGTCGGCGTGGTGGTGGGTGAGTAAAATGGCGGTCAGCACCAATTGATGTTGCCGCAGCGCTGCCAGGATCGGCGCGGCATCGCCCGGGTCGACCACGGCGGCGTGGACGCCATCGTGGATCAGCCACAGGTAATTGTCGTTGAAGGCGGGGACCGTGAGGACGCTGAGCGGGGCGGGTAACAATGAGTTCATACAGTCGGGGAACGTGGCATGGATAGCGTCGCATCTGAAAAATCCATTATAGCGCTGGACTCCTGGCTGCAAACGCCGGCCGGCGCCTACGTGCGCGCATGGGAGCAAGCGCAGCTCGATGCATTGACGGCCGATATTTTCGGCTACAACGCATTGCAGATCGGCCTGCCGCAAATCGATGCGCTGGCGGCCAGCCGCATGCCGCGCAAGTGGCTGGCCGATATCCGCCCGCGCGCCCGGCTCGACAGCATGACCGATGTGCGCCAGGTGGCGGTGACGTTTGACTATGCCGAGTTGCCGTTCGCGTCGCAAAGCCTGGACCTGGTGGTGTTGCCGCACGTGCTAGAGTTCGCCGCCGAGCCGCACCAGGTGCTGCGCGAGGTGGAGCGGGTGCTGATTCCGGAAGGGCAGCTCATCATCTGCGGCATCAATCCCGCCAGCCTGTGGGGGCTGCGCCAGGTGACGGGCCGCCTGACCGGATCGCACTTCCTGCCCCCCGCCGGTGAATTCATCTCTATGCCGCGCATGCGCGACTGGTTAAAATTGCTCAATCTGGGCGCCACCACCAGCCATTTTGGCTGTTATGCGCCCGCATGCCGTACTGAAAAGTGGCTCCAGCGCTGTGCCTTCATGGACCGCGCCGGCACCCGCTGGTGGCCCTATTTGGGCGCGGTCTATATGGTGCATGCGATCAAGCGCGTGAAAGGCATGCGGCTGATCGGTCCGGCATGGACGAAAAAACGGGTGGCGGCACCGGTGGCCGTCCCGGCAACACATAAAAGGCGGGAATCGCAGGATGGAAAAGGTTGAGATTTTTACCGACGGTGCATGCAAGGGCAATCCTGGCACCGGCGGCTGGGGCGCTTGGCTGGTGGCGGGAGAGGCGCAAAAGGAAATGTTTGGCGGCGAGCACAACACCACCAACAATCGCATGGAATTGACGGCGGTGATCGAATCGCTGAAGGCCCTGAAACGCCCGTGCGACGTGGTGCTGCACACCGACTCGCAATATGTGCAAAAGGGCATCAGCGAGTGGATTCACGGCTGGAAGCGCAAGGGGTGGGTCACGGCCGCCAAGGAGCCCGTCAAAAACGCCGATTTGTGGCAGGAGCTCGATCAGGTCCAGGCGGTTCACAAGGTCGATTGGCGCTGGGTGCGCGGCCATAACGGCCATCCCGGCAATGAAAAAGCCGACCAGTTGGCCAATCTCGGCGTCGAATCGGTGCGCCGCAAATAAGGCCATACCGTCAGACAGTCAGACGGTCAGCCACCACGGACGCTCTGCTATACTGCCGCGCGTCCGTTTTTTATCTGATTTCCCTTCCCTGATTGCTTACCACCATGCGTCAAATCGTCCTCGATACTGAAACCACCGGCATCAACCCGAAACAGGGCAACCGCGTCATTGAAATTGGCTGTGTCGAGCTGGTTAACCGCATGTTGACGGGCAATAATTTCCACGTCTACATCAATCCGGAACGCGATTCGGAAGAGGGCGCGCTGGCGGTGCACGGCTTGACCACGGAATTCTTGCGTGATAAGCCGAAATTCGCGCAGATCGCGGACGATTTCCTGCAGTACGTGCAAGGTGCGGAACTGATCATCCATAACGCGCCGTTCGACATGGGTTTCCTGAACCATGAGTTCAATCTGCTGAAGCGGCCGCCGTTCGAGCGCCAGATTCATGGGGTGATCGATACGCTGGCCCAGGCCAAGGAAATGCGCCCGGGCAAGCGCAACTCGCTGGATGCGCTGTGCGACCACTTCGGTATTTCCAACGCGCATCGCAAACTGCACGGCGCTTTGCTCGATGCGGAATTGCTGGCGGACGTCTACCTGGCCATGACGCGCGGCCAGAACAGCCTCGGCATGGATGTGGAAGAAGAGTCCGTGACCCACGACGGCGCACTGGAAGACGTGGCGCTGGGCGAGGTCCTGGTACTGGCCGCCTCCGGCGACGAACTGGCCGCGCATGAAGAGATTTTGAATGCCCTGGACAAGGGCGTCAAAGGGACCTGCGTCTGGCGCACGGTGCCGGCACCGGCACCGGCTGGCTGAATAAGATGCAATAGACTGCACGTTAGCTTGCTATGACAATTGCAATTGGTCAAGTTCGTTAAATACGCCGTCATGCACGCCCATTTGCCCGCATTGCTCCCGACCGTGCGCCGCGCCTGCGCCGTGCTCGCGCTATGGTTGTGTGGCCAGGCGCTGGCAACCGATGTGGTGCACTGGAACCGGCCCGTGTCGGAGACCGACCAGCGTCGCGGCTACGCGGAACAATTGCTGGTCGCGGTGCTGGAACGTACCAGGCCGGAATTCGGCGAATATCTGATCGGCTACGCGCCGGTCCATATGGAGCGCCCGCGCCAGCTGCGCGAAATGAAGGACGGCGAACTGCTCAATGTCACCTCGAATCCGGCCAACCCGGACTGGCTGCGCGAACTGACCGCGATCCGGATCCCGATCGACCTGGGCTTGCAATCCTGGCGCATCGCCCTGATCCACCGCAAAAACCAGAGCAAATTGCATGCCGTCCAGCGCGCGGCGGATTTGAAGCGCCTGCGCGCCGGCGCCAACAGCGTGTGGGTGTCGGCGACGACGTTGAAGGATCACGGCTACACGGTCGTCACCGGCAATAATTATGAAGGCTTGTTTGCCATGCTGATGGCGGACCGCTTTGATTATTTTCTGCGTGGCGTCAACGAAATCTTTCCGGAATTCGATGCGCGCACGCGCCAGCACCCCGACCTGGCAATTGATGACGGCCTGCTGCTGTATGACGCGGCGGCCCCACTGTTTTTTGTGTCGCCCAAAGCGCCCCGCCTGGCCGCGCGCATCAAGGCGGGGATGGAAGCCATGCTCAAGGATGGTTCGCTGGAGCGCTTCCTGCTCGAGCACCACAAGCCGGCCTTGCTGCGCGCGCACTTGTGTCAGCGCCGCCGCATCGATATCTCGCTGCGGCCCCCCGATCCCGCCATGGCGGCCCGCAAGGAATTGTGGTTTGACCCGTTCGACCCGCGCCACGGCCTGTGCCCGGGGCGCACCATTGGTCCGCATTAACGCGTGGCGGCGAGCGACGCCATGACCGGCCAGGCGCGCGCCATCGCGCTGTGGTCGGGGCCGCGTTGCCTGTCGCCCGCCGGGCATTGTTTTCAGAAAATTATTTCACATTGACAATAATCAGGTCACATTCCCATGCTATTCTGCCGACCGCCGCTGCAACGGCGGCGTCCCATAATAACAAGGAGGTGTGCTGATGAATTCTGTCGTATTTGCCCTGCGTCGTACCTTGCAAGCATTCCCCGTGGCCGCGCTGATGGCCGCCGCCGCGCCGGCGTCGGCGGCGGTGGTCAGCTATGACCTGGCCCCGGTGTCGTATATCCAGCAGTTGTACACCATGACCACGCCGGCCAGCTATGCCAGCTGCAAGCCCAGCACGACCGAGGCGACCATTGCCTGCTACCTGACCGAGTCGCTGAAGCGTGACAAGATCCCGTTTAATTCCGTCAATGTGGTGCTCAACAGTGCCGGTAGCGCCTACACCGTCAGCATCGACAGCGCCGATCCCCGCGCGGCGCAATACCAAGCGGCGCAAACCACCTTCCTTGACCAGAACCACGCGGGCCAGGCGCTGAACGGCGTCACCGCCTGCGAAGCCGACAGCAGCTGCTGGCAAGTGCAGCCGCAAGACCCGAAAGGCTGCCCCGGCCCATGGCAATTCTGGCTGCCGCTGGGACTGCCGATGGTGTCGCAAAAGGCCGTCATGATGCTGCACTATCCGCCCTATACCTCGTTTCAGGCCTACGATTATCTGAACAACGCGACCTTGAATCGCTGGGAGCGCTTGCTGACGTCGGTGGGTGTGCCGGCCGACCAGGTCAACCTGTATGAAGCCATCGTCGACGTGATGCCGATTGCCGCACCGGGCAGCGGTGAAACCGCGTGCCTGACGCCGGCCATGTCGGAAACGTATTTCGGCAACGCCAGCGCTAACCGCAACTACATTGCGCCGATGTTGACGCTGCTGGCCAATCCGCCGGTCAACGCCGGCAAGCGCGGCACCGCGCCAGTGCTGGTGTTTGGCAGCGAGCCGCGCCAGGTGTGGGCCAGCATGAACAAGCTGGCGTCGTTCAACGTGCTCGATGTCGGCACCGTGACGCTGCCGGGTGCCACCAAGCCGACCGCCTACATTGGCGCCAACCATCCGATCGCCGCCGTGTATGACACCTGCACCAGCACGCCCAACATCGTGCAAATGGAAATCCAGGACTTGACCACCGCCTGCTTTGCCGAGGCCATGAGCGCCGATCCCGGCGCCGATCCGATCAAGGTCAAGAATACCTGCTATGCGCTGCAAAGCTTGAACCAGCCCGCCATCTGCATTAACGCGATGATGGACATGAGCAAAAAGCCTTACTGGACCTGGGCCCAGGCCAAGACCTGGTGCGACGCCAACAATAACAACCCCTGCCCGCCGCCCCCCGCGGCAACATCAGCCAAGGCCCCGAAGGCGGCCTCGGTGCAGAAAAAGCAGTAATGCGGTAATTGTGGCAAGGCGGCGGGCGCGCGCAGCGTTCGGCCGCCCGCCGCCGCGCCAATCAATACCAATCACCAACATGAGTGCATCTGATCATCGGTGATTCTTATACTGTCGGGGCAGTTTCACTCATTCAAAATCCAAGGAGACCCCCCTGATGAATTCCCCGAAGGCGCGCCGCCTGTTGCCCGGTTTGGTGTTTGCCAGCCTGCTGCCCGTTGCCCTGTCCGTATCCGCGCAGGAAGCGCCGCCCCCGCAAGAAAAAGGCCCCGCCGCCGCGGACGCCATGTTGCATACGCTGGAAGTGCGCTATGCGACACCGTATAAGGCGATGACGCAGGCCGAAGTCAAGGCGGTGCTGGACCGGGTGTTCGCCTACCTCGATAGTACGACGCCGGCGGCGCTGATCAGCAAAAGCACCGGCGCGCCGATCACGGACCTGAGCAAACCCGATCCGGACGCGGTGCTGAAACCGGGCGATTTCCGTTTGACCAGCTATGAATGGGGTGTGACGTACCTGGGCATGCTGGCCGCCGGCGCCGCCACCGGTGACGCGCGCTACACCGACTACGTGCAGCAGCGGCATCAGTTGCTGTCGCAATTGACCCGGACCTATTTGCCGGTGGTGCAGGCCGATGTGCAGCATGCGACGGCGCCGATCAAGAGTTTCCTCAATCCCCACGCGCTCGATGATGCCGGCGCGCTGTGCCACAGTTTCATGAAGGCCAAGCTGGGCGGGATGACGGTCGACTACAGCCAGATGGTCAAGATCTGCGGCGACTTCGTCACCAAGCAGGAATACCGCCTGAAAGACGGCACCCTGGCGCGCGGCGGGCCGGATGGCAAGGGCGGCGTCAAAATGCGGCCGTTGCAGGACACCCTGTGGCTTGACGACATGTTCATGGGCGTGCCGACCATCGCCTACCTTGGCAAATATACGGGTGAGCGCAAGTATTACGACGATGCCGTCAAGCAAGTACTGCAATTCTCCAAGCGCATGTTCAACCCGACGCTGGGCCTGTACATGCATGGCTATGTGGAAGGCTTGCGCGATCACCCCGAACTGCGCTGGGCGCGGGCCAATGGCTGGGCCGTGATGTCGATGGTGGAAATCCTCGAAGTGCTGCCGAAAGAGCACAAGGGGTACAACGCGGTGCTGGCGCAACTGCGCGCCCACATCAAGGGCTTGGCCGGCTACCAGGGCAAGGATGGTTTCTGGCACCAGTTGATCGACCGTAACGACACGTATCAGGAAACCTCGGCCACGGCGATTTACGCCTATGCCATCGCGCGCGCCGTCAATCGCGGTTACGTCGATGCGCAGATGTACGGCCCGATGGCCAACCTGGCGTGGAACGCGGTGGCCGGCAAGGTCCTGGCCAATGGTCAGATCGAAGGCATTTGCGTCGGCACCGGCATGGCGTTCGACCCGGCGTTCTATGCCTATCGTCCGACCAACGTCAAGGCGGCGCACGGCTATGGCCCGGCATTGCTGGCCGGCGCGGAGATCATCGAGATGAACAAAAAGCTCAAGTTCGGCCTCAATGACAGTGGCTTGATGTTCCAGGGCCGGAAGTGAGCTGGGCCTGACACGCTATTTTCAGGGCGTTTGATTTAAATCAAGTAGTGCTATCGATGTGAAAGCAAGGGTGGCCCATACTGGCAACGCGTCGGGACCACCCGGTTCCGCCGCCATTTGCCCGGAGATGGATCATGTCAAAAAACGTTAGCACGGTGGACCGCTGGTTCAGGGCCACGTTGGGACTGTTGTTGGTTGCCGCGACCTTGGCAGGCTTGATTGGCCCTTGGGGCTGGGCCGGCATCGTCTTGCTGGCCACGGCGGCGCTGTCTTTTTGTCCGCTGTACACGCTACTGGGAATTGGCCGCCACCCCCGCGAATAAGCGGGGAGGGGGGCGCGATAGCAAGGCGCGAACACGCGTTGTCCCCCGTCCATCGCCATTGAGCAAGGTATAATGGCGGGAAGGGTGTCCGCACAATCGCGTGCGGCAGGATGCGCGTAGGTCGGGCCGCCACGTGTGGCTGTTCTCGTCCTGGCTATTAATGCACCCCACTTCCATTGAATTGCTTGGCGCCATCCTGTTTGGCGTCGCTGTCCTCCATACTTTTTCCACTGGCCTGTTTGAGCGCTTGGCGCATCGGCACACCCGGCACGCCGGCATTTTCCATTTGCTTGGCGAAGTCGAAGTGGTGTTCGGCTTCTGGGCCATGGTGCTGATGCTGGCGATGTTCGCTTTCCATGGCAAGGCCGAGGCCACCCATTACCTCGACAGCCGCAATTTCACCGAGCCGATGTTCGTGTTTGCCATCATGGTGATTGCCGGCACCCGGCCGATCCTGCAATGCGTGGCGCGCAGCGTTGGCGTGCTTGCGCGCGGCTTGCCGCTGTCATCGAACACGGCCTTGTATCTGGTGGTGCTGACCGTGGTACCGTTGCTGGGCTCGTTCATCACGGAACCGGCGGCGATGACGCTGGCGGCGTTGATGTTACGGGAAAACTTTTACCGGTATCGGCTGTCGTCGACAATGAAATACGCCACGCTCGGCACGCTGTTTGTCAACGTGTCGATCGGCGGTACACTGACCACGTTTGCGGCGCCGCCGGTGCTGATGGTGGCCACCAAATGGGGCTGGGATGGCTCCTTCATGCTGGCGACCTTTGGCTGGAAGGCCGCCATCGCGATCGTGCTCAATGCGGCGCTGATGGCGTTCTGCTTCCGCCAGGAATTGGCATCGATCGCGGGCGCGCCGGAACGGGTGGATCCGGTGCCGCTGCCCATGGTCATGGTGCATCTCGCATTCCTGGCCCTTGTCGTGCTGTTTTCACACCACCCGGCGGTATTCATGGGGGCGTTCCTGTTCTTTCTGGGCTTTGTCCAGGCCTACCCGCGCCATCAAGACCCCTTGATCCTGAAAGAGGCGTTGCTGGTGGCTTTTTTCCTGGCGGGCCTGGTGGTGTTGGGCGGGCAGCAGGCATGGTGGCTGGAGCCGTTGCTGTTGAGCTTGAATGAAGATGCGGTGTTTTACGGCACGGCGGCGCTGACCGCCGTCACCGACAATGCGGCGCTGACCTATCTGGCGTCGCTGGTGGAGGGCTTGACGCCGCAGTTCCAGGTGGCGTTGGTGGCGGGCGCCGTAGCCGGTGGTGGATTGACGGTGATTGCGAATGCGCCCAATCCGGCCGGGGCCGCCATTTTAAGAGGCCATTTCGATGATGCGGCGATCCGTGCCGAATATTTGCTGCTGGGGGCGGTGGTGCCGACAGTGATCGCGGCGGCCGCGTTCAGGCTGTTGTGACGGTGGATCCGTGTCCGCCCGCAACGGCCGGTAATGACTGCTGCGACAGCGCGACAGGCACGTTGGGCGGGCTCGTCGGCAACTGCGGCAGCCAGGGGGGATCGATCAGAACGGGTTAGTTACGGGGCGGGCGGGATGGATTTTTGGGAGCCGGCGACTGCGTCTCCTGCCCGTTTTGCACCAACTCCAGCCGGTTGTGCGGCATGCGCACCCCCAGTCCGGCCCGGATACGCGCAAGGTCTTCCGCACTCAGGCGTGGCACGGCGTCAATCGAGATCAGCAGCACCGACTGCGCCGCTTCGCCACGCGCGGCCGCCGCACCATCGGCGATCGCCACACGCGCGATGCCAGGGTATTGCGCCAGCAATTCATCGATCAGTTGTTGGCGCCGCACCTTTTCCTCCTCTTGTTTGGCCATCGCCATGGTCAAGGTATCGAGCCGCGCGCTGCGGTCCCGCAGTTGCCGCTCCGTGTTGGCATATAAATCGTTACGCAGTTGCTCCTTTAGCGCCAGCAGGTCGATCCGTTCCTGGCCAACGCGGCGCAGGGTCAGCGTGGCATTCAGGAAGCCATCTCCCTGAAGACGCGTCAGCAATGCCGCTTCCGCCGCGGCCGTGAGCGGTTGTCCGCCGAGTGTTACCGTCATACTGCGGGCGCGGGGCACGACGTCCCGCGTCAAGACAATCACACCGGATTGCTGTTCCAGTTCATGCAGCACGCGCTTACTGGATGCGATGAAAAGCTGGTCCTGGACGAAGCCATAGGCCAGATAGGCGCTAGGCACGGCCATGGCCAGCACGCCAACCGCAATCGCGGCGTGGGCGCGGCGTTGCAGGCGTGGATCAGCTTGCTCGTGTTCGGGAAAACCCATCAGTTTGACAAAAACATAGGTCGCCAGGGCGATAAAGAACGCATTGATGGCAAACAGGTACAAGGCACCCCATAAGAATTCCCAGTGACGGGTGGCCAGCGCGTAGCCCGCCGTGCACAGTGGCGGCATCAGGGCGGTGGCGATCGCGGCGCCGGGGATGACGGTTGACTCTTCCTTGCGGGTCTGGGCAATGATGCCGGCGCAGCCGCCAAAGAAGGCAATCAGCACATCCCAAAGGGTTGGCGTGGTGCGTGCCAGTAATTCGCTTTGGGCTTCCGATAGCGGACTGGCCAGAAAATACAATGTGGAGGTGGCCATGCTCAGCGCCGTGAAGATCGCCAGGCTGCGCGCTGCGCTGCGGATCAGCCGGTAGTCGCTGATGCCGGCGCCGTAGCCGATACCCAGGATCGGGCGCATCAGCGGAGAGATCAGCATGGCGCCGATAATGACGGCGGTGGAGTTGACGTTCAGGCCGACCGAGGCAATCAGCATGGCAAAGATCAATACCCACAGATTGGTGCCGCCCACGCGCAACCCGGCGCGGATGGCGGCATCAATGACACCCTGGTCGTTCAGGTCGTGTTTGAGGTCGAATAGTCGCTGCAGCGTCTGGAACATCGTCGATTCCCTTCGAATAGGCAAACGCCAGCAGTGTACCTGGTCCGTATTTCTAAGGGGAAAAGCCAGTCGTGTCAAAACGGACCGTCAGGCGTCGACCAGTCCAATCAGCGATCGTCATTGCAAGCGTCGGGTGCCCCTTATGCCAATCCCACTTGCTTGAGGCGGCGATAAAGGGTCCGCTCGCTGCAGCCCAGCGCCAGCGCCAGTGCCTTGCGGGTGCCATGGAAGCCCTGTGCGAAGGCGGCAAAGCCGTCATCGTCCAGTGTTGCCGGTGCGCGCACCCGCGCCCGGTCGGTCAGGCCGAGATGGACCGGTTTAATGTCGCCATCATCGGCAAACAGGCGGGCGCGTTCGATGACGTTGCGCAGTTCCCGAATATTGCCCGGCCAGTGGTAATCCTCGAGCGCTGCCAGCGCGTCCGGCGCCAGGCGCACGCCGGTGGCGCCGCTGCGTTGCAGCAGTGATTCGACCAGCAGCCCGATATCGCCCTGGCGTTCACGCAGCGCAGGCAGCCGTAGCGGAAAAGCGGCGATACGGTAATACAGGTCCTGGCGGAACTGGCCATCGTCCACCATGCGTTCCAGTGGCTTGTGGGTCGCGGCCACCAGGCGGAAGTCGCTGCGCAGCGTCTCGACGCCGCCGACCCGGCGGTAGGTCCCGGATTCGATCAGGCGCAGCAGCTTGACTTGCATGCTGAGGGGCACATCGCCGATCTCGTCCAGGAACAGCGTACCGCCGTTGGCCGTTTCGGCCAGACCGGCCTTGCGCGCCAGCGCACCGGTGAACGCGCCCTTCTCATAGCCGAACACTTCGCTCTCGAACAGCGTTTCGCTCAGGCCGGAACAATCCATCACCACGAACGGCCCGCCGCTGCGCGTGCTGGCCTCATGCAGCGCGCGCGCGAACAGTTCCTTGCCGGTGCCCGATTCGCCCAGCAGCAGGACCGGCAACGCCGAGGGCGCCACCCGCTGCAACTCGCCGAGCGCGCGGTTGAACGCAGCCGACTGGCCCACCAGACCGCTGCGGTTGGCGCGTGCCGAGGCTTGCCGGACGGTCTGCAGGCGCTCGACAAAACCGATGACCCGATGGCCGGCATCAATGATCGGCCGCAGTTCCACGTCCACGTGCTCCGGCCCGCGCGGCGTATGGTGGATGTGCAGGACGCGCTCCGGCGCGCGCGTGGCCAGCGCGCTTTGCAGTGGGCAATGCTCGCCGGCCTGGTCGCACGGCACTGGGAACTGGTGCGAAATGGCATGGCACTTGTGACCCAGATAGGGCTTCCCGACGATGGCGAATTGACGCTTGTACGCCGTGTTGGCGGCCAGGATCTGGTAATCGGTGTTCATCACGATCATTGGCGCCGTTTCGTGGTCGAGATAGGAAATCAGGGCCCGCACTTCGGGGGCTTGTAACAGGTCTTGCGCGGTCATGTGGATGCTCCTGTGGATTTACTGCCATTTCTGCCACTGGCAGTATGCCACTGCCAATTAAGCGTGTCAGCCGTCCTGACCTTCTTTGAAGAATTTAATCTAAATCAATTACTTAGTGTGGCAGGGTGTGCTGGCACGGAATTTGTACATAGCAAGACATGCATCACCTTCAGGAGGAAGACATGGAACAACTGCATATCGAAGGCTTTTACGACCCGGCCACTAGCACCATCAGCTATCTTGTGCTGGACCAGCAAACCCGCGCCTGCGCACTGATCGACAGTGTGCTCGACTATGACCCCAAATCCGGACGCACCAGCACCCGCAGCGCCGACCTGTTGATCGCCCGTGTGCAGGCGCTGGACGCCAAGGTCGAATGGATACTGGAAACCCATGCGCATGCCGACCATTTATCGGCTGCGCCGTACCTGAAGCAGCAGGTGGGCGGACGTATCGCCATTGGCGGGCATATTCGCCAGGTCCAACAAGTATTTGGCAAGCTGTTCAACGCCGCCAACGACTTTGCTCCCGATGGCAGCCAGTTCGATTATCTGTTTGCCGACGACGAGGTGTTCCGGATCGGCAACCTGACCGCGCACGCCTGGCATACGCCGGGACACACACCAGCCTGCATGACCTATGTGATCGACGGCGCCGAGGTTCCTGCGGCGTTCGTTGGCGACACCCTGTTTATGCCGGATTACGGCACCGCCCGCTGTGATTTCCCCGGCGGCGATCCGCGCATCCTGTTCCGCTCAATCAATCGTGTGTTGAGTCTGCCTGCGGACGCCAAGTTGTACATGTGCCATGACTATCGCCCAAATGGCCGGCCACTGGCCTACGTGACGACGGTGGCGGAGGAGCGCCGCGCCAATATTCACGTGCGTGACGGCATCAGCGAGGAGGAGTTCGTGGCCATGCGTACCGCGCGCGACGCGACGCTGGAGATGCCGGTGCTGATCCTTCCTTCGGTACAGGTGAATATGCGCGCCGGCCAGCTGCCGCCGGCCGAGGACAACGGCGTGCGCTACCTGAAGATTCCGCTGAACGCGGTGTGATGCGCACGGCAAAACTGGAGACCGCCATGAAAATGCAACAGCTTACTGAACAGCTCTACGTCGCTTCGCAACCGGTCGCAAGCGACCTGCAACAGATCGCCGCAGCGGGTGTCCGCGCGATTATCTGCAATCGGCCTGACGGCGAAGCCGGCGATCAACCGGGTTTTCGCGAAATTGCCGACGCCGCCCAGGCACTGGGCCTGGCGGCGCACTATCTGCCGGTGACGCCAGGCCAGCTGTCCGAGCGGCAGGCCAGCGAATTTGAGCAACTGGTGCAAGCGCTGCCCAAGCCGGTGCTGGCCTATTGCCGCAGCGGCATGCGCAGCACCAGCTTGTGGGGGCTGGCCAATGCCAGCCGCTTGCCGGCCGAGCAGATCATCAGCAGCGCCGCAGCCTGCGGCTACGACCTGGGGGCGCTGGTGCGGCGTGTGAAGGCGAGCGGCGCAGCCGCCGAGGTCAGCGACGCCAGCCATCAGGTCGTGATCATCGGCGCCGGCGCCGCCGGCATATCGGTGGCGGCCAGCCTGCTGGCGCGCCAGCCCGGATTGGATGTGGCACTAATTGATCCGGCGGACGTGCACTACTACCAGCCGGGGTGGACACTGGTCGGTGCCGGGGTGTTTGCGCCGGCGCACACCGCGCGCGTGATGGGCGCGCTGATACCACACGGTGTGCGCTGGATTAAGTCGGCTGTCGCGGGCTTCGTGCCGGAACAAAACCGGGTTTTGCTGGAAGGCTGCCGTTCGGTGCGCTACGAACAGCTGGTGGTGTGCCCCGGCCTGAAGCTGAACTGGGACGGCATTGACGGTCTCAGCGATACCCTCGGGCGCCATGGCGTCACCTCCAACTACCGCTACGACCTGGCGCCGTACACCTGGGAACTGGTCCGCCAGTTTCGCGGCGGGCAGGCGCTGTTCACGCAGCCGCCGATGCCGATCAAGTGTGCCGGCGCGCCGCAAAAAGCCATGTACTTGTCCTGTGATACGTGGCGCCGCAACGGCGTGCTGGGGCAGAGCAAGGTGCGCTTCATGAGCGCTGGCGCGGTGCTGTTCGGTGTGGCCGACTATGTCCCCGCGCTGATGGAGTATGTGCAGGCGTATGGCATTGACTTGCAGTTCGGCCGGACCCTGGTGGCGGTCGATGGCCCCGCCCGGATCGCGACCTTTCGCTACACCGATGCCGGCGGCGCGGTCCATGATGAGCAAGCGCCCTTTGATTTGCTGCATGTGGTGCCGCCGCAGGTGGCGCCGGATGTTATTCGCAGCAGTCCCCTGGCTGACGCGGCAGGCTGGATCGATGTCGACCAGGCGACCTTGCGCCACAAGAAATTCCATAACATCTTCGGCCTGGGCGACGCCGCTAACAGCCCGAACGCCAAGACTGCCGCCGCCGCGCGCAAGCAAGCGCCGGTGGTGGCGCACAACGTCCTGTTCAACCTTGGCGCTGAAGTGCGCGAAGCACGGTATGACGGCTACGGCTCCTGTCCACTGACGGTGGAGCGCGGCAAGATCGTGCTGGCCGAGTTCACCTATGGCGGCAAGCTGGCGCCCAGCTTCCCCCGATGGCTGCTGGACGGCACCAGACCGTCGCAGTTGGCCTGGTTGCTGAAGGAACGCCTGCTGCCGCCGCTGTATTGGCAGGGCATGCTCAAGGGCCGCGAGTGGCTGGCGCAGCCAGAGCTGGTCGGCTGAATCGAAAGGCGTTTGGCATGAGCTTGAGTATCTTACTGGGCGCGGTGGTCGGCCTCATCATGGGCATGACCGGCGCCGGTGGTGGCATCCTGGCGGTGCCGCTGCTGGTGTTCGGACTGCACTTGACCGTGGCCGGCGCGGCCCCGATCGGATTGCTGGCGGTTGGCATCGCGGCGGCGATGGGGGCGGTGGTCGGCCTGCGCGCCGGTGTCGTGCGCTACCGCGCGGCGTTGTTGATCGCACTCGTTGGCGTAGTCTGCAATCCGCTTGGGCTGTGGCTGGCGCTGCGTATGCCGGTGCGCTATCTGACCTTGTTGTTTGCGGCGGTGCTGATCGGTGTTGCGGTGAAAGGTGTGCGTGACGTGCGGCGCGCGGGCCGCCAGGCGGGCCCCGGCAGCGCCTGTCCCTGTCATCTGAATACTGCCAGTGGCAGGCTGGACTGGAATGTCCGTTGCGCCACCCGGCTGTCGGCGATGGGCGCCGCTGCGGGCATGTTGTCCGGCCTGCTCGGGGTCGGCGGCGGGTTCGTTATCGTGCCTGCCTTGCAACACTTTTCGGATCTGGCCATGCGCTCGATTGTCGCCACCTCGCTGGCGGTGATTGCGCTTATTTCGTTGGTGAGCGTTGCCGGTGCCATCCATAGCGGGCACTTTGATGTGGCACTGGGCGTACCGTTCGCGGCCGGTGCCACGGCGGGCATGTTGCTTGGTGGACGTTTTGCCGCCCAATGGAAGCCGGAATATTTGAAACTGGCATTTTCGCTGATATGCCTGGCGGTGGCGTGTGGCTTAATTGCGAAGACGTTTTTGTGAGTAGCCATTGCGCTTATGGCAGGATGTTTTGCAACACAGTTGCATAAAGTGCCCCGGATCTGGCACAATGCGTCATCCACTGTTCCGCAGCATGCAAGCACCC
>JAIENA010000394.1 GCA_019751755.1 Burkholderiaceae bacterium | reverse complement strand
AAAAACGCCAACCTGCATGGGTTGGCGTTTTCGTCGTACTGCTGAATTCTTGGTGGCCCGGGGCGGAATCGAACCACCGACACAAGGATTTTCAATCCTCTGCTCTACCAACTGAGCTACCAGGCCAAGAGATCGCTATTATAGTCGTCTTTCAGAAAGATACAAGGGTTATTTTTCGACGGGGCGCGGAATCAGGTGCGGCGTGCGCTGGCGGCCGCTGATGTAGCGGAAACCGTCGGCGCCGTAATAGCCGTCTTCTTCCAGCATGATGCGCACCGGTTTTTTCCATTCCGGCACCGTGGACTCCGCATTGAGCTCGATCGAATAGGCGGTGGCGGGGTGCAGCGCGGCGTCGCCACTGCCGGGCACGCCGCCTTGCATGTCCCACATGCCGATGGCCGGGCCGGCCGCGTGGCCGTGGTAGCCGATCGGGTGCGAATAGATCACCGGGGCGATGCCTTCCTGCTTGGCTTGCGCCAGCGCGGCGGCCAGTATGGCATTGCCGCTGCGGCCGGTGCGGAACTGGCCGGTCAGGATGTCTTGCAGGCGGTTGGCCTTGGCAAAGGCGGCCAGCAGGCCGGCCGGCGCCGCGGTTTCGCCCGGTTGCAGCACATACGCATGCTGCTGCACGTCGGTGTTCAGGCGCAAATAGGTGATGCCGATGTCCACGTGCAGCAGGTCGCCCGCTTGGATGATGTTGGTTTTCGGGCGATCGGAAAAGCTGGCCAGATGGTCGAAGGCTTGCGCGTCGGCGCGCTGGATCGAGACGGTCGGGTGGAACCAGGTGTCGTAGCCCAGGTCGCGGATTTTTTGGCGGAACCACCATTCCACGTCTTCCGTGCTGGTCAGGCCGGGCGTGATCACCTGTTCGGAAAAGCCCTGCGCAATGATCTTGTGGGTTTCATTGACCAGTTGCGGGTAAATTTGCATTTCGCGCGCGGTGCGGGTTTCCAGCCAGCCCACCGCCAGTTTTTCCGCCGACACCACCTTGTTCTTGTACTCGGTCGGCAGTTTTTGCAGCAGTTCCGTGTATTCCGTGTGGTCCAGTCCGTCCGCGTGGGCGAAGTCGGTGGAGGTGTTGATGCCGATTTTGGCCGGCTTGCGGGTCCGCACCAGGTCCGCCAAGGCGTCCCACTGGTTCGGGTGGCGCGCCATGTCCCAGGCCGCCTTGATCGACGTGCCCACGCCATAGCGGGCAATCGCCAGCTTGTCGACCTTGCCGCTGGCGGCGTCGCGCACGAACACCAGGATGGTGCGGCGGCGCGCGCTCATCCATTCGGCCGGCAGCATGGTTTTCAGCACCGGGTCTTCGTTGTATTCACGCGAGACGATAATCCACATGTCGATGCCGCTTTGCTGCATCAAGCCGGGCAGTAGCGTGTCGAAGCGCTCGGCGGTCAGTTCATCGATGACGCGCGCCTGCTCGCGCAGGGGCAGGGCGCCCGCGTGGACCAGCGAGGCGGCGGACAGCAGGGCGGCAAGCAGCAGTTTTTTCATGGGCGGCACCGTAATGGAGTGGATGGTGCCGGCCAATCTATAGGGGGGGCGATAGGTATGTCAATTGTCCTATAATGCAGTAATGAATAATCCCATCACCCCCACCCGGCGTCAGCGCAGCGGCATTTGCATCGTCGGCAATGGCGCGGTCGCCAAGGCGGCGGCGCTCGGATTTGCCCAGGCCGGGCAGAGCGTCACCCTGCTTACGCCACCGGTATCAACCCCGCCGCCTGCGGCCAACAGCAGCTGGGACGTGCGCGTCTATGCGCTGAACCACACGGCGTACCACTTGTTGACGTCCCTGAAAGTCTGGGGCGCGCTCGATGCGGCCCGCGTGGCGCCGGTCGACGCGATGCAGGTGTTTGGCGACGGCGCCCAGGCCGGCGGCCTCAATTTCGACGCCTTTGGCGCCCATACGGGCACGCTGGCGTGGATTGTTGAAGACAGTAACTTGAACCAGGCGCTCGATGCGGCGCTGCGCTTCGCCAGCAACGTCACCCAGGTGACGGGCAAGGCGGTCGAGCTGCGGCGTGGCGCGGACACCGCCAGCGTGCTGCTGGCCGACGGTTCCGCCATCGACGCGGAACTGGTGGTGGGCGCCGATGGGGCGGAATCGTGGGTGCGCGGCCAGTGCGATATCGGCATGGATTACCGTTCGTACGCCCAGCGCGCCATCGTCACCAACTTCGAATGCCAGCACCCGCACCACGGTGTGGCGCACCAGTGGTTCACGGGCGACGAGGGCATCGTGGCGCTGTTGCCGCTGCCGGGCGATCGGGTCTCGCTGGTGTGGTCGGCGCCGGATATGCTGGCCGACTCGCTGACCCGCATGTCGGCGACGATGCTGGCCGAGCGCCTGTCGCAGTATGCGCACGACAAGCTGGGCAAGCTGACGCCGGTACAGCCGGAACTGGTGCGCGCCTTCCCGCTGCGCCTGATGCGGCCCCATTCGATGGTGGCCAACCGCGTGGCGCTGGTGGGCGATGCGGCCCACGTGGTGCACCCGCTGGCCGGGCATGGCATGAACCTGGGTTTTGGCGATGTGGCCGACCTGGTGCGCCTTGTGTCCGAGCGCGAATCCCACCGTGACATCGGCGACGAACGCGTGCTGGCGCGCTATGCGCGCGCCCGCAAGGAAGAAGTGCTGTTGATGCAACTGGCGACCGATGGCCTGGAACGCCTGTTTGGCGCCGGCTTCGAGCCGCTGCGCGTGGCACGTAATTTAGGATTAAACTTGCTTGATAAGTTGCCGGTACTCAAGCGCCGGTTGATATCCCACGCCCTTGGTAAGCAATAACCCAGCAGTCATTCCGCAGTAACCGGAGAACACATGAAACTCAGCAAGACCGCAGTATTAGTCGCATCGGCCCTGGTGGCGGCCTGTGTCGGCGCCGAGACCTCTGTCGAAGCCACCATCAAAAAGAATATCGAACCGCGCCTGGGCAACGGCGTGAAAGTCGACGGCGTCAAGGAAACCCCGTATGCCGGCCTGTATGAAGTGCGTATCGGCGGCGAGGTGCATTACACCGACAAGACCGGTACTTACCTGTTCATGGGCCAGATCGTCAATCTGAAAACCCAGACCAATGTGACGCAGGAACGCATGGATGAACTGAACAAGATCAAGTTCTCCGACCTGCCGCTGGAAATGGCGCTGAAGACTGTCAAGGGCAACGGCAAGCGCGTCATCGCGATCTTCGAAGATCCGAACTGCGGCTATTGCAAGCGCTTCCGCCAGAACACGCTGAAGGAAGTGGACAACATCACGATCTACACCTTCATGTACAACATCCTGTCGCCGGACTCGTTCGCCAAGTCGAAAAACATCTGGTGCGCGGCCGACCGCAACAAGGCCTGGGATGACTGGATGTTGTCGAACAAGGTGCCGGCCGCCGCGCCGGCAAACTGCAACACGCCGAACGATGAAGTGCTGGCGCTGGGCCAGAAACTGCGCATCAACGGCACCCCGAACATCTTCTTCGCCGACGGCAGCCGCGTGCCGGGCGCGATTGACTTGAAGGCGCTGGAAGCAAAACTGGCGGCGGTCAAGCTGTAAGCAGCAGTTCAAGCAGCAGTTCTAGCAGTACTGCGTTATCCGAGGGCCGCATGCACGCGGCCCGTATTGTATTCACCACGAGGGAATAGCCGATGATCACTCTGAATATCAATGGACGCGACATGCAGGTGGATGCCGATCCATCCACGCCCATCCTGTGGGCGCTGCGTGACAACCTGAATATGACCGGCACCAAGTTTGGCTGTGGCGCGGCGCTGTGCGGCGCCTGCACCGTGCACCTGGACGGCGCGCCGATTCGCTCGTGCATCACGCCGATTTCGGCCATCACGGCCGGCCAGAAAATCACCACCATCGAAGCGATGGAAGCGGACCGCGTCGGCAAGGCCGTGCAGGACGCGTGGGTCAAGCACGACGTGCCGCAATGCGGCTACTGCCAGAGTGGCCAGGTGATGAGCGCCACCGCGCTGCTGCGCACCAACAAGGCACCGTCCGACGCCGATATCGACAACGCCATGAGCGGCAACATCTGTCGCTGCGGCACGTACCAGCGCATCCGCGCCGCCATCAAGGACGCCGCTAAAACCATCGCCTGAACCACACCACGGGAGCACTACCATGCGTAAAGAATGGATCAATCAGGATGCGGCGGTGAATCCGGACGGCACGCTGGCGCCGATGACTGGCGCCAGCGCTGTTGCCGCACAGCAGCAAGGCGGACCTGGCGTGTCGCGCCGCGGCTTTATGAAGGCGGCGGCCGGCACGGGCCTGGTGCTGGGCTTCTTTGTCGGCGGCGGCGGACGCTTTGGCGCCAACGAGGCGCAGGCGCAGCCGGCCCCCAAACCGGTCTACCAGCCCAACGCTTTCCTGCGCATTGCGCCGGACAATACCATCACCGTGCAGGTGAACCGGCTGGAGTTCGGCCAGGGCGTGCAAACCGCGCTGCCGATCCTGATCGCCGAGGAACTGGACGCCGACTGGTCGCAAATGCGCGGCGAACTGGCGCCGGCCGGGGACCCCTATAAAGACCCGGGCTTTGGCATCCAGATGACGGGCGGCTCGAACACCATGCGCAGCTCGTGGCAGCAATACCGTGAAATCGGCGCCCGTGCGCGCGCCATGCTGGTGGCGGCGGCGGCCGACGCGTGGAAAATCAGCCCGGCCCAGGTGAAGGCGTCGAAAGGCGTGTTGACCGGTCCCGCCGGTCAGCGCGCCACCTATGGTGCGATGGCCGATGCGGCGATGAAGTTGCCGATGCCGGATGCCGTCAGCCTGAAGGACCCGAAAGATTTCGTTTTGATCGGCAAACCGGTGCCGCGCCTTGATGCGCGCGACAAATCCAACGGCGCCCAGCAATTCGGCATGGACTTCAAACCGGTCGGCGCCAAGGTCGCCGTGGTGGCCCGTCCGCCGGTGTTCGGCGCCAAGGTGGCCAAGCTCGATGCCGCGAAAGCCAAAGCCATTCCCGGCGTGACCGACGTGCTGGAAATGGCGACCGATCGTGGCGGCCGTGGCGTGGCGGTGATCGGCACCGGCTACTGGCCGGTCAAGCAGGGTCGCGACGCGCTTAACGTGCAGTGGGATACCACTGGCGTCGACAAGGTCGACACCAAAAAACAGATGGCGCAATTCCGCGCGCTGGCGCAAAAGCCCGGCTTGCCCGCCAAGACGGCCGACATCTCGAAGCTGAAAGGGGCGGCCCGCAAGATCTCGGCCGTGTATGAATTCCCGTACCTGGCGCACGCGCCGATGGAGCCGCTCAATTGTGTGATTGATTTGCGCGCCGACAGTTGCGAAGTGTGGGCCGGTTCGCAATTCCAGACGCTGGACTTGCTGGCCGTGGCGCGCACCGTGGGTATGAAGCCGGAGCAGGTGACCTTGCACACGATGATGGCGGGGGGCGGCTTTGGCCGGCGCGCCGTGCCAAGCTCGGATTATCTGGTGGAAGCGGCCGGCCTGGCGCTGGCGTACCGCGCCACCGGCCAATCCGGTCCTTTGAAAGTCATCTGGAGCCGCGAAGACGATATCAAGGGCGGCTACTACCGGCCGTCGCACGTGCACCGCGCGGAACTTGGCCTGGACGCCAAGGGCAATATCATCGCGTGGGACCACACCATCGTCGGCCAGCCGATTATCGTCGGCACGCCGTTCGAGCAGTTCATGGTCAAGAATGGCGTCGATTCGACCATGGTGGAAGGCATGGGCGAACCGTACGATTTGCCGATGAATTTGACGGTGCATAACGTCAAGGCCAATGTGCCGGTGCTGTGGTGGCGTTCGGTGGGGTCCACCCACACCGCCTTCGTGATGGAAACCCTGATCGATGAAGCGGCGCACATCGCCAAGATGGACCCGGTCGCCTACCGCAAGCAGCTGATCGATCCCAAGCACACGCGCGTGCATGCGGCGCTGGACCTGGCGGTCGCGCAGTCCGGCTATGGCAAGAAAAAACTGCCGAAAGGGCAGGCCTGGGGCGTGGCCGTGCATGAATCGTTCAATTCGGTGGTGGCGTATGTGGTGACGGCGTCGATGCAAGGCAAAACGCCGAAGCTGCATACGGTGACGGCCGGTGTGCATTGCAATACCGCCGTCAATCCGCTGACGGTGGCGGCGCAAGTGCAGGGGGCGGCGCTGATGGGACTCGGTACCACCTTGCCGGGCGCCGCCGTCACCTTGAACGATGGCGTGGTGGAGCAGCAAAACTTCAGCGACTACACGGTGGCGCGCATGACGGACATGCCGGACGTCACGGTGCACATCGTGCCATCGACGGAACCGCCGACCGGCATGGGCGAACCCGGTTTGCCGCCGCTGGCGCCGGCGTTTGCCAATGCGCTTGCCCGGCTGACGGGCAAGCGCCTGCGCAAGCTGCCGTTCGACCTGGCCGGCGCAGTGAAAGCGTAAGGCATGGCGGCGTCCGAGGGGATCGTTGGTATCTTGCTGGCCGCAGGGCGGGGCAGCCGTTTTGATCCCTCGGGCGCGCAAAACAAGCTGTTGCAGGTCTTGCCGGCGGCATTCAACGCCGCACTCCCGGCCCCGCCTGCGCGCTCGGTCGTCGCCGCCAGCGCCGCAAACCTGTTGAGCATCCTTCCCCGCGTCATCGCCGTGGTGCGCCCCGGCGCCGACGCTGTCGCCGCCGAACTGAAAAAACTGGGCTGCGAAGTCGTCACCTGCGATACCGCCGACACCGGCATGGCCGCTTCGCTGGTGTGTGCGCTGGGCCAGGCCAGTGACGCGCAAGGCTGGATCGTGGCGCTGGGCGACATGCCCCGGGTACACCGGCACACCCTGTTGTCGTTACAATACGCGCTGCAACAAGGCGCGGGCATTGCCGCGCCGATGTACCGGGGCCAACGCGGCAACCCGGTCGGATTCAGCCGCCAGTATTTGCCGCAGTTGCTGGCGCTGCAAGGCGACCAGGGCGCGCGCGGCATCCTCAAGCACTATCCGGTGCGGGAAGTGGCGGTGGACGATGCGGGCATCCTGCAAGACATCGATACGCCGGCCGACCTGCACCAACAAGGACAACCATGAAGAAGACCGTTCAAAAACCAGGCGTCAGTTACGCCATCATCGGCAAGGATTTGCCAGGCCATCTTTTCCAGGTGACGTTGACCGTGCACGAACCCGACCCGCAAGGGCAGGTGCTGGCGCTGCCGGCCTGGATCCCCGGCAGCTACATGGTGCGCGAATTCTCGCGCAACATCGTGCAAATCCGCGCCCAGTCGAACGGTCAGACCGTCAAACTGGCCAAGCTCGACAAGCACACCTGGCGCGCGGCGCCGGTCAAGGGCGAGCTGGTGGTCGAGTACGAAGTCTATGCCTGGGACTTGTCGGTGCGCGCCGCGCACATGGACCGCACGCACGCGTTTTATAACGGCACCAGTGTGTTCCTGCGCGTGGCGGGACAGGAAGAGACGCCGCACATCGTCGATATTCAGCGGCCGCAGGATGCGGCGGCGAAAACCTGGCGCGTGGCGACCTCGCTGCCGGAATTGAAAGCCAAGCGTTACGGCTTCGGCACCTACATCGCGGCCAATTATGATGATCTGGTCGACCACCCGGTGGAAATGGGCGACTTCCAGCTGGCCACGTTCAAGGCGCACGGCGTGCCGCACGATATCGTGTTCACCGGCAAAGTGCCGAATCTCGACCTGGCCCGCCTGTGCGCGGACTTGAAAGCCATTTGCGAAACGCAAATCACGTTCTTCGAGCCGAAAACCAAAAAAGCGCCGATGGAGCGCTATGTGTTCATGACCATGGTGGTGGGCGATGGCTATGGCGGCCTGGAACACCGCGCCTCGACCGCGCTGGTGTGCGCGCGCGCCGATTTGCCAACCACCAGCGCCAAAGCCGGTGGCAAGGAGCTCAGCGAGGGC
Source organism: Burkholderiaceae bacterium (assembly GCA_019751755.1). Taxonomy (GTDB): domain Bacteria; phylum Pseudomonadota; class Gammaproteobacteria; order Burkholderiales; family Burkholderiaceae_D; genus Rugamonas. The sequence goes on along the minus strand of JAIENA010000394.1, from coordinate 13,379 downwards.
TACATCAAATTCCTCGGCTTGTGCAGCCACGAGTATTTCCATACGTGGAACGTCAAGCGCATCAAGCCGGCCGTGTTCGCGCCGTATGACCTCAACGTTGAAAATTACACGCCGCTGCTGTGGCTGTTCGAAGGCGGCACCAGTTATTACGATGATTTGATGCTGGTGCGCGCCGGCATCATCACGGAAGCCGCGTATTTCACGATGCTGGGCAAGACTGTCGGCAGCGTGCTGCGCGGCGCGGGGCGCCTGAAGCAAAGCGTGGCCGATTCCAGCTTCGATGCCTGGGGCAAGTACTACCGCCAGGATGAAAATGCGCCGAACGCGATCGTCAGCTATTACACCAAGGGTTCGCTGGTGTGCATGGCGCTGGACTTGACGATCCGCGCCAAGACCCAGGGTAAAAAGTCGCTGGACGATATGATGCGTGCGCTGTGGCAGCGCTATGGCCGCGATTTCTACGAAGGCGCGGCAGTCGGACGCGGTGTGACGCCGGCCGACGTGGAAGCGCTGGCCGATGAGATCAGCGGCGCCAAGCTGAAATCGTTCTTTGAGCGCTATGTGCGCGGGACCGATGACTTGCCGCTGGCGAAATTGCTGGCGCCATTCGGCGTCCGCTACAGCGACCAGCGCAAGGCCGACAAGCCGAGCCTGGACGCCAACCTGGGCCGCGATGGCGCCGATTGCAAACTGTCTGCCGTGCACGAAGGCGGCGCGGCGCACCAGGCCGGCCTGTCGGCGGGCGACCTGCTGGTCGCCATCGATGGCTTGCGCGCCATGCCAGGCAATGTCGATGGCTTGCTGTCGCGCTACAAGGTCGGCGATACGCTGGAAGTGCATGCCTTCCGCCGCGATGAGTTGCAGGTCTTCAGCGTCACCTTGCAGGGGGAGCGGATTCCCGCCGTGACCTTGTCGCTGGACCCGGCTGGCAAGAAATCCACCGGTCCGCTGCGCCCCAGCGCCGACCGCTAAGCGCTGCCAGGGAGCTGTGGTACAAGGTGATTTCGCTCGATCCGAAGACCGTGCTGTTCATGACGACCTTGATGAGCGTCGCCATGTCCATCGTGATGCACTCCGCGCACAGCAACTTTGGCAAGGAAGTCAAAGGGCTGGACCGCTGGGCCATGGGGCTGCTGGCGCTGGTGGGGGCTGGGGTGGCCTTTATGCTGCGCGCACACTTGCCGACCACGCCGCTGCTGCTGGCCACCAATGGCCTGCTGTTTTGTTGCGTCGGCTTGTCGATGATCGGTACCCAGGAATTCTTTGGCAAGGCGCCGTCATGGCGCCTGTTCTGGGGCATTCTGGTGGGTGGCGTTGCCATGCACAGCTGGTTCCTGGTGATCGACCCGGATTTTGAAACCCGTGTGATGATCTTTTCCTTCCTCGTGTTTTGTTTTTACGGGGAACAGGTGCGGCTGGTCTGGCGCCATGGCACGCCGCATTTTTCCACGCGCTTCTTCGGCGTCCTGATGTCGATTCAGGCACTGGTGGTGCTGGTGCGCGGCAGCATGGCGCTGCGCGCGATGGTCAAGGAGATCGACTTGACCGGCTACAGTAGCATGGCCAGCGTCTACCTGGCGGTCGCCAACTTCATGGCGCTGATGCTGACCGTCGCGTTCATGACGATGGCCACGCGCCGCCTGCAAACCATCCTGGAGCAACGCTCCACCCATGATCCCTTGACCGGGGTCCTGAACCGGCGTGGCTTTGCCCTGTTCTACGAGCATCAGCGCCTGCAAATGCGCCGCGCCGGCAAGCGCATGACGCTGATGGCGATCGACCTGGACCTGTTTAAGGCCGTCAACGACCGTTATGGCCATCTGGTGGGGGACAAAGTGCTGGTACACGTGGCGCGCGCGATTCGCCAGGCCTTGCGCGAGACCGATGATGTGGCGCGCTTCGGCGGCGAAGAATTCATTGTGCTGCTGCCGGATGCGGATGAACACCAGGCCATGCTGGCGGCCCAGCGCATCCGCGACACCTTGCGCACGTTTGGCGACATGCAGCTGCCGATGGTGACCGTCAGCATTGGCATCGGCTGCCATCTGTCGGAGGACGAAACACTCGATGCGTTGCTGGCGCGGACCGATGCGGCCCTTTACCGCGCCAAACAGAATGGCCGCGACCGCATAGAATTGGCGTAACGCTCAGGCAAACAACCGCTGCAACTCCGCGCCCGGATCGGCGGCGCGCATAAACGCTTCGCCCACCAGGAACGCATGCACATCGGCGTCGCGCATGCGTTGCACATCGGCCGGCGCCAGGATCGCCGATTCCGTGATCACCATGCGGTCCGCTGGAATGCGCGGCAGCAAATTGAGCGTGGTGTCGAGCGTGACTTCAAAGGTGCGCAAGTTGCGGTTGTTAATGCCGATCAGATTGCTCTTGAGCTTCAGCGCCGCGTCAAGTTCCTCGCCATCGTGCGACTCGATCAGCACGTCCATCCCCAGTTCGTGCGCGCACGCTTCCATTTCCGCCATCAAGCCATGGTCCAGCGCGGCCACGATCAGCAAGATGCAGTCGGCGCCCATCGCGCGCGCTTCATAGATCTGGTACAGGTCGACCATGAAGTCCTTGCGCAGCACCGGGATGGCGCAGGCGGCGCGCGCCTGTTTCAAATAGTCTTCCGAGCCCTGGAAATACTGGGCATCGGTCAGTACCGACAGGCAGGCCGCGCCATGGCCGGCATAGCTGGCCGCGATGTCGGCCGGGCGGAAATCGGCGCGGATCACGCCTTTCGATGGCGATGCTTTTTTGACTTCGGCGATTACGGCCGGCTGGCCGGCCGCGATCTTGCCGCGCATCGACGCTTCGAAGCCGCGCAGGCCGGCGCGCAATTCGGTATTGCTTTCGACGTCGGCGCGCAGGCTGGCGTAGCTGCGGTAGCGCTTGGCGGCGGCCACTTCATCGGCCTTGGTGGCCAGGATTTTATTGAGAATATCGGACATGGTGATTGCACGCTCAGTGTTGTTCGGACAAGGCCAGCCGCGCGCCCAGCGCGAGGAACAGGCCACCCGTGATACGGTTCAGCCACAGCGCCACCAGCGGCTTGACCTTCAAGCGCGCGCTGGCAAATGCCGTGAACAGGGCCAGGCCGTTACACCACAACATGCCGTTGAAGTTAAAGATGCAGCCCAGGATGAAAAACGCGGCCGCCTTGTTGGGGGAGTCCGCTGAAATGAATTGCGGCACGAAGGCCAGGAAAAACAGCGCCACCTTCGGGTTCAGCACATTGGTGAGAAAGCCCTGCGCAAAGATGCGGCGGTAGGGCGCGGCCGCCGGCGCCGTTTCGACTGCCGCTGCCGGCGCCGGTGACACCGGGTCGGCTTGCAGCTTGGCGCGCAACAGGCCGATACCCATCCAGATAATGTAGGCGGCGCCGATCCACTTGACGGCATTGAACGCGGCGCTGGAGGCCGCCAGCAGCGCGGAAATACCGACCGCCGCCGCTGTCACATGCACCATGGTGCCGGCGCCGATGCCGAGCGCCGCCGCGCAGCCGGCACGCCAGCCCTGCGTCGCGCTGCGCGCCATGATCAGCAGCGAATCCGGGCCCGGCATGATGTTCAGCAGCAGGCCTGAAACGATAAACAGGGTCAGGTCGTGGATGCCGTACATGGTGCGCCCCTGCTTACGCGGCTTCCGCCGCCAGTTGCTGCGTGATGTTGACGAATTGCTCGACCTTGGCCAGCGCCGCGCCGGACGTGATGGCGGCGCGGGCTTTCGCCAAGCCGTCTTCGATCGACGACGCCACGCCTGCCGTGTACAGCGCGGTGCCGGCATTGAGCGCGACGATATCGTAGGCCGGACCCGGTTCGCCGCGCAGCGCTTCGAACATCTTTGCTTTCGATTCGGCGGCGTCGGCCACTTTCAGGTTGCGGCTGGCGATCATCGGCAGGCCGAAGTCTTCCGGATGGATTTCATATTCGCGGATTTCACCGTTCACCAGTTCGCCCACCATGGTGGCGGCGCCGAGCGACACCTCATCCATGTTGTCCTTGCCGTACACCACCATCGCATGCTGCGCGCCGAGGCGCTGCAGCACGCGCACCTGGATGCCGACCAGATCCTGGTGGAATACGCCCATCAGGATATTCGGTGCGCCGGCCGGATTGGTCAGCGGTCCCAGGATATTGAAGATCGAGCGCACGCCCAGTTCGCGGCGCACCGGCGCCACGTGCTTCATGGCCGTATGGTGGTTCGGCGCGAACATGAAGCCGATGCCGGTTTGCGCGATCGATTGCGCAATCTGTTCCGGTTTCAGGCTGATCGACGCGCCCAGCGATTCGATCACGTCGGCCGAGCCGGACGACGACGACACGCTGCGTCCGCCGTGTTTTGCCACGCGCGCGCCGGCCGCCGCCGCCACGAACATGGCGGTGGTCGAGATATTGAACGTGTGCGCGCCGTCACCGCCGGTGCCGACGATGTCGAGCAGGTTGGTGGTGTCGGCCATCGGCACTTTGGTGGCGAATTCGCGCATCACCGTGGCGGCGGCGGCGATTTCACCGATGGTTTCTTTTTTCACGCGCAAGCCCATGGTCAGCGCGGCGATCATGACCGGCGACATTTCGCCGGACATGATCTGGCGGAACAGGTGCAGCATCTCGTCGTGGAAGATTTCACGGTGTTCGATGCAGCGCAGCAGGGCTTCCTGCGGGGTGATCTGGTGCTTGGTTTTCTGGGTCGCGGGCATGGCTATTCCTTCGTCATTCGTATGATGAAAGCGGATCGGGATCTGGTTGTGGTAAGCGCGTTCGTGAGCAACGCGCGGGGCGTCAGACCCGGTCCAGGAAGTTCTTCAACAGGGCATGTCCGTGTTCGGACAGGATCGACTCTGGGTGGAATTGCACCCCCTCGATATCGTAGTCCTTGTGACGCACGCCCATGATCTCGCCATCATCGGTCCATGCCGTCACTTCCAGGCAGGACGGCAGCGACGCGCGCTCAATGGCCAGCGAGTGGTAACGGATGACCGTGAAGGGGCTGGGCAAATCCTTGAAGACGCCCACGCCGGTATGGGCGATGACGGAAGTCTTGCCATGCATAACTTGTTTGGCGCGGATGACTTTCCCGCCAAAGGCTTCGCCAATGGCCTGGTGGCCGAGGCAAACGCCGAGGATCGGTTTTTTGCCAGCGAAGTGTTTTAGTACGTCGATGGAGATGCCGGCTTGCGCCGGATCTTTCGGACCGGGCGAAATGCAGATGCGGTCCGGATTCATCGCTTCGATTTCCGCGATGGTGATTTCATCGTTGCGGTGCGTGCGCACCTCTTCGCCCAGTTCGCCGAAATACTGCACGATGTTGTAGGTGAAGGAGTCGTAGTTGTCGATCATCAGCAGCATCTTAGAACTCCCCATCCAGGCCATCTTGCACTTGTTCGGCGGCGCGCAGCACGGCGCGCGCCTTGTGTTCAGTTTCCTGCCATTCCATTTCCGGGATCGAGTCGGCCACGATGCCGGCGGCGGCCTGCACGTACAGCATGCCATCCTTGATCACGCCGGTGCGGATCGCAATCGCCACGTCCATTTCACCGCCGAACGACAGGTAGCCGCAGGCGCCGCCATAAATGCCGCGCTTGGAAATTTCCAGTTCATCGATGATTTCCATCGCCCGCACTTTCGGTGCCCCGGTCAGGGTGCCGGCCGGGAAGGTGGCGCGCAGCACGTCCAGGTTGGACATGCCGTCTTTCAGCTTGCCTTCGACGTTCGAGACGATGTGTTGCACGTGCGAATACTTTTCAATCACCATTTTGTCGGTGACCTTGACGGAGCCGGTCTCGGCAATGCGGCCCAGGTCATTGCGGGCCAGGTCGATCAGCATCACGTGTTCGGCGATCTCTTTCGGATCGGCCAGCAACTCTTTGGCCAACTCCGCATCGCGTTCCGGCGTGGCGCCGCGCGGGCGGGTGCCGGCGATCGGGCGCAGCGTCACGGTCTTGCCGCCATCCGGATGGGTTTCGTTGCGCACCAGAATTTCCGGCGACGCGCCGATAATCTGCATGTCGCCGAAGTTGTAGTAATACATGTACGGCGACGGATTGAGCGAACGCAGCGCGCGATACAGTGACAGCGGCGCATCGACATACGGCTTGCGCAGGCGCTGGCCGATCTGCACTTGCATCAGGTCGCCCGCCAGCACGTATTCGTGGGCCACCTTGACGGCCTTCAGGTAATCTTCTTTGGCGAAATCGCGAATGATTTCGGTGCGTACCGAGGCCGACGTCACCGGCGCATCGACGCCACGGCGCAGCAGCGCGCGCAAGTCTTTGAGGCGCTGGCGCGCTTTCGAATACGCTTCTGGCTGTGTGGTGTCGGCATACACGATCAAATACAGCTTGCCCGTGATGTTGTCGATCACCGCCAGCTCTTCCGTCACCATCAACTGGATGTCCGGCAGGTTCAGGTCATCCTTGGGCGCGCTGTTGGCCAGCGTTTTCTCGATGTGGCGTACCGTGTCGTAACCAAAGTAGCCGGCCAGGCCGCCGCAGAAGCGCGGCAGGCCGGGACGCAACGCGACCTGGAAGCGGGCCTGATACTGTTCGATGAATTCGAGCGGGTTGCCTTCGTGGGTCTCGATCACCTGGCCGTTTTTCAGCACTTCGGTCAGTTTGCCGCGGTTGCGCAGCAAGGTGGTGGCCGGCAGGCCGATGAACGAATAGCGGCCAAAGCGCTCGCCGCCGACCACGGATTCCAGCAGGAACGTGTTCTTGCCACTGTTCTGGCTCTGGGCCAGTTTCAGGTACAGCGTCAGCGGGGTTTCGAGATCGGCGAAGGCTTCGGCGATCAATGGAATACGGTTGTAGCCTTGCGTGGCCAGCGATTTGAATTCGAGTTCAGTCATGCTTCTCTCCAGGCCAGCCACAACCCACTATGGGTATACGGATGGCGGTATAGCGTCAAAAAACCTGTCGCTGCGTAGGGGTGTGCAGGGACAGCAATCAATACGGGTCAGTTTGCCCAGGATTGCCAGCGTCGCCATAGCCAGGCCTCAATCGAGCCCCGGTGGGTAACATTGTGTCTTTTGTTGAGAAACATGCTGTGTTTTTGATGTAAGTAGAAGTTAAGTTCGCTTTAGTTTGTGGCTTGATTATGCAAACGAATCAACTTTGCCGCATGTAGCAGCGTGTCAACTATACCATCGGAATCCGTTTCGTGTATAGACTCGCCATGGTTATAGCCGTACGGGACCGTCAGTACCGGGCAGCCGGCGGCGCGCGCCGCTTGCGCATCGTTGGACGAATCGCCAATCGCCACCACGTCGCGCGGCGCCAGCGCGAAGTCTTGACACACTTGCAGCAAGGGCATCGGGTGCGGTTTTTTCTTCGGCAGCGAATCGCCGCCGTAGATCACCTCGAAGAAGTGCGCCAGGCCTTTTTGTTCCAGCAGCGGACGGGCCAGGGCGATCGGCTTGTTGGTCACGCACGCCAGCCGCAGACCATCGTCGAGCAAGGCCTGCAGGCCGCTGGCAACGTCCGGGTAAGGCGTGGCGTGGTTGCCATTGCAGGTGTGATAGTGACGCTGAAAAGCGTCGAAACAGCCCTGGAAACGCTGTTCCACACCGGCGCCGTCGTAATCGGTGGCCAGCACGTCGCGCACCAGCTGTTCCGCCCCTTTGCCGATCATGTCGCGGATCTGCATGGCGGGCAGCGGGCCCAGGTCCAGGTCGGCGCGCATCAGGTTGATGGCGGCGTGGATGTCGAGCACCGTATCGAGCATGGTGCCGTCCAGGTCAACAATGGCGGCCTTGACACCGCGCAGGGGAGTAAAGGCCGCCATCTTGTCAGACGCCTTTCAGCTGTTCGCGCATGGCGTCGATAACCGCCTTGTAGTCGGGCTGGCCGAAGATCGCGGAGCCGGCCACGAAGGTGTCGGCGCCGGCTTTGGCGGCGGCGGCGATGTTGTCGATCTTGATGCCGCCATCGACTTCCAGCAAAATGTCGCGGCCCGATTCATCGATGCGGCGGCGAGCTTCGGCAATTTTTTCCAGCGCGCGCGGGATGAACGACTGGCCGCCGAAGCCTGGGTTGACCGACATAATCAGGATCATGTCGATCTTGTCCATCACGTGGTCCAGGTAGCTCAGCGGGGTGGCCGGGTTGAACACCAGGCCAGCCTTGCAGCCGTTATCGCGGATCAGTTGCAGCGTGCGGTCGATGTGCTCGGACGCTTCCGGGTGGAAGGTGATGATGTTGGCGCCGGCTTTGGCGAAGTCGGGAATGATGCGGTCGACCGGCTTGACCATCAGGTGCACGTCGATCGGCACTTGCACGTGCGGGCGGATCGCTTGGCATACCAGTGGGCCGATAGTCAGGTTGGGCACGTAATGGTTGTCCATCACGTCAAAGTGGATGATGTCGGCGCCGGAAGCGACAACGTTGCGCACTTCTTCACCCAGGCGGGCGAAATCGGCGGACAGGATGCTGGGAGCGATGCGGAAGGTGGTCATGGCAGAATGGTCGGGCGGTAAAAAAGATCCGCTATTTTACGCTGAGCCTTGCATGTGCGTCCGATTTGGGGTGCAATGGCAGATACTCGATAATATTTCGCCATCCTTGCTGGCGAGGAAAGATTAACAAGGACATTCCATGGCTTCTTATGAATTCACTGTGTCGGTCAGGACGCAATACCTGCCGGAGCAGTCCGATCCCGAACGCACCAATTTCGTGTTCACCTACTCGATCACGATTAAAAACACGGGGACCGTGGCCGCGCAGCTGATTTCACGGCATTGGGTGATCACGGACGCCAACAACCACACGCAGGAAGTGCGCGGCTTGGGTGTGGTCGGTCATCAGCCGCTGCTGCAGCCGGGTGAGCAGTTTGAATATACCAGCGGCACCCAGCTGGCCACGCCGCAAGGCTCGATGCTGGGCGAATACTTCTGCGTGGCGGAAGACGGCCACCAGTTCGAAGCCAAGATTCCCGAATTCGTGTTGTCGCTGCCGCGTACGCTACATTAAATCAAGGGCGCAGGGCCGTCAGGCCGGGCGCCTTCATGTTAAACGTCGTCTTTATCGCTTTCCTGCTTGGGTGGCAACGGCTTTGCCGTTGGCTTTTTCTTGGATGGCAAGGTCCACCAGACGATGAACACCAGCAGGAACAGCGCCACGAATGCTTCCAGATACAAGACCCACATACCGACTCCATGTTTTCGACACGCCGTAGTGTAACCATTTCCCTCGCCGCCGTCGCACTGGCCCTGACCGGTTGCGTCACGCAGATGCCGCAGCAACCCACGCAGCCAGCCCAGCCGCCGCAGCCCCCGGTCCAGCCGCTGCCGCCACAGCAGCCGCCGCAAAAGCCGGCGGAGCCCGCCAAACCGGCGGCAATTCAGTTCGTGCCCGCCACGTTTGCCGCGCTGCCCGGTTGGGAGCGCGATGATGTGCGCGCCGCGTGGCCGGCGTTCATGTCGTCGTGCTCGGTGCTGGTCAAGCGCGCCGAGTGGAAGGAGCCGTGTTCGATCGCGCGCCAGGTCAACGGCCATGACGACAAGGCGATCCGCCTGTTCTTTGAAAGCTTCTTCGAGCCGCGCCAGGTGATTGCGCCGGATGGCGCCGACACCGGGCTGGTCACGGGTTACTACGAGCCGCTGTTGCGCGGATCGCGCAAGAAGGGCGGTCCCTTCCAGACGCCGTTGTATAAAGTGCCGGACGATATGATTACTGTCGACCTGGCCGGCGTCTACCCGGAATTGAAGGGGATGCGCCTGCGCGGCCGCCTGCAGGGCAAGAAACTGGTGCCGTATGCCACCCGCGAGCAGATCGAGCGGGCTGATTTCACCGGCAAGGAATTGCTGTGGGTCGATGATCCGGTCGAAGCCTTCTTCCTGCAGGTGCAGGGCTCCGGACGCGTGCAGTTGGGCGATGAAACCGTGCGCGTCGCCTATGCCGACCAGAATGGCCATCCGTATAAATCGATCGGCCGCTACCTGGTGGAGAAGGGCGAATTGACGGCCGAGCAGGCCTCGGCGCAGGGCATCAAGGCGTGGATCGCCGGGCATCCGACGCGCATGGCGGAGTTGTTCAATGCGAATCCGTCGTATGTGTTCTTCCGCGAGGAAAAATTGCCGGACCCGAAAATCGGCCCGAAAGGTTCGCTCGGTGTGCCGTTGACGCCGCAGCGCTCGGTCGCGGTCGATGCCACGCAGTTGCCGCTGGGCGCGCCAGTCTTCCTGTCGACGACGCATGCCAACAGCGATATCCCGCTGCAGCGCTTGGTCATGGCGCAAGATACGGGCGGCGCGATCCGTGGCGCGATCCGGGTCGATTACTTCTTTGGCTTCGGCACCGAAGCGGCGGAAAATGCCGGACGTATGAAGCAAAAAGGTAAAGTCTGGGTGTTGATGCCGAAAGAAGTGCCCAACCCGTGACGGCAAGCGGCGTGCCGTGGCTGGTTGGTGTCTACTAAGTAAGTACCAAGAAATTATTGTGAAATTATGACGAACAGAACCGGATGCGCTGCAAGGCGCCCGGTGCGACGCAGTGCGGGCACTGCTAGCAGCGGGCAACGCCGCAGAGCGCCGGTTATGGAAGTCAGAATTCACAAGAATTTATGCGTACTTACTTAACTACTAACGCAGCACCAACACCGGCAACGTCGTATGCGCCAGTACTTTCTGGGTTTCACTGCCCAGGAATAATTTGTCCAAGCCCTTGCGCCCATGCGACGCCATCACAATGGCGTCGCAGCCATGCTTTTCCGCTGTGTCGACAATCGCTTCATACGGGTTGGCCGCCAGCGACGTCACCGTCTCACACGCCACGCCGGCCGCATGGGCCGCCGCCGCGACCCGCTCCACATTGTCGCGGGTGATCTCCATCATGCGCACTTCATAGGTGCCGATATCCGGCACGGCGGCATCGCCCATCGAAACCAGAGGATATGGCTGCAACACGCTGACCGCGACGATTTTGCCGCCATGCTGGCGCGCCAGTTCGATAACGGTGGCGGTGGCGTGATCGGACAAGTCCGAGCCATCGGTGGGAAACAAGATGTGATTGAACATGGCCGGTACCTTTTCTGGAGCACGCGATGCGGCCCAGTGTAGGCGCGAAGCGTTTAAGACGGGCGCACGCCACGGATGTGCGGCGAGGCCAGCAGCGCCATGACCAGCGCCACGCCGACCGCGCCGACGCTGCCGATGCCGGCGCGCACGCCATACTGGTCCGCAATGGCGCCGGCCGCCAGCGCACCGAGCGGCGCGGTGGCGATGGTCAGGAAGCGCATGGTGGAAATGGTGCGGCCCATATAGGCGTCGGGCGTCGCATGGGCGCGCATGGTTGAATAGGAAATAAAGAACAGCATCACGCCGCAGTCATAGATAAATACCAGCCCGGCGAATGCGGCGGCACTGGCCAGTGGCAAACCGAACCAGTTGGCGGGGATGGCGGGAATCAGGACAAAGCCGGCCAGCACGGTCAGGCCGATGCCGGTCAGCATGGTCTTGCCGGGGCCGATGTGGCGCGTCAGGGGTTTAATCAGCATGGAACTGGCCAGCATGCCCAGTCCGCCCAGCATTTGCGTGATGCCCAGCCAGCCCGGGGACATGCCCAGTTCGCGGGTGGCCAGCAGGATTTGCAGCGATGAGAAACCGTAAAACAGCATGTGCCAGATGCCGACGCCCCAGGCAAAGGTGCGCAATAACGGGGTATGCCAGATAAAAGCAAAGCCTTCGCGCAGCTCGCGCAACGGGTGTTTTTCGGAGGGTTGTGGCGCCGGCTCTTCCAATTTGGTCTGGCGCAGGTTCCAGGCCGACAGCAGGAAACTGGCGGCATTGGCCAGGATCGCGTAAGGCGCCGTCAGCCATTGGATCAGCAGGCCGGCCAGGCCGGGCGCGATCAGGCGCGACGCGGAATCGGTCATCGTGAACTTCGTTTGCGCATCCATCAGCCGCTCACGGCCGACTACCAGCAAGACAAAAATCTGTTCGGCGCCACCACCAATGACGCTGCAGGTGTGAAAGATCAGCGTGGTCGCATACAGCCATGGCATCGACAGGATGCCGAGCCACCAGGCCAGCGGAATGCTGGCCAGCGTCAGTCCCTGGATGATTTCGCAGGTCAGCAAGATCGGCAGTTTGCGGCGGCGGTCCAGCCAGACGCCGGCCGGCAGCGCGAACAGCAGGGCCGGCAAGGCCTGGCAGGTGGCGATCATGCCCATCTGGCCCGGCGTCGCGTTCAGCAGCATGGCCGAGCACAGCGGGACGGCCAGCGAACTGACTTGCGCGCCGAAACTGTTGAGTGTGCTCGATAGCCAGTAGCGCAGGAAGGCCACGTTGCGCAGCAGGGGATCGGCGCTCAGCGTCGCGGCCAGGTAGCGTTGTATAACAGTAATCATTTGGACGGGAATAATAACAGTGCCACTTCAAGAACCGCTAAAATCGCCCGGTATCGCTTTCCACATATAGAGGAGTCGTCCATGCAATATGAAGACCTGATCGTCGAAACCCACGGCCGCGTGGCCCTGATCCGCCTGAACCGTCCGAAGGCAATGAATGCACTGAATGACCGCATGATGAATGAGTTGGGCGATGCCTTTGCCAAGCTGGACGCCGATCCGGCGATCGGTTGCTTCATCCTGACAGGCAGTGAAAAAGCGTTTGCGGCAGGGGCGGACATTGCCGCCATGGCCAATTACACCTACCAGGACACGTACCGCGACAACTACATCACCCGCAACTGGGAGCACATCCTGAAAGTGCGCAAGCCGGTGATCGGCGCGGTGGCCGGCTTTGCGCTTGGTGGCGGCTGTGAACTGGCGATGATGTGCGACTTCCTGATTGCCGCCGACAGCGCGAAGTTCGGTCAGCCTGAAATCAAGGTTGGCGTGACCCCGGGCGCCGGTGGCACCCAGCGCCTGCCGCGTGCGATCGGCAAATCGAAAGCCATGGACTTGCTGCTGACGGCGCGCATGATTGATTCGGCCGAAGCGGAACGCATCGGCCTGGTGTCGCGCGTGGTGCCGGCCGACAAGCTGATTGAAGAAGCGCTGGCGGTGGCCACGCAAATCGCATCGATGTCGGTGTCGGTGGCGATGCAAATCAAGGATGCTGTCAACCGCGCTTTTGAAACCACGCTGACCGAAGGGGTGAATTATGAGCGCCGCCTGTTCCATGCGGGCTTTGGTACGCCGGCGCAGCGCGAAGGCATGCACGCCTTCCTGGAAAAGCGCGCGCCGAATTTCGACGGCCTGTAATTCGGCAGGCTGCCAGGACTTGCGGGGAAGGGCAGGCTTTGCTATAGTTCTGTCCCCGCAGCGCTGATATGCCTCAAGCAGACAGCGTAGCAGGATGAAAGAAAAACCAGGGGTTGACGAGAATCACGAAACACTAGATAATCTCGCTTCTCTGCTGCTGACGAACAAAACGCTTCGTCAAAT
>JAIENA010000029.1 GCA_019751755.1 Burkholderiaceae bacterium | reverse complement strand
ATCTCCGACCTCCGTTGAAATACCGGAGTATCCGGAAATCGGTTAGACCAGCATAGGTGGAGCGGCTGTTCGCTTACGAACATCGCAAAGCGTCCGCCACTGCAACGGATCGAGCTCGAAGCGGCATAGCCAGATGTAAAAAAAGCGGGCCGCAGCCCGCTTTTTTCGCTGATCCGCAAACTTACTTCGCGGCTTCGCCCTTCTTGATCCACGCCGCCAACTGGTGCGGGCGCAGGCCGTCGTAATCCTCGAACGGCTGGTGGATCCACGGGTTGTGCGGCAATTCCTGCATCTGGTAGTCCGGCTTGAAGGCCGACGAGCCTTTGGTCCAGATCACCGCGGATTTCACTTCCGTCACGCCTTCGAAATTGGCCTTGACGTGGTCGACAACCTTCATCAGCGTCACGCCGGAATCGGCCAGATCGTCGACCAGCAGGATCTTGCCCGACAGTGGGCCACGGGTCATCGTCATGTACTTGGCGATGTCCAGGTCACCTTGCACGGTGCCCTTGTCGGCACGGTACGAACTGGTCGACAAGATAGCCAGCGGTACATCGAAGATGCGCGAAAACACATCGCCCGGGCGCACGCCGCCGCGCGCCAGGCACAGAACCATATCGAATTTCCAACCGGATTCGTATACCTTCAAAGCAAGGCGCTCGACCAGGCGGTTGTATTCGTCCCAGGACACCCACAGGTGCTTGTCGTCGGAGGGAGGTGTGCTCATTGTGTTTCGGTCCTTATTCGTAAGGATGGCGCAGCACGATGGTTTCTTCGCGGTCAGGGCCGGTCGAAACCATGTCGACTGGTACGCCAACCAGTTCTTCGATGCGCTTGATGTAAGCGCGCGCGGTTGCAGGCAGCGCCGCCAGCGATTTGGCGCCAACGGTACTCTCGGTCCAGCCTGGCATCTCTTCGTAGATAGGCTGGCAGCGAGCTGCGTCTTCTGCGCCGACCGGGAAGATGTCCACGGTGCGGCCGTCCAGCGTGTAGCCGGTGCAGATTTTGATGGTTTCCAGGCCGTCCATCACGTCCAGCTTGGTGATGCACATGCCGGACACGCCGTTGATCTGGACCGAGCGGCGCAGCAGCGCGGCGTCGAACCAGCCGCAGCGGCGGGCGCGGCCCGTCACGGTGCCGAATTCATGGCCGACGGACGACAGATGGTGGCCCACGCCGGCGTCGGTTGGCAGTTCCGATGGGAACGGACCGGAACCAACACGGGTGGTGTAGGCCTTGGTGATGCCCAGAATGTAATGCAGCATGCCCGGGCCCACGCCGGCGCCGGCGGCGGCATTGCCGGCCACGCAGTTCGACGAGGTCACGAACGGATAGGTGCCGTGGTCGATGTCCAACAGCGATCCTTGCGCGCCTTCGAACAGCAGGTTGCCGCCGGCCTTGAAGGCGGCGTGCAGTTCGGACGACACGTCGGTCACCATTGGGCGCAGGCGCGGCACATAGGCCAGCGCGTCGTCCAGGGTCTTCTGGTAATCCACTTTCGGTGCTTTCAGGTAATTTTCCAGCACGTAGTTGTGGTAATCCAGGTTTTCTTTCAGCTTCTCGGCGAAACGCTCGGCGTTCAGCAGGTCGGCCACGCGGATCGCGCGACGCGCGACCTTGTCTTCGTAGGCCGGACCAATGCCCTTGCCGGTGGTGCCGATCTTGGCGGCGCCGCGGGCCGCTTCACGGGCCGCGTCCAGTGCGGTGTGGTACGGCAGGATGACTGGGCAAGCCTCGGAAATGCGCAGGCGATTTGCCACTTCCACGCCAGCCGCTTCCAGCTTGTCGATTTCACGCAGCACGTCCGGTACCGACAGCACCACGCCGTTACCGATGTAGCACGCCACGCCCGGGCGCATGATGCCCGAAGGGATCAGTTGCAGCGCGGTCTTGACGCCCCCGATCACCAAGGTATGGCCGGCATTGTGGCCGCCCTGGAAGCGCACCACGCCCTGGGCGTGATCGGTCAGCCAATCAACGATTTTGCCCTTGCCTTCATCGCCCCATTGGGTGCCGATGACAACCACGTTCTTTGCCATATTTTTTTTCGACATCACATCAACCTAAGTTTTTAAGAATCCAGTTGCTACCACTATCGTCGAGCACCAGCGCGCGGTCGCACTCGAACTCGTCCTGTTCTTCGCTGTGACCCGGCAAACTCTGGATCACCACTTCGCCGGCTTTGCGCAGCTCGGCAATTTTATCTTTCAATTCCGGCGCATTGCCCCACGGCGCGCGGATCGAATGCTTGCGCTCCGCGGTCGGCAGCAGGCGCGCCAGTTCGCGCAAGTCCATCGAGAAGCCGGTGGCGGGACGGGCCCGGCCAAACGCTTCACCGACATGGTCATAGCGGCCGCCACGCGCCACCGCGTTCGGCAAGCCGGGCACGTACAACGCAAACATCGCGCCGCTTTCGTACTGGTAGCCACGCAAGTCGGCCAGGTCGATGGCGACTTCGGCGCGGCCAATGGCCGAGCCAGCGAGCGCGGCCAGTTCGGCCAGCGCCTTGGCAACGCCAGGCACGTCCGGCAACACGTCACGCGCCCGCTTGAGCACATCAACGTCACCGTACAGGTTCGGCAGCGCGCGCAATGCATCGCGCACCACCGGAGAATAATTGGCCGTCAAGACTTCCAGGCCAGGTACGTCCTTGCAGCGCAGCAGCGCCGACAGGGCCGCCTCATCTTTCGACGCCTGCGGGCATTCGGCCACAATCGCGCGCAACACACCCACGTGCGACAAATCGAGCCGCACGTCGGTGAAATTGGCCAGCGCCAACGACGCCAGCGCCAGTTCCTGGATTTCCGCATCGGCTTCCAGGCCGGCATGGCCGTAAATCTCGGCCCCGATCTGCAGCGGCTCGCGGGTGGTGTGCAAGCCCGACGGACGGGTATGCAGCACGCTGCCGGCATAGCACAGGCGCGTCACGGAATGACGGTTCAGCAAGTGCGCATCAATCCGCGCCACTTGCGTGGTCATGTCGGCACGCAGACCCAGCATGCGGCCGGAAATCTGGTCGACCAGTTTAAAGGTACGCAGTTCAACGTCCTGGCCGGCACCGGTCATCAGCGACTCGACATACTCGAGCAGCGGTGGCATGACCAGTTCGTAGCCATAGCGGCGGAAGTTGTCCAGCATCAGACGGCGCAATTCTTCGATCTTGCGCGCTTCGGACGGTAATACGTCCGCAATATGTTCAGGCAATAGCCAATTTGGCATGGAGAAAACCGGATACGGTGTTGTTGAAATATCGTCAATGCGCCAGCTGGCGCTGCTCGGTGAACGGAAGACCGAACCGCATATTGTACGCGAAAAGCCTGTTTTGGGAAATGAGCTCTGGAAAGACAACGCCGCCCGCAGGCGGCGTTTTTTGTAGGGTGGATGACGGCGTTGCCTAATCCGCCCTACTATCACTTACCGGCCGGAGCGTTACCCTTGAAGTACTTGAAGAACTCCGAGTTCGGATCCACCACCAGCACATCGGTGCGGTTCTTGAAGGAACCACGATACGCTTCCAGCGAACGGTAGAACTTGTAGAACTCCGGGTTGCGGCCAAAGGCTTCGGCGTAGATCTGGCTGGCTTTCGCATCGCCCTCGCCACGCGCGCCTTCGGCTTCGCGATACGCTTCGGCCAGGATCACGGTGCGCTGCTTGTCGGCGTCGGCACGGATCTTTTCCGATTCGGCCGCACCGGTCGAGCGCAATTCGTTGGCGACACGCACGCGTTCGGCCTTCATGCGCTCGTACACGGAATTGTTGATCTGCTCAACATAATCGACGCGCTTCAGGCGCACGTCGACGATGTCGACGCCGATCTGCTTGGCTTCCTTGACCACCTTGCCACGAATCGCTTCCATCACCGCGCCGCGCTGACCGGAAATCACTTCGCGCACCGAGCGCTTGGTGATTTCATCATTCATGGCCGCCTTGACGATCTGCGACATGCGGTCACGGGCACGGCTTTCATCGCCGCCAAAGCTGACGAAGTACAGCTTGGGCTCGGAGATGCGCCATTTGACGAACGCGTCGACCAGGATGTTCATCTTTTCGGCCGTGATGAAGCGATCGGCGTCCGGCGAATCAATGGTCATGATGCGCTTATCCAGGTAAATCACATTCTGGAACGGCGGCGGCAACTTGAAGTGCAGGCCCGGCGTGGAAATCACTTCCTTCACACTACCGAGCGCAAACACGATGGCATAGCGGCGCTGATCGACCACGAACACGGTCGACGACAGCAGCATCAATGCGATAAACCCTGTAATCAGGATGGTAATCAAACGATTCATTAACGTCCCTCCCGATCACGCGACGTGTCACGCGCACGGCCGTCGCGCGCACGACCGCTGATCTCTACCTGCGGTATGGTTTCCGATGGCGGCAACATGTTGACCTGTGGCGGCGCCGCAGTCGGATTGGCTTTCGCCGCATCAACCGCCGCGGCCTGCGCAATCAGCTTATCCATCGGCAGGTACAGCAAGTTGCTGCCACTGCGGGAATCCACCAGCACCTTGCTGGTGGACGAGAAGATTTGCTGCATGGTCTCCAGGTACAGGCGGTCGCGCGTCACGCCCGGCGCCTTCTGGTATTCCGTCAGCACCGACTTGAAGCGGGACGCGTTACCCTCGGCGTTTTCCACCACGCTGGAACGGTACGCTTCCGCTTCCTGCGTCAGGCGCGACGCATAGCCGCGCGCTTTCGGGATCACGTCGTTGGCGTAGGCCTGGCCTTCATTTTTCAGGCGCTCCTTGTCCTGGCCCGCCTTGACGGCATCGTCAAACGCGGCCTGCACCTGCTCCGGCGGCTGCACGCCCTGCATCGTCACGTTGGTGATGGTGGCGCCGACCTTGTAGCTGTCGAGGATCGACTGCATCAAGCGCTGGGTGTCGTACGCGACTTTCTCGCGTCCTTCATACAGCACGAAGTCCATCTTGCTGCGGCCGACAGTTTCGCGGATCGCCGTTTCCGCCACCTGGCGCACGGTTTCTTCCGGCGCCGAGTTGATGGTCAGCCACTCCACCGCATCCTTCAGTTTGTATTGCACGGCAAACTGGATATCGATGATGTTTTCATCGTCCGTCAGCATCAGCGATTCGCGCGCCTGCTTATTGCGGATATTGCCGCGATAGCCCACTTCGACCGTGCGCACCTGCGACAGGTTGACGATTTCATCGCTCTGGAACGGATACGGCCAACGCCAGTTGAAGCCAGGGCCCGTGGTGTGGCTGACCTGACCGAACGTGAACACCACGCCGGTCTGGCCTTCCTGCACGATGAACGCGCCGCTGGCCAGCCAGATCAGGCCGGCCACGGCACCCACCGCGCCGGCGGTAATGCCGGCACCGCGCATGTCAGCGCCGCCGCCATTGCCGCCACCACCGGTTCCGCCACCGCGATTGCGGTTGCCGAACAGGCTGTTCAGGCGCTGGTTGAAGTCACGCCACAATTGATCGAGGTCGGGAGGACCGTCGGGCTTCTTGCCTTCTTGGGCCTGCTTGTTGCCGTCCTTGTTATCCGAGCCCCAGCGGGGATCGTTCAAATTCAGCTTCAAGCCTATTCTTTTTTTTAAGGAGGAAAAAGGCATACTAATGTGATCCGGCTTGGGTGAAAGTGGAATGGCTGTCCAGCGCGTCCTCGGATGTTTCCAGTGAATCTCCTGAGGCATCGCCGTCGGCCTCCTCGTACAGATATGCCATGCCCGGTGCGGACTTGGCGGCCTCGGTGATGGCGGCACGCAGCAAGTCCAGACCTGCGCCCGTACGGGCGCTCGTGAAAACGCGGGAAATCTTATCATACTCATCCCGCTCGACCGCCGGCTCCAGGCCGGCCGCATCGATCTTGTTCCACACCAGAATTTGCGGGATGTGGTCGGCGCCGATTTCCTTCAGCACCAAATTAACCTGTTCAATCTGCTCCATCCGCACCGGACTGGCCGCGTCCACCACATGCAGCAGCAAATCAGCGTGGATGGTTTCTTCCAGCGTGGCGCGGAACGCCGCCACCAGTTGGTGCGGCAATTCGCGCACGAAGCCCACCGTATCGGACACCACCACGTTGCCCACTTCCTGCCCCATATAGACCCGGCGCGACGTCGTATCGAGCGTGGCGAACAACTGGTCGGCCACATAGACGCCGGCCTTGGTCATGGCATTGAACAGGGTCGACTTGCCGGCATTGGTATAGCCGACCAGCGACACGGAAAACGTATGGCTGCGGCCACGCGAACGGCGCTGGGTTTCATGCTGCTTGCGCAGCTTGGCCAGCCGCGCGCGCAGCATTTTCACCCGCTCGCCGATCAGACGGCGGTCGGTTTCCAACTGGGTTTCACCCGGACCGCGCAAGCCAATCCCGCCCTTTTGCCGCTCCAGGTGGGTCCAGCCGCGAATCAGGCGCGTCGCCAGATGCTGCAACTGCGCCAGTTCCACCTGCAGCTTGCCCTCGTGGCTTTGGGCACGCTGCGCAAAGATATCGAGGATCAAGCTGGTACGGTCGAGCACGCGGATGTTCAGGCGCTTTTCCAGGTTACGCTGCTGCGCTGGCGACAGCGCATGGTTAAAGATCACAATTTCCAGCTGATGGTCTTGCACGGCAAAACCGATTTCATCGGCCTTGCCACTGCCGACAAAATACGCGGCATCCGGGCTGGAACGTTTGGCTGTAATGGTCGTGACCGGCTCAACGCCGGCCGAGCGGGCAAGCAGCATCAATTCCTCGATGCTGGCGGCGAAATCGCCCTGACCGAAGTCCACACCGACTAGTGCTGCGCGCATACGACGGCCAGGTAATGTTGGAGGGGTAAAGCCAGGCGCAATGCTTATTCCGAATCGTTATCGATGTTCAGGTTGACCGCGCGGGCTGGCACCACGGTGGAAATCGCATGCTTGTACACCATTTGCGTCACGGTGTTACGCAGCAGTACGACGTATTGATCGAAAGATTCGATATGGCCTTGCAGCTTGATGCCGTTGACCAAGTAGATCGAGACGGGAACGTGTTCCTTGCGCAGTGCATTCAGGAATGGGTCTTGTAACAATTGCCCTTTATTGCTCATAACAGCTCCATTGATGTTGTTGTATAGGATTTGGAGGCGACTCGCTATATTTCAAGTGCCAAGCATTAATCCCTGCCTGGAGATTAATGCTGCCAAGCTACTGTAACCTGTTTTTGCGTTTTGTGCAGCGCACACCACGCGGAATGACGGGATAAACCCGGTGATTATTTCTCGCGGGTATCGAACGGATTCTTACCGGTACGGAATTCAATCCGCAACGGCGTACCAACCAGGTTGAACGTATCGCGGAAATGCTTTTCCAGGTAACGCTTGTACGGTTCCGCGATGGCATCCAAAGAATTGCCGTGGATAACGATAATCGGCGGATTCATACCACCCTGGTGGGCATAACGCATTTTCGGACGCAAGCCGCCCTTGCGCTTCGGCTCCTGCTTTTCGACCGCTTCTTCCAGCGCGCGGGTCAGCTTCGGCGTCGGCAGCTTGGCCATGGCCGCGGCATAGGCCTGGTCGACCGATTTCATCAGCGGACCGATGCCCTGCGCCCGCAGCGCCGAGATGTAGTGCATTTTGGCGAAGCTCAGGAAGCTCAGCTTACGATCCAGGTCGATCTTGATTTCATCGCGGTCATCCGACTGCAAGCCATCCCATTTATTCACGGCCACCACCAGCGCGCGGCCCGATTCCAGGATAAAGCCGGCAATGTGGGCATCCTGCTCGGAAATATCTTGCTGGGCGTCCAGCATCAGGATCACGACGTTGGCTTCCGAGATCGATTGCAGGGTTTTAATCACCGAGAATTTCTCGATGGCTTCAAACACTTTGCCACGGCGGCGAATACCTGCCGTATCGATCAGCGTATATTGCTTGCCATCCCGTTCAAACGGAATTTCAATCGAATCACGCGTGGTACCCGGCATGTCGAACGCAATCACGCGGTCTTCACCCAGCAGGGTGTTGATCAGGGTCGACTTGCCCACGTTCGGGCGGCCCACCAGCGCGATCTTGGCGCCCTTGTCTTCCGGCAGCAATTCCTGCTCGTCGGCGGGACGCTGCTGGAACGCGATATCGAGCGATTCGGTGACCAGGTCGGTCACGCCGTCACCGTGCGCGGCGGAGATCACGTACGGATCGCCCATGCCCAACTCGTAGAAGTCCGCCACCACCGAGGTGTAGCGCATGCCTTCCGCCTTGTTGACCACCAGCATCACGGGCCGGTTGGCTTTGCGCAGGAAGTCGACGATGGTTTTATCGTGCGGGGTCAAGCCCTGACGGCCGTCAACCAGGAACACGACGACATCGGCTTCCGCCACCGCCTGTTTGGTCTGCAAGGCCATCTGGAACATGATGCCTTCCTTGGCGACGGGTTCAAAACCACCCGTATCGACCACCAGGAACGGCCGTTCGCCGACGCGGCCTTCACCATAGTGGCGGTCGCGCGTCAGGCCAGGCATGTCCGCCACCAGCGCGTCGCGCGAGCGGGTCAGACGGTTAAAAAGGGTCGATTTCCCGACATTGGGTCGACCTACAAGTGCAATTACCGGCTTCATTTTTATTTTTACTCGGCCGCGATGGCGGCCACAGTCCCATTCTGGGTTTGGAAAATCAAATTCGAGCCCGCCACCACCGGCGTCGACCGTATGGCCGATCCGTCAGTGGCGACTCGAGCTAACATGGCGCCGTCTTCACGCGACAGCAGGTGGACATAGCCCTCCAGGTCACCGACCGCGACGGCGCGGCCAAACGACGCGGGCGTCGACAGGCGGCGGTTGCCGAGTTTGTCATTCTTCCACGCGCTCTGACCGCCTTCGCGGGCAAACGCGTTGACGGCGCCGGCGGCATCCGCCACGAACACAAAGCGCTGATCCGCGCCCACGCCGACATCCGACGAGGCCGGCTTGGTCCAGCGCGCGGTACCGGCCGCCAGGTCGAAGCAACCGACCTTGCCTTGGTACGTCACGGCGCAGATATCGCTTTCATAGACGAACGGGGTACCGGAGACGTCGGACACGCGCTCCAGTTCCGTCGCGCCGCGCGGTTCGGCCACCAGTACTTCAAAGCGAGGCACACCGGTGGCCAGCGTCAGCGCCATCAGCTTGCCGCCAGGCTGGCCGATGTACACGTTGGTACCGGCAATCACGATGCCCGGCGCATTGCGCAGGGTCAGCGCCGGCGTGGTGCGCAGCACCGACCAGCGCTTGGCGCCCGTGGCGGCTTCATACGCCGTCACGCGGTTGTCACCGCTGCGCACCACCACCACGTCATTGGCCGCCACCGGCGACGACAGAATTTCGCTGGAGGCCTGGACTTTCCACAGCTGCTTGCCGGCACCGTCAAAGGCGATCACGCTGCCCTTGGCGCCACCCACCACCACCAGGTTGCCATCCGGGCTGACGCCGACACCGGCGGTCAGGTCGGAACCGGCCTTGACTTTCCACTGCTCACGGCCGCTGGCCGCGTCGAGGCGCGCCAGTCCACCATCGGCATCGGCGACAAACACGCTGCCGGCGGCAAAGGCCGGATTAAACGTGTAGGCGCCGGCTTTGCCCAGCGAATATTTCCATGCGGTTTTAACCGCCGCGGCGCCTTTGATTTCCACCAGGGCGGCCGGTTTGTCTTTGACTTCGCTGGCAAACGGGTTCCACGAATTCAACGTGCTGCAGCCCGAGGCCAGGGTCGCCAACAGGCTCACGGTGATAACTTTTCCGGTGATGCGCATAAATATCCTTACTTGTATTAACAGCCGACGACTACCGGCACCTGATCGCAGATGCCGTAGGGCGGATTACGCGCTATGCGCTCATCCGCCCTACGAGAAACTTGAATACGTAAAAAACTCAGGCGGCGGCTTTCGGTTCAGCCGGCGCTGTGCCACCCACCGATTCCAGCTTGATCTGGATCAGCGCGCGGCCCGGATTTTTCTTGTCGGTGGCGGCCAGCGCGGCGGTGTACGCGGTGCGTGCTTCGGCCAGCTTGTTTTGCGCCGTCAGGATATCACCCTTGCGGTCGGCCACGGCCGCGGCAAATTGCACCGGCACTTCCACCGCCAACACTTTCAAGGCCTCGTCATAGGCTTTTTCATCGAGCAGCACACCGGCCAGGCGCACCCGCGCCAGCGCCTTGTATTCATCGGTGCCATGGTCCAGCACCCATTGCAACTGGGTCTTCGCGGTTTTCAGGTCATTGGCATCGAACGCATATTTGGCGGCGGCCAGCGCGGCCATGGGCGCGTAGGCGGTGCCGGCGAACTTGCTTTGCATGTCGGCCGTGGCGCGCTCGATTTTCTTGGCATCCTTGGCCTGCAGGGCATCCTGCTGTTCGTAGTACAAGTTCGATGCCGACGAAGCCTGGTCACGCTGGTACCAGTTCCAGCCAGTCCAGCCCGAATACGCCGCCAGGCCTGCGATCAGGACCCACGACGTGAGGTTGCCGTACTGGTTCCACCATGCTTTCAGGGTGGCTATTTGTTCTTGTTCTTCGAGATCGTATGCCATGATTCTAGGTCTTGAGGGTTAAACAGGTTAATGTGGCTGCCGCGTTGCTTGTGGCTGGCGGATCAGTGCTTGCAGTTCTCGTCATGGACGTGGAAGTGGTGGTGCTCTTCCTCGCCGCCAGTGATCTGGTCGACAATGTAATCGACTACGCCATCAAACGCCACCGTGGCTTGCTGCTGCCCGCCTTCTTCGGCGCGCATGGCTTTCACGGCTGCCGTGTTGTTGGTGACTTCATCGTCGCCAATGATGACGGCGAACGCGGCACCGCTGCCATCGGCTTTCTTCATCTGCGATTTAAAGCTGCCGGCGCCGGTCAGCGCGGCGCAGTGCAGGACCACGTCCAGGCCGGCGTCGCGCAGGCGCTCGCCCAGGATGAACGCCTGCATTTGTGCGGCGCTGCCCTGGTGCACCAGGTAGACGTCGCACTGGTTGGCGGCGGCCGGTTCACCGGCGCTCTTCATCAGCTCGATCAGGCGCTCGATGCCCATCGCAAAGCCCACCGCCGGGGTCGGCTTACCGCCGAACGATTCGATCAGCGGGTCGTAACGGCCGCCGGCGCAGACGGTGCCCTGCGCGCCCAGTTCGTCGGTGACCCATTCAAACACGGTGCGGTTGTAGTAATCCAGGCCGCGTACCAGGCGGGGATTGATGGTGAACGGAATGTTGTTCGCCTTCAAGATATTTTGCACGCCCTCGAAGTGCGCCAGCGACGCTTCACCCAGGTGCGCCATCAGCTTCGGCGCGTTGTTGACCAGATCTTGCATGGCCGGGTTTTTGGTGTCCAGGATGCGCAGCGGGTTGCTGTGCAGGCGGCGCTTGGCTTCCTCGTCCAGCAGCTCGAGGTTGGCCTCGAAGTACTTGATCAGCTCCACGCGGTGCGCGGCGCGCTCGGCGGCGTCGCCGATCGAGTTCAGTTCCAGGCGGATCTTGTCCAGGCCCAGGTCATCCCACAGGCGGCGGCACATCATGATCATTTCCGCATCGATGTCCGGGCCGGTGAAACCCACCGCTTCGCAACCGAACTGGTGGAACTGGCGGTAACGGCCGCGCTGCGGCTTTTCATGGCGGAACATCGGGCCCTTGTACCACAGGCGCGCGGGGCCGTTGTAGACCAGATTGTGTTCCAGCACCGAGCGCACCACGCTGGCGGTGCCTTCCGGACGCAGCGTCAACTGGTCGCCGTTCATCGCATCGGTGAACGAATACATCTCTTTTTCCACGATGTCGGTCACGGCGCCTATGGCGCGCGCAAACAAACGGGTCTCTTCCACGATCGGCGTGCGGATTTGCTGGAAGCCGTAGCTTTGCACCACCGACTGCGCGGTGTTTTCAAACAATTCCCACAGGTGGGCATCCGCTGGCAGCAAGTCATTCATGCCTTTGATACCGACGATTTTTTCCGCTTTTTTGTTTTCAGACATTTGTATTGTTACCGTAATTCGTTTTAACGTAGTTCAGCACGATGGCCTGGAATTCGCCGACGATGTTCTCGCCGCGCAGGGTTGCTACTTTTTCGCCATCAACAAAGACCGGCGCGGCGGGCGATTCGCCCGTGCCCGGCAAGCTGATGCCGATGTTCGCGTGTTTCGATTCGCCAGGGCCGTTGACGATGCAGCCCATCACGGCCACATTCATGTTTTCCACGCCCTGGTAGGTTTTTTTCCATTCCGGCATCTGGTCGCGCAGGAAGGTCTGGATATCATCGGCCAGTTCCTGGAACACGGTGGACGTGGTGCGGCCGCAGCCCGGGCAGGCAATCACCATCGGGGTGAATTTGCGCAAGCCCATGGTTTGCAGAATTTCCTGGCTGACCACCACTTCCTTGGTGCGGTCGCCGCCCGGTTCCGGCGTCAGCGAGACACGGATGGTGTCGCCGATGCCTTCCTGCAACAGGACGGACAGCGCCGCAGTCGAGGCGACAATGCCCTTGCTGCCCATGCCGGCCTCGGTCAGGCCCAGGTGCAGCGGGTAATCACAGCGCTTGGCCAGTTCGCGGTAGACCGCGATCAGGTCTTGCACGCCGGACACTTTGCACGACAGGATGATCTTGTCGCGGCCCATGCCCAGCTCCTCGGCACGCACGGCGTTTTCAATCGCCGAGGTGATCAAGGCTTCATACATGACCGCCTGCGCGCTCCACGGTTGCGCACGGCCGGCGTTTTCATCCATGATGCGGGCCAGCAGCGCCTGGTCCAAGCTGCCCCAGTTGACGCCGATGCGCACCGGTTTGTCATATTTGACGGCCACTTCGATCATCTGGGCAAACTGGGTGTCGCGCTTGGCGCCCTTGCCCACGTTGCCCGGATTGATGCGGTACTTCGACAGCGCCTGCGCGCAGTCCGGATAATCGGTCAGCAGCGTGTGGCCGTTGTAGTGGAAATCGCCCACCAGCGGCACATCGACGCCCATTTTATCGAGCTGGTCGCGGATGTACGGCACGGCTTGCGCGGCTTCCGGACGGTCCACCGTCAGGCGCACCAGTTCCGAACCGGCGCGCGCCAGTTCCTTGATCTGGATTGCGGTACCGACCGCATCGGCGGTATCGGTATTGGTCATCGACTGCACCACGACGGGCGCATCGCCGCCGACCCAGATCTTGCGGTCGCCATGCTGGACCAGCACGCGGCGACTGTCGCGGCGGCCCAGCGGGCCGGAAGGGATGGCAATGTTGGTATCGGACATGCTCTGTGACTTAACTTGGTGATTTAACTGGATGACGTGATCGGGTTGTGTGGATCGTTAATTGGTCGTTACCTGACCATTACTTGATCGTGACGCGCGAAATCGTGCCGCCTGGCACCGGTGGCAACTCCAGTGCGGCGCCGTGCAAGGTCGCCTTCACGTGGGTCGGCTTGCCAACGATCAGCAGCGCCGGTTCCGGCACGTCAAACGTTTCCGAACTGCCAGCTTTCAGCAGGCGCGACACCAGGGCTTTTTTGCCCGGCGGCTGAATCGTGATCCACGAATCGTCGGTGGCGGTCAGCACCAGTTTGCTGCCGGTTGCCGCAACCGGCTGCGCCGATGGCGTGGCTGGCTGGACAGCTTGGGCGGTTTGGACAGCTGGCTGCGCGCCGGGTTTCACGGCGGCGGCAGCGCCGGCAGGCTGGCCGGCGGCGGGCACGGCAACGGCCGGTGCCGCCGGCTTGGCGGCGGCACCAACCGGCGTGCCAGCGGCGGCCGGCGGCGTGGTCTGCGCAGTGTTCACTGGCGCCGGGGCGGCGGCCGGAGCGGCCGGCGTCACACCTTGTGGCGCCGGCTGGGTGGCAGGCGCCGAGACCGGTGCATTCGGATCAACCGGCGGCGCCACCGAAATCAGCGGCACATTGGGCGACTGCAGCGGTGCCGGCGCCGTGCCGGCCGGCAACACCGCGATCGCCGGTGCGGCGACCGGGGCGCTGGCCGCCGGCGCCGGTGCGGCATCTTTGCGGCCCGGTGCCAGGTTCGGGAACAGGCCCACGTAGTACGCGCCCACAGCAGCGGCAATCACGGCCGCGCCGGCAACGCCCAGCAGCCAGCCGCTGGGCTTGCCGGAGCGCTCGGTCATGGTCGGGAAGCGCGATTCGGTAAACGAGGCGGAAATGTCGCGCCGCACCGTTTGCGTCTGTTCATGGCCGGCCATCGGGTTGACCTCGATCATGGCCACCAGCGGTGCCGCGTCCAGCTTCACCACCTTGGCATAGGCGCGCACAAAGCCGCGCGTCACGGCCATGTTCGGCAGCGAATCGTAGTCATCAGCTTCCAGCGCCACCACCTGGCGCGGCGCCAGCTTCAACTGGTCCGCGATCTGGTCCACCGACAAGCCCATCGCTTCGCGCTGGGCTGCCAATTGCGCACCCGGCAGCACCTTCGACTTAGGCTGTTCGGTCCATTCAGGATTCATATTGGTACTTGTGTCACTCATCAAACGCCCCACGTTGATAGGCAGCATATTCGGGCGAACCGGCATGGTGGCGGCGCAATTGCGTCGCCCAAGCCGACTCCGCACCCGCATCGCCCAAACGATGCTGCACCCTGATCGCGAGCCAGAGGATGTCGGCGGACAGGCCATCCATCCTGGCTACCTTGCTCAGACGGGTAATGAAAAAACCGGCGCGCGCATCATCGCGCCGCTCGAAGTAAATGCGCGCCAGGCCGGCATTGGTTGCAGCCAGGTCGGGCGCGGTTTTCAGGGCCGCAAGCAAATACTTTTCGGCCGTGTCGTAGTCTTTGCGTTTCAGCGCACAGGCGCCGGCATTGTTATAGGCGGTCGCGGGCGCCTGGTAAGCCGGATTCGCCAGCGCCGCGTCAAACAACTTGAACGCTTCTGTTTCGCGGCCCGCGCCACACAGGAACGTACCGTAATTATTACTGATGTCCGGATTGCGGGGCGCCAGCTTCAATGCGCGCTGGAAATTATCTTCAGCCAATTCCCGCTCGCCCATCGCCATATAAATCAGCGCCCGCATGCCATAACCCTCGGCCAGGTCCGGCTCGGCGGCCAGCGCCAGCTTGACTTCATCGAGCGCCACCGTGTACTGGCCCTGCTGGAAATAACCGACCGCCAGCTGCATGCGGATTTCCGAGCGTTTTTGCGCTGCGGTCTGATCCGATGCCGTGGTCAATTCCTGCCGGCCGGAAGTATGCGTCACGCAGCCGCCCAGCAGCACGGCCATACCCAGGCACGCCGCGCGCAACGCGGCGGCCCTCCGGGAACGGCTGCGGGCGGGCCGCATCATCAGGAACGGATCTCCACGATCTTGCCGAAATCAGCGCCAAACTTTTGCTGGTATTCCGCCATCTTGCCCATGCGCTCCTGCACCCGGGTGCGGTCTTGCACTTCGCCGGCCAGTTGACCGCAGGCGGCGTCGATATCGTCGCCGCGGGTCTTGCGGATGGTGGTGACGATGCCGGCATCCATCAGCACCTGGGCAAAGTCCTTGATGCGGGGATTTTTCGAGCGCAGCAAGCCCGATTCCGGGAACGGATTGAAGGGAATCAGGTTGAACTTGCAATTGACGCCATAGTCGCGGTGCTTGACCAGCGCCACCAGTTCGCGCGCATGGTCGTCGGTGTCATTGACGCCGTCCAGCATGCAATATTCAAAGGTGATGAAGTCGCGCGGGGCAAATTCCAAGTAGCGCTTGCAGGCCGCCATCAACTCCGCCAGCGGATATTTTTTATTCAGCGGCACCAGGCCATTGCGCAACTCGTCGTTCGACGCGTGCAGCGACACGGCCAGCGCCACCGGCACTTCCTGCGCCAGCTTGTCCATCATCGGCACCACGCCGGAGGTGGACAGGGTCACGCGGCGGCGCGACAGGCCATAGGCATTGTCGTCCAGCATGAGTTTCAGCGCGGTGGCGGTCGGCTCGAAGTTCAGCAACGGCTCGCCCATGCCCATCATGACCACGTTGGTGATCTGGCGTTCGCCTTTCGGGCCGGGCTCGATACCCTTGGTGCGGCGCAATTCGAATTCCGCCATCCACAACTGACCGATGATTTCGCCCACCGACAGGTTGCGCGAAAAGCCCTGCTTACCGGTCGAGCAAAAACGGCAGTTAACGGCGCAGCCGGCCTGGGTGGAAATGCACAGGGTGCCGCGATTTTCTTCAGGAATGAACACGGTTTCCACCGCGTTGCCATTACCGACGTCGACCAGCCACTTGCGCGTGCCGTCCGACGAGGTGTGGTCGCTGATGATGGCAGGCGCCACAATACGGGCGCGGGTCTTCAGCTTTTCGCGCAGCGACTTGGCCAGGTCCGTCATTTCGTCGAAATCAGCGGCGCCGAACTGGTGGATCCAGCGTTGCAACTGTTTCGCGCGGAACGGCTTCTCACCCAACTCCGCACAGTAGGCGACTAGTTGCGCGGGATCGAAATCCAGCAAATTGGTGAGGGTCGTATCCATATTCATGCTCAAAGAAAATCAGTCCAGAAAAACCCATGCCCCGACCAATGGCCGGGGCGCGGGGGTCATACTAATACAGCTTAGTCCAGTCTCGCCTGCCGCCAAGTGGAAGCAATGCGATTCACGCGACGCTTAACGCGCAGATTAACGCGAGTAAACGTTCAGTGCTGGGAAGTAGTAAGCGATCTCAACAGCTGCGGTTTCAGCAGCGTCGGAACCGTGTACGGCATTGGCGTCGATCGAGTCAGCGAAATCAGCACGGATGGTGCCTTTTTCAGCTTTCTTCGGATCGGTCGCGCCCATCAGGTCGCGGTTTTTCAGGATCGCGCCTTCGCCTTCCAGCACCTGGATCATGACTGGACCGGAGATCATGAAGTCGACCAGGTCTTTGAAGAATGGACGCTCGCTGTGCACAGCGTAGAAGCCTTCGGCTTCAGCGCGGGACAGTTGGGTCATACGCGCAGCGATCACTTTCAGGCCAGCGCCTTCGAAACGGCTGTAGATCTGGCCGATTACGTTTTTAGCAACTGCGTCAGGTTTGATGATCGACAGGGTGCGTTCGATTGCCATTGAAAAACTCCAATAAAAAGAATGGTTTAAAACAAAATTGATGATTCAATCAACCCTTGATTTTACCATAGATCAAAGCCGGTTACGAATATCAGCTATATCAGCCATGCAAGTTTGACGCAGTTTAACTGTGCCGGCATAGTGCCGGGAACGTGCCGGCGGCCCATTTAAGCCGCGTTTAAGGCAATTTTTGCGCCACGTCACGGCGACGTGCTATGCTTTTGGCAAGCGGTTCTCCGCTCTTTTACTTAGGAGGCAATATGAACAACATGCAGAACACTTACGAATGGGGCCGCAGCAGTGCGCTGGTGCGCCACAATGTGCTGCGCAACACCTACTGGCTGCTGGCACTGTCGATGATCCCGACCGTGCTGGGCGCCGCGCTGGGTGTGATGATGCAAGTGCCAATTCCACGCGGCTTCATGGGCGCGATCCTGTTCCTGGGCGTGGCCTGGGGCTTCATCTGGGGCATTGAAAAGAACAAGGACAGTGGCATGGGCGTGGCCTTGCTGCTCGGTTTCACGTTCTTCATGGGCCTGATGCTGACGCCGCTGCTGACCCGCACCCTGGGCTTCTCCAACGGCGGCCAGCTGATCATGATGGCGTTCGGCGGCACCGCAGCCGTGTTCGGCGTGATGGCCACCGTGGCCACCGTGTCCAAGCGCGACTTCTCCGGCATGGGCAAGTGGCTGTTCGCCGGCGTGCTGGTGCTGATGGCCGCGTCGCTGCTGAACATCTTCTTCCAGCTGTCGGCGCTGTACATCGTGATTTCCGTGCTGGCGATCGGTATCTTCTCCGCGTTCATCCTGTATGACGTGCAGCAGATTATCAATGGCGGCGAAACCAACTACATCAGCGCCACGCTGTCGCTGTACCTGAACGTGTACAACATCTTCAGCAACCTGCTGGCCCTGCTGGGCCTGGGCGGCAACCGCGACTAAGCGATTAATGCAGCGCAAGAGAAAGCCGGCCTCGCGCCGGCTTTTTTTTGTTGCGCCCAATGGAATGCCGCGGAACGCCCCCCCCTTCGCACGAATGGCACGATCGCGGAATGGCACTTTGCCAGCCCAGCCCTACCAGGCCTGCTGCGCGACGAGGTAGCGGTACTGCCCTTGGTAATAAAGCAATGGGCGCGCCGCAACGCTTTTCCGTGAGCTCATGGCTGTCACTTCACCAACGACAATCAGATGATCGCCGGCGACGTGCTCGGCATGGATCCGGCAATCGAGCCAGTGCAGGCTGCCGGCGATGACCGGGTTACCCAAAGGCGACTCCAGCCGTTCCACACCATCCCATTTATCGGCGCCGCGCCGGGCGAATTGCCGGGAAATGTCGGCTTGCTGATCCGACAAGATATTGACAGCAAACCGCCCGGCCTGGCGTATCCCCGGATAACTGGCCGAATCCGACATGACGCTGAACGACACCAAAGGCGGACTCATCGATACGCTGCAAAACGATGAGCAGGTGAAGCCGAGCAGCTCACCGTCGAGCTGCGACGTGATCACGGCAATGCCGGAGGCATAATGACCAAGCGCTTCGCGATAGCCCGATGGCTCGATGACGCTACTGAACAGTGACATACGCGCGCTCAACCCTGGTTCGCCAGTTCCTGGCGCACAATCGCCGCGCCCGCGCTCAGCGCATGCAGCTTACCCCTTGCCACCTGACGGGACAGGGGCGCCATGCCGCAGTTGGTGCTAGGGTAGAGCTTGTCGGCATCGACGAACTGCAATGCCTTGCGCAAGGTGGCGGCGACCTCCTCCGCCGTCTCAACCCGGCCACAGGCCACATCGATGGCGCCGACCATCACTTTTTTGCCACGAATAAGCTCAATCAGATCCATCGGGACCAGGGAGTTATGGCATTCCAGCGACACCATGCCGATCGTTGATTGCTGCAGCTTGGGAAACGCTTGTTCGTACTGGCGCCACTCCGACCCCAGTGTCTTCTTCCAGTCGGTATTGGCCTTGATGCCGTAGCCATAGCAGATGTGCACGGCGGTCTCGCAACGCAGCCCCTCAACGGCCCGCTCCAGCGCGGCCACACCCCAATCGTTGACCTCGTCGAAAAACACATTAAACGCAGGCTCATCGAACTGGATGATGTCGACCCCGGCAGCCTCGAGTTCGCGCGCTTCCTGGTTGAGAATGGCGGCAAATTCCCAGGCCAGCTTCTCGCGGCTGCGGTAATGCGCGTCATACAGCGTATCGATCATGGTCATCGGACCCGGCAACGCCCACTTGATGGGTTGCGTGGTCTGCTGACGCAGGAATTTAGCGTCCTCGACGAACACTGGTTTGCGGCGGGCCACCGCCCCCACCACCGTCGGCACGCTCGCGTCGTAGCGATCGCGGATGCGTACCGTCTCGCGCTTCTCGAAATCGACACCGTCAAGATGCTCAATGAAGGTCGTCACAAAATGCTGACGGGTCTGCTCGCCATCGCTGACGATATCGATACCGGCATGCACCTGCTCCTGCAGCGCCAGCAGCAGGGCATCGCGCTTACCATCAAGCAACTCCTCGCCCTGCAATTTCCAGGGCGACCAGAGTTTTTCGGGCTCGGCAAGCCAGGACGGTTTAGGCAAGCTTCCAGCAGTTGATGTGGGCAACAGTTTGTTCACAATAATCCTTATGGTTTTCTGATGGTCAGGCAGCGTAGTTCGCCGACCAGCGGTCGAGCACAGCCCGATAGGGTTTGATGAAGTGTTCTTCGGCAAAGCGGCCCTGTTCGACCGCCAAGCGGCTGCGCTCGTCCCGGTCATAGACGATACGGGTCAGCGAGTAATCCTGGTGCTTCAGGCTTGGGCGGTAGATCCGTCCGGCCACGGCGTTGGCGTTGTAGATCTCGGGCCGGTAGATCTTCTGGAAGGTATCCATGGTACTGATCGTTCCGGCCAGTTCCAGATTGGTGTAGTCGTTGAGAAGATCGCCGGTGAAATAAAACGCCAGCGGTGCGGTGCTGTCAGGCGGCATGAAATACCGGACCGCCAATCCCATTTTCTTGAAATACACATCGGTCAGGGAGTGCTCATCCTGCAGATATTCGGTCCCCAGCACCGGATGGTGATTTTCGGTGCGCTGATAGGTTTTGCTGCTCGACACGCTCAGGCAGATGACGGGAGGCTTGCTGAAATGGGCAGCGTAGACCGGCGACTTCAGGAAGCACTGGAACAGCTTTCCGTGCAGCTCACCGAAATTATCCGGCGTACCGAATTGCGCGCGCCCCCTGGTGTGCTCTTGCAGCAGCACACTGAAGTCGTAGTCGCGCACATAGGACGAAAAATTATTGCCAGCGATACCGTCGATACACCGGCCGGTGTTGCGATCGAGGATGGTCGGCTTCAGGATCTCGATCAACGGCAGCGCACCGGCGCGGTCGTCGCCGGCGATATGCATCTCGACCGTAATAATGTCCAGCGTGACCGAATAACGGTCGGCTTGAGGGTTGTCCCAGTGCGCCAACGCATTGAAGCGGTTATTGATCATGCTGAAGGTATTGTGCAGGTTTTCCTGGCGGCGCGCGCCCCTGGCCAGATTGGCGAAATTGGTGGTGATGCGAGTCTGCTCCGAAGGACGGTAGTCCTCGTCGAAACGCATGCTCTTGATGGTAAAAGTGAAGTCGTTGGTCATTGCATAGCCCTGCCTGATAAAAGTGCCGAACGCCTGCTGCATGAGCGGGAATGCGACCTATTCTACGCAGAGCAAGTCATGAAAAAAAGTGAATAAATCTCACCAATCCATGACTTAAATTCATCAATAGATTCGATCAGCGTAGCACCGCAGCGCGCAGGAAGAACTGCAAGCCACCAGAACAGGGATCGATGCCATCAACAAAGGGAGGTGGGGCGAACTTGCGGAGTGCAATGGTCTGGCGGCATCGGCGCGCTGTTCGGCTACGAGATCGACCTATTGGTGACACCCGCCCCCCTGCTGAAACCGCGCTTGCG
>JAIENA010000302.1 GCA_019751755.1 Burkholderiaceae bacterium | reverse complement strand
AGGCGGGCGGGATGCCAACATCCCAACGATCCAACGCAGCATCATATGCTCCTTGAGACAAACAATCAGGCAAACAAACTGGCAAGCAACCAGGCAAACAAGCGCCAGCGTCACAGCGCAACAAAGGCGCGCGGCGGGAACAGTGCCAGGGGCATCGGCACCGTGGCAGGCGCGGTGTCCGGTGCATAAATTTCCCGGTAAAGATCGTGCATTTGGCGGGCCGCTTGCGGATCGCAGGTTTCAGCGTCGCAGACACAGCGGCCGGCGCCGTAATCGAGCGCGGCCGGTGCGCACAAGACCGTCGCTGCCAATCCCGCACCGCGCAGGCGTGCCACACAGGCCCGCACGGCGGCGCGCTCGGTGGCAGCGGGACCATCGACAGCGGTCACCATCACAAACAGCACACGCATGTCCGGGTTCGAGCGGTGGGCCGCATGCATGCGTTCAATTAAATCGTATTGGCTGGCCAGATCCAGATCGCCGCCATGGACCGGCACCAGCACCCGCTTTGCCGCCGCCAGCATGTGCTGGCTGGCTTGCGTATGGCGGCATCCGACATCGGCGACGATATCGTTGAAGTGCCTGCGCAGCAGCTCGACGCCGTCACCCGGCTTGCCCGCGCCGCGCGTCTCGATCCTTGGCGCGATCCCGGCGCTATTGCGCTCAAAACACCAGTGGCTGC
This sequence comes from Burkholderiaceae bacterium, assembly GCA_019751755.1. Lineage (GTDB taxonomy): Bacteria > Pseudomonadota > Gammaproteobacteria > Burkholderiales > Burkholderiaceae_D > Rugamonas. The sequence goes on along the minus strand of JAIENA010000302.1, from coordinate 20,196 downwards.
CATGCGGCGCCGGCGTGACCAGGCATACCTTGCGGCCACTGCGAGCGCGCAGCACGGCCAGATTACGGGCGATGACACAACGATCTTCACTCCGATGCTGATTGATGAGGGCGACAATCATGGCGGCATTCCAATGGCTGTTTCGACAGGAGCAGATTAGCAAGCGTCCCGGTAAAAAATCTGAAAAAAGTAGGTACCGGTTCCGTAAAACTTTTGTATAGGCGGCCTTGCAACGGCGGGCCGCCTGCTAGGCTGGCGCTCCTTTCGATACCTCGATATACCTCGACCGCCCTATGCAACGCCGCATCCCGCCCCCGATCCAAACTGAACGCCTGCTGCTGCGCCTACTGGGTTCCGGCGATGCAGCGGCATTGCTGGCCCTGTATGGCGATGGCGACGTCATGCGCCACTGGAACCACCGCCCCTGGACCACCCTGGCCCAGGCGCAGGCGGCGGTGACTGAAGCCCGCCGTGATGTCCGCAATGGCAGCGCCCTGCACCTGGCGATCGTGCTGCGTGCCAGCGGTGAGCTGATCGGCAGTTGCGCGCTGTACGACATCCATCCCGCAACGCGCCGCGCGCTGGTCGGTTATCTGCTGGCGCGACGACACTGGGGACATGGCTATGCCGCCGAAGCGCTACGCGCGCTGCTGGCGCAGGCATTCCTGGAGCTTGAACTCGACTGGATCGAGGCCGAAGTCGATCGGGACAATGACGCCTCGATCCGCTTGCTGGAACGGTTGGGCTTCTTGCATCGGAGCGAGCGGCGGGCACAGTGGATGGTCATGGACCAGCCGCAAGAGGTTGCGCTGTACGCGCTGGCGCGCAGCAACTGCCCGTAACCGGCCGTATATGCAATTTTGACGGTTCAGGGCGGATTCTTTACGAGGAATTTACGGCGGGATCACTAGAATCGACCCACGTTCAACTCAAGTCCAGACCATGACCACGGTTCTTAAAATGGTGCCTGCCACGGCGCCCGGCCAAGCGGCCGAGGAAGACGGCCCCAGTACCACGTCCCTGTTGCCACCAGCCGCCCCAGGCCGCGCCGCTGCACAGCGCGCCCAGCCCGCACCGGCGGTGCTTGTACTGGTCGACCAGCCATCCGACTGGCCCCAGATGGACCCGCGCTGCGGCGTCATGAGCGCGGCGCAATTCCTGGCCCGGCCGCTCGACCCCGCGCACACCACCGAACTGGTGATCAACCTGTGCCGCAGCTATAAATACCTGTCCGTCGGCTACTACTGTTCATTGATGGCGGAAGCGCGCGGGCAGCAGGTGCTGCCCTCGGTGAAAACCATCAACGACCTGTCACGCAAGGCCATCTACAGTCTCGACACGTCCGAACTGAACCTGGCGCTGAATGCCTTGCTCGATGAGGACAACAGCAGGCCGATGCCGGTCGAGTTTTCCATGGATATCCATTTCGGCGAGACCGACTACACGCCACTGGCCGCGCTGGCGCGTCACATTTTTGACACCTTCCCGACGCCCCTGATGCGGGTCGAGTTCGCGCGCGACGATACCGAATGGCAAATCGCCGGCATCAAGGTGCAAAGTCTCGGCACCCTCAATGAGCGCCAGCGGGCGGCGTGCGGCGCGGCCTTGCGACGGTTCGAGGGCATCGCGCAGCCGACCGTGCCGGCGCCACGGCGCTACCGGTACCATATCGCCATCCTGCATGATCCACACGAAGCACTGCCGCCCAGTAATCCCGCCGCGCTGGCCAACTTTGTCAGCGCGGGCCGCACGCTGGGGATTGATGTCAGCCTGATTGAAAAGGCGGACTTTTCCCGCCTGGGCGCGTTCGACGGGCTATTGATCCGCGAAACAACCGCCATCAACCACCATACCTACCTGTTCGCCAAGAAGGCCGAAAGCGAGGGGCTGGTGGTGATCGACGACCCGAGCTCGATTCTGCGTTGCACCAACAAGGTCTATCTGGCCGACCTGATGCACAGCAACGATATTCCGGTGCCGCGCACCTATGCGCTGCAAAAACGCGATCTGGCCGACATTTCGCGCATGGAAAAAGAGATCGGTTATCCGATGGTGCTGAAAATACCGGATGGCGCCTTTTCGCGTGGCGTCACCAAAGTGGCCAATGCCGCGCAATTGACCGCCGTCGCCAGCGAGTTGCTGCAACAGTCGTCGCTGGTGCTGGTGCAGGAATACCTGTACACCGAGTTCGACTGGCGCATCGGCGTGCTGAACCGCAAGCCCATCTTCGCCAGCCAATACTTCATGTCCAAGGGGCACTGGCAAGTGGCCAAGCGCGATGCCCAGGGCAACGCCGAGTTTGGCATGGCGGCCAGCGTCCCGCTCGACGCCGTGCCAGCCGACCTGCTGGCCTATGCCACCCAGGCGGCCAACCTGATCGGTGATGGCTTGTATGGCGTGGACATGAAAATGACGACGCGGGGGCCGGTACTGATCGAAGTCAACGACAATCCGAATATCGACGCCGGTGGCGAAGACGGCGTGCTGGGAGAGGAACTTTACCGCATGGTACTGGGCGACCTGGTGCGGCGCCTGGACCTGATGCACGCGCCTGCGCAGCCATCTCCATAGAGAGAAAAAAAAGCCCGTCTACCTTTTGGGCGACGGGCCAAACATTCAAGGGAGAGAGAATGAACGATAGGTCGTATCATGGCAGCCAAATGTTACGTGGTGATGACGCCACTCAGCCCCGCTGCGATAACGACTCCACCTTCTCTTCGAAGTAATAACCGACGCCATACATGGCGTGGATAAAACCCCGGTCCGGCGCCAACTGCTTCAATTTGCGGCGCACATTTTTAATGTGGGTGTCGATCGCGCGGTCGCCGATATCACGCATTTCCACGCTCATCGCATTGATCAGCGCTTCGCGCGTAAACACGCGGCGCGGCGTGGCCGCCATGGTGCGAAACAGCCGTTCCTCGATGCGGGTCAGCGGCACCGGCTGGCCATCAAACAGCACGCGCTCATTGGCGTTGCCGATCACGAAACCGGTTTGCGCCGGCTTGACTTTGAGCGCCGGGTCGGCGCGCCGCAGCAGCGCATGCACGCGGGCCACGATTTCACGCGGGGAAAATGGTTTGCAGACGTAATCGTCGGCGCCGGAATTGAGGCCGTTCAAACGGTCTTCTTCCGACGACAGCGCCGTCAGCATCAGGATCGGCACCGGGCTGCTGTGGCGCACCGTGCGGCACAACGAGATGCCATCCATGCCGGGCAGGGTCACGTCGAGGATCACCACCGCGGGCGCGTCGTCGAGGATGGCGCGCAGCGCTGCGCGTCCGTCGGCGACACGCCGCACCGCAAAGCCTTCCCGCACCAAATAGTCCGACAGCACGCCGGCAATCTGGTCATCATCTTCCGCAATCAGCACGGTGTAACTCATGGCGCCTGGTCCTCCGGCATGGTTGGCAACTCGATCCGCACCAGCACACCACCCAGTGCGGAACCTGCGACGCCAATGGCGCCATGGTGCGCATCGACAATCGCGCGGCAAATCTTCATGCCCAACCCGCTGCCATCGCTGCGGCGGCTGCGCGCCGACTCGGCGCGGAACAGCGGCTCGAACACTTGCGCCAGCTCGTCGCGCGACAAACCCGGCGCGCTGTCTTCAATCACAATGCGCACGCGCTGCGCCAGCGGCGTGACCCGCACCGTGATGCGGCCCGGCGCATCGGTGTAAGCGATGCTGTTGGACAGCAGGTTGATCAGCAACTGGTTGATCCGTGCGCTATCCCATATTGCCGGGGTTTGCGGCGCATCGCAATGGACTTCCAGTTGCAGGCCTTTTTTGCGGGCCTCCGCGGCGAAATAAGGCGACAGGTCGGCCAGCAATTGCTGGTAATCGAGCGGAGCAAATTTACAGCGCAGCGGACGCAGGTAACTCATGGCCAGTTCGTGCAAATCGTCCACCAGCCGGGTCAGGCGTTCGCAGGTACGGTGCAGCGACTCCACGTGTTCCATGTCGATCGGATGCACACCATCGAGCATGGCTTCGATTTCCCCCACCAGCCCCGCCAGCGGGGTACGCAATTCGTGGCTGATTTCGGCGATCCAGTGGCGCCGGGCGCCCTCCAGCCGCGCCAGCGATTCCGCCATCGCGTTGACGCTGACCGCCAGCGGCTGCATGGCGCCATCGTCCGGCAGCGCCAGCCGCGCCGTGAATTCGCCGCCGGCCACGCGCTGCGTGACGGCGCCCACTTCGGCGACAAACGCGGCGCGCCGCTCCAGCGCCGCCATGGCATTGCTGCGGTTGACCATTTCCGCTTCCAGGAAGGCGTTGCGCTCGGCCAGCGCGCGTTCGTGCTGCTGTTCCAGCTGGCGCTGGCGGTCTTGCATGCGGCGCACGTGATCATGCTGCGCCACCGCCAGCAATAGCAATTCAGCAAAGTAGACGCCCTGGAAATTGATGAAACCATCATACGCATAAAAGCCCAGGCGAATGCCGGCCAGCCCGACCGCCACCGGCAGCGTGCTGCAAAACTGTGCGAAGAAGAACCAGCGCGCATGGGCCATGCCGATACGCCACCCATGCCAGGCCGCCAGTGTCGTGATGGACGTCATCGCCATCAGCAGCAGGGTCAGTTGCGTCACCAGCGTAAAGACGCCACACAGGCGCAGCCCGATGCCGATGCAGGCCGCCACGATGATGGCCACGAAGATGCGGTCATAGCGCGGCATGCGGGTCGGCGTTTGCAGGAACTGGCGCGCAAACAGGATCAGGAAGATGATCTGCACCAGCATCAGCATGTGCAGCAGGTTGTTGAACAGATCCGGATCATCAAACGGCAGGAAGCGCGCGAAGTGGCCATTGAAGCCGATCCAGGTGGCGATGGTGGCCAGCGCATACAGGCCATAGGTGGAAAAGCGCCGGTCGCGCGCGACGGCCGCGCCCACCAGCGAGGAAAACGCCAGCGCCAGCGGCACGCCGTACAGGATCCCCAACTGGTTTTCATTGCGCGCCATGTTGGACACAAACGACGCCAGCGTATCGAGCCGGAACACCATCTGCATTTCCGCCTTGTTCATATTGCCAAGACGAACATAGACTTCCGCACTCTCCCCCGGCGCCGAGGTGAACTTAAAGCTGGGCAAATGGGCCGGCAACTGCCGTTCCTCGACCTGGGTACGGTCGCCCGCCACTTCGTGCATGCGCACCGGTCCCGTCAACACCCACGCTTCCACATAATCGGTAAACGGCAAGCGGTGCTGCAGCACCCACACCACCGGGCGCGGATCAGGATTAACCAGCGTGAAGCGCACCCAGTAAGCGGAGGCGGTGAAGCCCTTGGTGAAGTTGTCCGCCGTCAGCGCCGTATAGCGCCGCGCCGGCAAGGCGCGCACCTGGTCCAGCGTCATCTGGCCGGACGCGTCTTCCACATATTCGAGCGTTCCTTCTAAGCGCAGCGGAAAGTGCGCCGGCAATTCCATCACGCTGCGCGTCGCCAGCGCGGCCGACGACGCGCCCAAGGAAAGCAGGAGGAAAAACAGACGAAACAGCCAGGACAGGAAGAATGTATTTGTCATTATGGAAACATAACTTGTAACGCAGACATACAACACTTTCCACATTCTGAACTAAATGCTCACAATTTCTACACAACTGTTTTGTATTCTCACCCACCTGCCTGAACGTCACGCCCAAACCACTGCGTGCGGCGGGCTTATAACCACAACAACGCTTTGGGATGACAACATGCTACAGGCTTCAAAAGCGCCAGCCCCACAATTGCTGGTCAAATTCGTACTGGGCGCTATCGCGGCAGTGATCCTGCCAATGCAGGGCGCCAGTGCCGGCGCCGGCAACTCGCTGGCGGCCGCCCGCCCCGGTCTCCATGAACAGGTGGATTTACGCAACACGGAAGGCTATACAGAATCGGCGCGCCTGTGCACTTTGCGCGCGCCCAGCAGCGGTGAAATCACCGCCATACCGGTGCGTCCAGGCGACCGCGTGACCGCGGGACAGCTGCTGGCGCGTGTCGGCCAGTCGGACATCACGGCGCCCTACGACGGCATGGTGTCGGCGGTGCTGGCGCGCGTCGGTGAGTCGGCCTCGTCGGGCCGCCACTTGCTGACGGTGTTCGATCCATCGCGCATGCGCGTGGTGGCCTCGATTCCCCGCTCCAAACTACGCGACGTGAACCTGGACGACCCGGTGGAAATCGACTTCCCATCGAGCAACCAGCGCATGACCGCGCAAAAAGTCATCGTGATTTCGCAGGCCGAGCGCCCGATGCAGATGGCCAAGGTGTACCTGGAGCTGGGTGCCACCTCGGGCTTGCAGCCGGGCCAGCTGGCACGGGCGAATTTCGCGCCGGGCAAGCCGTAAGCGCGGCCGGTACATCAGGCGGGCGCGGGGTCATACGGTACAATCGCCCTTTTGCCCGCTGGTTTTTGTCATGATGGAATGCCGCCCCAACTGCGGCGCCTGCTGCACGGCGCCGTCCATTACTTCTCCGATTCCTGGTATGCCGAATGGCAAGCCCGCCGGCGTCCGCTGCATCCAGCTGGCCGATGACAACCGCTGCCTGATCTTCGGCAAACCGGAACGTCCCGCCTTTTGCGGTGGCCTGCAACCGGCGGCCGACATGTGCGGCGACAGCCGCGAATATGCGGTGCAGTGGCTGGGGGAACTGGAACGGGCAACGCGTCCGCACTGAGGGCGGCGCACATGACGGCGCACGTCGATCCTGTCTTGCTGCGCCGCTGGCTGGCTGCACGCTCCGTGGCGCGCGGCTTGCCATTGCCGGTCGCTTGCCATGGCGGCTGGCGCGTCGATACCGCGCTGCCGGCTGAGCGCTGCCGCCATGTCTTCGCGGGTCCTGCGCCTGGCATCCATGCGCTGGCGCTGACGGTCGATGATCCCCTCACCTTGATTAAAATGTGCGGCACCGGCGAGCAATTGTTGGCGCTGATGCCGCCGGGCTGGCGGCTGCAGCAGGTCGGCTACCTGATGGTGCACGACGGCGCCCCGATGGCGGCACCGCCGCTGCCGGCCAGGTACCGGCTGGCGATCGCCGTAGAAGGCGCAGCGACCGTGGCACGCCTCTTCTTTGAAGACGGTTCCCTTGCCTCCAGCGGCTACGCCGTCGAACATGACGGTGTCTTTATCTTTGACACCATCGTGACGGAAGCGCCGCACCGCCGGCGCGGTCTGGGCAAGGCGCTGATAGCGGCGCTGGGGGCTACCCAGCAATCCTCCGCGTCGCGCCGGGTGCTGGTGGCCACGGAAGAAGGCCGGGATTTATACCTGGCGCTGGGGTGGGAAGTACTGTCGCCGTATGCGACTGTTAAGTTGTGACCGCCAGAAAAGACCCATGCGGTGAATAGCCGCAGCAATCTCCGCATTATTTGCGGAGATTAACTTGGTCATGCGGTGAATCTGGCGCATAATCTCCGCATGAACTGCGGAGATTATGACTATATCTGGCAGGCCCCCGACTGGCCGGACTGGCATTTTGATCTGGCGCTATTGGCCAAGCCGCTGGCGGACGTCAGCCATGCCCAAGGGTTGTTGATCGGGCGACTAGCGGACGTCGGCATGGCCTTGCGCGATCAAGCCAGCTTGGCAGCACTGACCGAAGACGTCATCAAAACCAGCGAGATCGAGGGCGAAACATTGAATGTCGCCTCCGTGCGCTCATGCATCGCGCGGAGGCTCGGTGTCGATATTGGGGCACTGGCGCCGGTCGACCGGCATATTGAAGGCGTGGTCGATATGGTGCTCGACGCCACGGCCAACAGCCAGGCGGCCGTGACCGGCGAGCGTTTATTTGGCTGGCATGCCGCCCTTTTCCCCACCGGCTATTCGGGTCTATCCAAAATCAATGTCGGCGCCTGGCGCGATGACAGTAGCGGGCCGATGCAGGTTGTCTCCGGCCCGGTCAACCGCCAACGCGTGCACTTTGAGGCGCCTCCCGCAAAACGCCTTGAGATGGAGATGCGGCGTTTCCTGGATTGGATCAACGGCGACAACAACACAGTGCAAGAACCACCTTTGATCAAGGCGGGTCTGGGCCACCTGTGGTTCGTCACACTGCATCCGTTTGACGATGGCAACGGCCGCATGGCCCGAGCCATCGGCGACTTGTTACTGGCCCGGGCAGACGGGACCCCGCAACGCTTTTACAGCCTGTCCGCGCAAATCCAGCGCGAACGCAAAGCGTATTACGACATCCTTGAGCGGACGCAAAAACAATCGATGGATGTCACGCCATGGCTGTCCTGGTTTCTGACCACCCTGCACCAAGCCATCGATCAGGCGCACCTGACGCTCAATGCCGTACTGGCGAAAGCGCGATTTTGGCAACGCTGGGCCATGACGCCGCTGAATGATCGCCAAAGGAAGTTGCTAAACAGGCTGCTCGATGGTTTCGACGGCAAACTGACCAGCAGTAAGTGGGCGGCGATTGCCAAGTGCTCGCCAGATACCGCGCTGCGCGATATCAATGAATTGCTGGCACTTGGCGTGTTGAAGAAAAACGGCGCGGGGGGCCGCAGCACAAGCTACGAACTGGAAACCGATCTCCAATAGACTCAGACGCCAGCATGCTGCAGCCACAGCACATCGAACTCCCAGGCGCAGATTTCCGCGCCATGGCGCTGCGGATCGGCATTGATTTGTTCCAGTTCAGGCAGCGGCGCCGCATCCAGTTCCGTGCCGCCAAACGCAAAATCACGCTCCGCAAATCCCACGCCCCGGTTGCGGAAAAATTCCAGCTTGCGCACTTCATGGCGCTGCGCGTCCAGCTCCGACACGATACGCACCGGTAGCTGGTCATTGGTATGCAGCCACAACACGTCAAGATACGTCATAGGTACTCACTACGGCATCGCATGGTGGGCGCGCCAGGCCTGCGCGCCCGCCACTTAATTAAACCCCGCCACCGCGTGCGGGATATACGCCTCTTCCAGCAGGCGGATTTCTTCCTTCGTCAATTTGACTTTCAGCGCCGCCACCGCGTCATCGATATGGCTGTTTTTGGCCGCGCCGATGATCGGCGCCGTCACCGCCGGCTGTTGCAGCACCCATGCCAGCGCCACCTGGGCGCGGGGAATGCCGCGTGCTTCGGCCACCTGCTTGACGCGCTCCGCCACGATGCGGTCGGCGGCCTCGGTCGCCGTATACATGTCCTTGGCAATCTGGTCGGTTTCCGAACGATGGCTGGCCTCGTCCCAGTCGCGCGTCAGGCGGCCGCGCGCCATCGGGCTCCACGGAATCACGCCGACCTGTTCGTCCAGGCACAGCGGCAGCATTTCGCGCTCTTCCTCGCGGTTGATCAAATTTAACTGGTTTTGCATGCTGACGAAACGGGTCCAGCCATTGCGCTCGGCCACGTGCAAGGCCTTGGCAAATTGCCACGCATACATCGATGAGGCGCCGATGTAGCGTGCCTTGCCGGCCTTGACGATGTCATGCAGCGCTTCCAGCGTTTCTTCGATCGGCGTGTGGTAATCCCAGCGGTGGATCTGGTACAGGTCGATATAGTCGGTGCCCAGGCGGCGCAGGCTGTTGTCGATTTCCGCCATCAGCGCCTTGCGCGACAGGCCGCGCTGGTTCGGGCCTTTACCCTGCGGGAAAAACACCTTGGTGGCGATCACCACCTCGTCGCGGCGCGCGAAGTCGCGCAGCGCACGGCCGGTGATTTCTTCGCTGGTGCCGTCGGAATAGGAATTCGACGTGTCGAAGAAATTGATACCGGATTCCAGCGCGTGGCGGATGATGGGGCGGCTCTGGTCTTCACCCAGCGTCCATGCATGACCGCCACGGTCCGGCGCGCCGAAGGTCATGCAGCCCAGCACCAGGCGGGATACTTTCAGGCCCGTACGGCCCAGGTTGACATATTCCATCACGATCTCCAAGTTATAGGAAAGTCAATATAACCCGCTTCCACCTGTCTCACTAGATGCAGCGAGTGATAATACTAACAACGGACAGTTGTAAATCCCCGGGCTTGAGCCCAACACGGCGTCCGGCACGGCGGGGTAACAGGGTAGAATACCGACCTCAGCGCACGGTACATCTTGCCATGCGCCCCACATGGTAAGCTTCGACTCCCCGCGTTTCCTGATTGACAACTAATATGGACATCACACTTGTAATACAGGCCTTCATCATGGGCCTGGTTGAAGGCTTTACCGAATTTCTGCCGATTTCCTCCACCGGCCACCTGATCCTGGCCGGCAGCCTGCTCAATTTCGTGGGCGACAAAGTCAAAGTCTTTGAAATCGTCATCCAGACCGGCGCCATTGTCGCTGTCATGTGGGAATACCGCGTACGAATCGCCACCGTCTTGTCCGGCATGTTCAGCGACAGCCGCGCGCAGCGCTTCATCGTCAACCTGATCATCGGCTTCCTGCCGGCCGCGATCCTCGGTTTCCTGTTCAACAAGGCCATCAAGGCCACGCTGTTCAAGCCGGTGCCGGTGGCGCTGGCGTTTATCATCGGCGGCTTCATCATCCTGTGGGTGGAAAAACGCGCCAAGGCCAATCCGCACGCGGTGCGCGTGCACACGGTGGACGACATGACCCCAATGGACGCCTTCAAGGTCGGCTGCGCGCAAGCGTTTGCGCTGATCCCGGGCACCAGCCGTTCCGGCGCCACCATTATCGGCGGCATGATGTTCGGCCTGTCGCGCAAGGCCGCCACCGAATTCTCATTCTTCCTGGCGATGCCGCTGCTGCTGATGGCCAGCGCGTATTCGCTGTACAAGGACCGCGCGCTGCTGTCGGCCGCCGATTTGCCGATGTTCGGCGTCGGCCTGTTTGCCGCCTTCATTTCCGCCTTCCTGTGCGTGCGCTGGTTGCTGCGCTACATCAGCACCCACGACTTTACGATCTTTGCCTGGTACCGTATCGTGTTTGGTCTGGTTGTCATCGCCACCGCCTATTCCGGCGTCGTGGTCTGGGCTGACTAAATATTTATTCATCCATGAACGATACCGCCGACCGCTCGCTGCACCTGCTGCAAACCGTCTTTGGCTACCCGGAATTCCGTGGTCACCAGAGCGAAATCGTCGAGCACGTCGGCAATGGCGGCGATGCGCTGGTCTTGATGCCCACCGGCGGCGGCAAGTCGCTGTGCTACCAGATTCCGGCCATGGTGCGCGACGGCGTCGGCGTGGTGATCTCGCCGCTGATCGCGCTGATGCAAGATCAGGTCGACGCGCTGGAAGAAGTCGGCGTGCGCGCCGCGTTCCTGAACTCGACCCAGACCTTTGAGGAAAGCAGCCGCATCGAGCGGCTGGTGCGCACCGGCCAGCTGGACCTGGTCTACGTGGCGCCGGAACGCCTGATGACGCCGCGCTGCTTCGACCTGCTCCAGGATTCGAACATTGCGCTGTTCGCCATCGATGAAGCGCACTGCGTGTCGCAATGGGGCCATGACTTCCGGCCCGAGTACATCAAGCTGTCGGTGCTGCACGAACACTTCCCGAACGTGCCGCGCATCGCGCTGACGGCCACCGCCGACCAGCAAACCCGCGCCGAAATCGTGCACCGGCTGGCGCTCGACAATGCGCGCCAGTTCGTCTCGTCGTTCGACCGCCCCAACATCCGCTACCAGATCGTTGAAAAGGCCAATGGCCGCAAACAGCTGATCGACTTCATCACGGCCGAGCACCAGGGCGATTCCGGCATCGTGTATTGCCTGTCGCGCAAGAAGGTCGAAGAAACGGCGGAATTCCTGGTCGAGCACGGCATCAAGGCGCTGCCCTACCACGCCGGCATGGATCACGCGAAGCGCGCCAAGAACCAGGCCCGCTTCCTGCGCGAAGACAATATCGTCATGGTCGCCACCATCGCCTTCGGCATGGGGATCGACAAGCCGGACGTGCGCTTTGTCTGCCACCTGGATTTACCAAAAAGTATCGAAGGCTATTACCAGGAAACCGGCCGCGCCGGCCGCGACGGCATGCCCGCTTCGGCGTGGATGGCCTACGGCTTGCAGGACGTGGTGCTGCAGCGGCGCATGATCGATGAATCCGAAGCGGATGAAAATTTCAAGCGCGTGCTGAGCATGAAGCTCGACGCCATGCTGGGCCTGTGCGAAACGCTCAGTTGCCGCCGCATGCGCTTGCTGGAATACTTTGGCGAACCCGCCACGCCGTGCGGCAATTGCGATACCTGCCTGATTCCGCCGGTGTCATTCGATGGCACCGTGCAAGTGCAAAAACTGTTGTCGGCGATTTACCGCGTCGACCAGCGCTTCGCGGCCGGCCACGTGGTCGATGTGTTGCGCGGCATGGAAAGTGAACGGGTGCAAACCTGGCACCACGATAAATTGTCGGTGTTCGGCATCGGCGCGGAAACCTCGGAACAGGAGTGGCGCGCCATCCTGCGCCAGGTGATCGCACTGGGCCTGGTGACGGTCGATCACGAGCAATACAGTTCGCTGAAACTGACCGATGCGGCGCGCCCGGTATTGAAGGGTGAACACAAGGTACGGCTGCGCCAGTACCAGAAACCCGTCAAACACAAGCGTACGTCGTCGTCGACCGCCCGCGACTACCAGGAAACCGCCCTGTCATCGGGCGAACAGGCGATCTTCGAAAAGCTGCGCTGGTGGCGCATGGGCACCGCGAACGAACACAAGGTCCCGGCCTATACCATCTTCCACGACGCCACCCTGCGCGAAATCGCCAAAATCCAGCCGGCGACGCTGGGCGAATTGCGCGGCATCAGCGGCGTCGGCGAGAAAAAGCTGGTGTCGTATGGCGACCAGATTCTTGCCATCGTGGCGGAAATGGCCTGATCGGCATCGCGTAGGGCGGCTTTGTAAAAGCCGCCCTACCGGAAAGCGGCCAACATTACTGTCACGCCAGCGCCAGCCGGTATTTCCCCGGCGGTGCGCCAATCGCCGCCTTGAAGCGGTGGCTGAAATGACTCAAATCGGCGTAACCGCACAGGTCGGCCACTTGCTGCAGCGGCAAGGCAGTTTCCTTCAACAGCGCGCGCGCCCGGTCCAGGCGGCGCTGCGCCACCCAGCCTGACGGCGGCATGCCGAACGAGACGCGGAACATGCGCGCCAGGTGGAATTCCGATAAACACGCGAGCTGCGCCAGTTCGCCCAGCGTGATGGGCCGGGCCAGGTTGGCGTCGATGTAATCGGCCAACCGGCGCCGCACCGCCGTCGACAGGCCGCCCCGCAAGCGCGCCCCGGGGTCCGTCATGGCCTGCGACTGCAGCAATTCGGACAAGGCCGCATGGGTGATTTCATTGACCCGCAACAGCGCATCGGCGCCCTGCCACGGCGTGGCCACCAGCCGTTCGCACAGCGCCAGCAAGCGCGGGTGCTCGAAATACGTGCGGTCGGCCAGCGTCAGTTCGCGCGGCTCGCGGTCCAGTTCCAGCACGGCGCGGCTGGTGAAATGTTCCGGCATAAAGTACACATGCAGCAGGCGCAAATTGCCCCGCACCAGCCACGATGATTCATGCCAGTCCGGCAAGGTACACAGCCGGTTCGGCCCGCCGTACACGCCCGGCGAGCCATTGCGCTCGGTGCGGTGGCCGCCGCCGAGGTAGCACGAAAACGTGTGGTGGCCCGGCTGCGTATACGTGGTTTCCGCCTCGACCGTCTCGCGCTGCCAGATTGCCGCCGCCATGCCGTCCCCCAGCCACGCAAAGCGCTCCAGCGTCGCATCGGTGCCGCGCATCGTGTTGAACACGGCGTGGGCAATCGTGGGCGAACCGGCGTCCGCACCGGACGAGAAGGAAGCAGCGGCAGTAGGGGAAAAAGTGGCCATGCAGCCAGTCTAGCACCGGGCAAGCCGCCCTTGCCGGACGGCGCGGAAAAGTGCGCAAGATCAGACAATTGCCGCTGGCCGGGGCATCATTTGCGCAAAGTCAGACAAGCGCGCCGGCGGCGCCGGCCCCACGATGGCGGCATCGAACCGAAGGATCACACCATGAACGTATTTCTCTACCTGCTCACCGTCCTGATTTGGGGCACCACCTGGATCGCCATCAAATTCCAGCTGGGCACCGTCCCCGCGCCGGTGTCGATTGCCTACCGTTTCTGGCTGGCCGCCGCCGTCATGCTGATCGTCTTGCAAGTGCTGCGCAAGCCGGTGTGGCCACCGCGCGCCGCCTGGCCGTATTTGCTGGCACAGGGCCTGGCCCTATTTTGCTGCAACTTCCTGTGCTTTTATTACGCCAGCCAATGGGTGCCAAGCGGCCTGGTGGCCGTGGTGTTTTCCACCGCGCCGATCTGGAATGCGCTGAACGGCCGCCTGTTCCTGGGCCGCGCCATCAAGCCGCAAGTGGTGGCCGGCGCACTGCTGGGCTTATCCGGCATCACGCTGCTGTTCCTGCCGCAAATGCAGGGCCACTGGAATGACAGCGGCATGCTGGCCGGCCTGGCGCTGGCGCTGCTGGGCACCCTGTTCTTTTCAACCGGAAACCTGCTGTCGAGCCGGATGCAGGCGCTGGGCCTGACGCCGTGGACCACCAACAGCTGGGCCATGCTGATCGGCGCCACCATCCTCACCAGCGGCGCGCTGGTGCTGGGCATGCCGTTCACGTTCGAGCCGAGCCCGCGCTACGTCGGATCGCTGCTGTACCTGGCGATTCCCGGCTCCGTCATCGCGTTCACCGCCTACCTGTTGCTGGTGGGCCGCATCGGCCCGGACCGCGCCGCCTATTCCACAGTATTATTCCCCATCGTGGCGCTGACGGTGTCGACGGTGTTTGAAGGCTACCACTGGAGCGCCGCCGCCTTCGGCGGGCTGGCGCTGGTCCTGGCAGGCAACCTGCTGGCCTTCCTGCCGGCCCTGCGCTGGCCGTTTAACAAACCCGCACTGGAATAAGGAGTACCGGATGGAGCATCAGGCAGCTGGCAGGAACCGCACCGCATCGATCATACCGTTCGCATCGCGGGCCTCGCTGGCAACGGCCACCGCCGTAGTGACGGCCGCAGTGACGACCGCATTGGCCACCGCATTGGCCACCTTGCTCGCCACCGCGCTGCCGGCCGCCGCATCGCCTTTGGCCTCTGCAGCGCCTGCCGCCCGCGCCGTGCCGGCAACCGCACCGGCCGACACGGTGTACCGCAACGGCTATATCTACACCATCGATGCCCACAACAGCGTGCACCAGGCACTGGCGGTGCGGGCCGGCCGGATTGCCTATGTCGGTGATGACGACGGTGCACAAGCGCATATCGGCCAACGCACCCGCGTGGTCGATTTGCAGGGCCGCATGCTGATGCCGGGGCTGATCGACGCCCACATGCACCCGCAATCGGGCGGCTCGCGGCTGCTCAATTGCAGCCTCGATTACCAGCGCCTGACGGTGCCGCAATTCCAGGCCCGCATCCAGGCTTGCCTGGACCGGGAAGCCGATGATCCGAAACGCTGGCTGATCGTCGTCAACTGGTTCCAGCAAGGGATGCAGCCGGAAGAAACAGAAATGACCCGCGCCGCGCTCGACGCCCTGAACACCCGCCGCCCCATCGTCGTGCGCTCGTCCTTCGGCCACTCGGTACTGCTCAACACCAAGGGCCTGCAACTGGCCAAGGTCACGCGCGACGTCAAGGATCCGCCGGCGGGAAAAATCGCGCGCGACAGCAACGGTGAGCCGAGCGGCCTCCTGGAAGACGCGGCGCAGGACAGGGCGATGGATTTATTGCCGCCCCTGACGCCGAGCCAAAACCTGGCCGCCACCCGGGCCGCGCTGGACGCGATGCGGCGCCAGGGCGTGACCAGCTTCCTCGATGCGTTCACCGACCCGGAAACCCTGACGGCCTACCGCCAGGTACAGCGCGCCGGCCAGCTGACGGCGCGCGCGCATTTCGCCGTGCTGATCGACCATGACCGCCAAGCGCCAGGCAAAGGCGTGGCCAACGCCGTCAAACTGTCGCGGCAATTCGACCAGGGCGCGATCCGCCCGGCGCCTTCGATGCAGGTCCGCCACGCCAAGCTGTTCATGGATGGCGTGATTTCCGCGCCCGCGTTGACCGGCGCCATGCTGGAACCCTACTGGGTCAACCATGGCACGGCCGTGCAACCCAACTGGGGGCCGGGTGACAGCCCGGGACCGGCCAGTTATTTCAGCCCCGCGCTGCTGCGCGCCACCCTGCACGCGCTGGCCAAGGCCCGCATCGATCCGCACATCCACACCGATGGCGACCGCGCCGTGCGCGACACGCTCGATGCGCTGCAGCAGGTCCGCACCACCCCGGCCGGCAAGGCGCTGCGGCCCGCGCTGGCGCATGCCGAAATCGTCGACCCGGCCGACTATCCGCGCTTTGCGCAGCTGGACGCCACGCCGGTGCTGTCATTCCAGTGGGCCAAACCCGCGCCGGACACGGTCGGTGCGCTGAAGGATTACATGGGGCCGCAACGCTACGCGCTGGTGGAACCGCAAGCCGTGCTGCAGGCGGCAGGCGCCCGCGTGGCGTTCGGCAGCGACTGGCCGGTCGATCCGCTGGACCAGTGGTTTGCCTTGCGAGTCGCGGCGACCCGCGCGGCGGCGCCGGATGCGGGAGCGGAATATGCGGGACGGCTGACGCGGCAACCCGGCATGTCGGTGGCGGACGCGCTGCGCGCGATGACGATCAATGCGGCCTACACGCTGCGCATGGAGCAGCAAACGGGATCGCTGGAAGTGGGCAAGCTGGCCGATATGATCGTGCTGGATCGGAATGTGTTCGACATTCCAGCAGAGGAGCTGGCCAAGGTAACAGTGGAACAGACGGTGGTCGGTGGACGCACCGTCTGGCCGTAAGGGTTTATTTCTTCGTAAACACCAGGTCCCACACGCCGTGGCCCAGTTTCAGGCCACGGTTTTCAAACTTGGTCAGCGGACGGTAAGCCGGCTGCGGCGCATAGCCGTCGGCGGTGTTTTGCAGGCCCTCTTCCGAACCCAGCACTTCCAGCATCTGCACCGCGTAATCTTCCCAGTCCGTCGCACAGTGCAGGTAGCCGCCCGGCGCCAGCTTTTGCACCAGGTGCTTGACGAATGGCGCCTGAATCAGGCGGCGCTTGTTGTGGCGCGCCTTGTGCCATGGGTCCGGGAAGAAGATGTGAACACCGGCCAGCGAGTTGTCGGCCACCATGAAGTTCAGCACTTCGACCGCGTCGTGCTGGATGATGCGCAGATTGGTGAGTGCTTGCTCACCGATCAGTTTCAGCAGGCTGCCAACGCCCGGCGTGTGTACTTCAACGCCAATAAAATCTTTGTCCGGCATGGCGGCGGCGATGTGGGCGGTGGTGCCGCCCATGCCGAAGCCGATTTCCAGGATCACGGGCGCCTTGCGGCCAAAGGTCTGCTCATAGTCGAGCGGCGCTTTGGTGTAGTCCACCAGGAAGGTCGGGCCGTGCTCGTCCAGCGCGCGCGCCTGTCCGGTCGACAGGCGTCCGGCACGCGTCACGAAACTACGGATGCGGTGATCGGTCGGGTCATACAGCATACCGCGCACAGGGCTGGTACTCGGCTTGTTATCAGGCGTATCAGAAGACATGGATGGGCATAAAAATCGGAGACAATCCACCATTATACGTCCGTTGCCGCCATCTTCCGCCAGCCTGCGATAATAGCGGCCTCGTAATCACCTCCGCTGCCCCAACATGATTGACGCACTCCTGCTGGCCGCCATGGCCGTGTCGCTGGCCGCCATGGCCTGGCTGCTGAAAGGCGGCTTCCGCACGCCCGCACCACCACCGTCCGCGTTGAAAGACACGCGCGCCTATACCCCGCCGGCGCCGCCAGAACCAGCCGCGCACTGGTCCGATGGCGGCCGCTTGCAGACCGAAGTGGTGGCCGAGTCGCGCTATGCGGACACGGTGCGCGCACTGGCCGGCGCGCATGGCGACGACGGCGCCGACACCCGCCTGCAAGCCGTGCTGATGGTCGATGCGGCCAATCCCTACGACGACAAGCCGGTCGCCGTGTTCGTCGCGGGCAAGATGGTGGGCTACCTGACGCCCAAGGATGCGCAGGCGTTCCGCACCCAGCTGACACGCCAGGCGCTGGAAGGGCAAGCCGTGTCGTGCGACGCCGCCATCCGGGGCGGCAAGTTATGGAATGGCAAACACTTGACCTATGCGGTGTGGCTCGACATCGAAGCGCAGCGCTGAGATATTTGCGTGGCGTTGTCAGCTTGGCCTGAGTTCAATTGAAACACGCCGATCAGGACAGCAGACGGGCTGCTTCGTATAATGACAGGATCCCGCAGCTGCATGGACGTGCCATGACGGCGTCGTTTTCATGGAGCCCGTATGAACACCGTCGCACTCAATTTTTCCCAGGCGACGCTTGACGCCCTGGCGGCACAACGGGCCACCTCGCCCAGCATCCCTACGCTGGGCAAGGTCTTCAACCAGGTGATCCAGGCCGGTTACGACTTCGCCGCCAATCACTATTACTACAGCGATATCCTGCTGGAGGCGCCGGAAGGCTGGCTGACCTATCCGGACGGCGCCTACCAGTATTTTTATGGCATGACCAAGACCGGCACCACCAGTGGCGCCATCACCGCCACCCGGCTCGAGGATTATGTGCCCGATGCCTACAAGCTGACCTATGACGGGCAGCTCAAGTTCGGTTATAGCACCCCGGCCGACAGCGGCACCGTGCTCACCAACGAAGGCGGCACCATCAACAGCGTCACGCTGGAATCCCGGCTGGCCGCCAGCGATACGCGCTACGACCCGGTATTCGGCAACACCGTCACCACGCTGACAGGCGCGCTGTCCACCATCGATGCCGTCCAGTTCAACAGCACTGTCACGTCGATCGACATCGCGGCGGATCATGTGCTGGCGTCGACCTGGATCAGCGGCGCGATCACGGCATCGGGCAACACCGTCGATGTCGGCCTCGGCACGTCCAGCGCCACACTCGGCGGCACCATCACGTCACTGGTGCAAACCTATGTGGATGGCAGCACATTGACCATCAGCGGCCCGCTGACCGCCACCGCCGCCCTGGTGCTGGACGAGCGCATCCTGGCGGACAGTGCGTACTTCTCCGGCAACGACACCATCAGCGTCACCTTGCCGGCCAGCGTCACCAGCTTGAGCAGCGCCTACAGCGCCAATGGCGGCGATGGCGACGACCGCATCACCATTACCGGCGCCGGCAGCATGCTGTCAGCCCATGGCGGCAATGGCAATGACACCATCGTGCTGGGCGACCATGGACACACAGTGACCGGCGGCGCCGGCATGGACACGGCCATCTTCAGCGGCATCCGCGCCGCGTACACGGTGGCGGCCAGCACCAGCGGCACCGGCACCAGCACGGTCACCCTGAATGGCGGCGCCAGCGACGTACTGTCCGGTATTGAGCGCATCCAGTTTGACAATGCCTACGTGGCGCTGGACATCACGGGCAACGCCGGCCAGGCCTATCGCCTGTACCAGGCGGCATTCCATCGGACGCCCGACCTGGCCGGCCTGGGTTACTGGATCAAGCAGGTGGATAACGGCATGAGCGTGCTGGAGATGGCGAAGAATTTTTCACGATCGGTCGAATTCCAGTCGCTGTACGGGGTCAGTCCGACCAATGATGAACTGGTCACCAATTTTTATCGCAATGCGCTGCACCGTGAAGCGGAACCGGCAGGCCGCGCCTACTGGCTCGATGTGCTGGACCGGGGCTTGGTCACGGCCACCGAAATGCTGGCGTTTTTCAGTGAGAGCGCGGAAAACCAGGCGGCCGTGCAGCCGGTGATCATCACCGGGATTGCGTACACACCCTATGGTTAATGGCGTATGGATAGGAAGGGTTGACGGCTGTTGGCAACACTGCCGACGTTAACAGCTTGCAAAGGATAATTTTTCGATAGTAATATCAAATCGAAAGACTTATTTATTCGGTGTAAGTTGGCAAGCCACTGGCGCCGGATGACCACCTCGTGCGCTCCGAAGGAGAATTCTCATGGCTGAACTGATGACTGCAATGGGAAATAGCCCCCAGTCTTGCCAGCGCACCGATCAGCGGACGGCAGCGATCGTCCAACATGCGATCGCGCTGATGTCCGTGGCCGGCGTCCAGGAAGCAACGCGCTACCTGCGGCGCTTCAACGTCGCACCGGAAACCATACAACGGATCGTGGGAAATGGCCGGCGGCGCTTGGTGCCGCTGCACAGCGTGCGCTGAAGGGAAGTCAGGAAGGGAAGCTGGAGCGGGTGAAGGGAATCGAACCCTCGTATGAAGCTTGGGAAGCTGCCGTTCTACCATTGAACTACACCCGCA
>JAIENA010000090.1 GCA_019751755.1 Burkholderiaceae bacterium | reverse complement strand
GGCCGCCCCTTCAGGCTGCCTTCCTAAACGCCGGTTCCGGCGAAGTCTTCATACACCACGTCGTGGGACACAATCCACCTGATTTAGAAGGACAGTTTCCCGGCTTGGGACAATGGATCTCTGCGCGGCAATTCGCCATCTTCGAGATGTTTTATTTTATGGGAACGCCAGCGCTGCCGACTCTTCGGCGTACCGCCTCCGGCAAGTACGATTGGACACAAGGAAACGCTATTGAGATCCTCTGCCGGCTTGCTGCCGATGGAGTCGAATGCCGGCAGATCACGGCGGAACTGAAGACGCTGTTACCTGACGTGCGTGAAGAGGCACTCTTGTATGCAATAGGCCCATTGGCAAGGCAAGCAAAGGACAACCCCACGCTGAATGATTTGCTGAGCGATTTGCTTACGGTCCCTGAATTCAGGGAGTCGTATGAGTATCTAATGTCTCACGAGGCATAACCCTGTAATCCGCCACGCTCGCTGCGGCTGGCCAATATCGTGCGATTAACGTGGCACGTAGCGGCTTTACTCGTCATCCTTGTCCAACGACGGCTCTTGCGGCCCCGCCGCGTCATCCTGCTTGTTGCGCCGCCACCGCTTCCAGAACATCAGCTTTTCCTTCGGCGGCAATGTCAGCTTTTTCTTGCGCACGAAGTAAGTCAGGCCGCCCAGCACGACAATGGCGCCCAACACGCCCAACACGATTTGCGTGGTGGCGTTCAGGCCGGAACGGCGCTCTTTCTTGCCGTTTGCGCCATTCGAACCATTGTTGCCGTTCGATGGAGGAATGACGGCCCCGGCCGGGTTCATCGGCGCACTGGCGGCGGGCGCCGAGGCGGCCGGCGGCGCCGATGCTTCGGAAGATGCGGACGCCGCCGATGCGGCGGAGGCTGCCGCGCCGGCCGAAGTGGCCGAAGTGGCCGAAGCGGCCGAAGCGGCCACTGCCGCTGATGCGGCTGGCGCGGCCGAGGCCATCGATGGCATGGACGCCGACGCAGAATGAGAAGCCGCTGCCGCCAACGCCGCACCGTGTCCCGGCGTAGCGGTCACCGGCGCCCCCACCGCCACCTGTAGCGCGTGCACCTTACCCTCCAGGTCGAGGATCTTGGCATTCAACTCCGTATTTTTCTGGTCCAGCGCCATACACTGTTTGGCTTGATCTCGGTTTTTACCCGGGGCACACGCCGCAAAGCCGGTCGTATTGCGCTGCGGCGCCTGCTTAAACAGATCAGCACCATACGGGGTGTGGCGCGCCAACACCTCCCGCTCAGCGGCGGCGCGCGCGCGGGCTGCCAGCAGCGCGGCCTGCGTTGGCGCGGAACCCGGCAACGCGGGATCGGACGTCGCCGACGTCATCGACGCTGCGGCCGGCGTGGCGGTTTCCGCCGGTGCCGGGGTCGGGGTCGGATGCACCGGCACCGCCGCCAGCCGCGCCATATCCACCGGCGGCGGCAACGGCGCGGGACGCAAGGGCGTGGCGGCGGACGAGCGCGCGGCAGGCGCTGCTTCCATCACACTGGCCACCGGCGCCGGCCGCGCCACCGGTGGCCGTGGCGCCCCCGGCGGTTCCGCCGTCAGCCACAGCGTGGCGGCACGCACCACGGCGCGGCTGCCGGCACCCAATTCCAGGTACAGGTGCAGCACGTCCGCGTCGACCGGCTGCAGCGTCACCAGGTGGACAAATAAACGCTGGTCCTTGCGCTGCACCGACATGCGCGCGCCGGTCAGCGCCGGATGCATGCGCACGTTGGCGCCCTGATAAATATTCGGCCCCGCCAACCGCACCGGCACGCCCTCCGCCGCTTCGTCCGGCGTCAGCATCACCAGTTCGATATCGGCGGTCAGGGGCTGGTTCAGGTAGCTGCGCACCGCGATATCACCCAGTTCCGCCGCGCCGGCAGACGTCCCTGCCAGTAAGGCGGCGGCCATGGTGACGGAGAAAAGGCGGTTAAAGCGATGCTGCATAGTGTGTAAGTCGGGTGCGCAATATATAACAGTCTTAACGGCAAGAATTTTCCAATCGTTAGCCCTGCGCCAGAAATTGGCCGCTGCGCTACACTTGTCCATATCTTGCCCATATACCAACCCGCCGGAGACCATGTTGACTACCCGATCCGAACACGACAGTTTTGGCCCGATCGACGTTCCCGCCGACCGCTTGTGGGGCGCGCAAACCCAGCGCTCACTGCACCATTTCGCGATTTCCACGGAACGCATGCCGGCCAGCCTGGTGCACGCGCTGGCGCAGGTCAAGCGCGCCGCCGCCACGGTCAACCTGGACCTCGGCGTGCTGCCCGAAGTCAAAGCCCGGGCCATCATGCAGGCCGCTGATGAGGTGCTGGCCGGACAGCATGCCGATGAATTCCCGTTGTCCGTGTGGCAGACCGGTTCCGGCACCCAGTCCAATATGAACATCAACGAAGTGCTGGCCAACCGGGGTTCGGAACTGATGGGGGGCGAACGCGGCGAAGCGCGCCTGTTGCACCCGAACGATGACGTCAACAAGGGCCAGTCTTCCAACGATATTTTTCCGACTGCGATGCATGTCGCGGCGGCATGGGCCATGGCGCGCGAGGTGCTGCCGGCGCTGCGCGATCTGCGCGCCACGCTGGAAGCGAAGTCGCACGCGTTTGCCGACATCGTCAAGATCGGCCGCACGCACTTGCAGGATGCGACGCCGCTGACCCTCGGCCAGGAATTTTCTGGCTACGTGGCGCAACTCGATTACGCCGACCAGATGATCACCGGCACCCTGTCACCGGTACTGGAACTGGCCGCCGGTGGCACGGCGGTCGGTACCGGCCTCAATGCCCACCCGGAATATGCGCAGCGCATGGCACAGGAACTGGCAGCCCGGCTGCAACTGCCCTTCAGCAGCGCGGACAACAAGTTTGCCGCGCTGGCCGGCCACGAGGCGCTGGTGTGCGCGCACGGCGCCCTGAAAACCCTGGCCACGGCGCTGATGAAAATCGCCAACGATGTGCGCTGGATGGCGTCCGGCCCCCGCTCCGGGCTGGGGGAAATCACGATCCCGGAAAATGAACCAGGCAGCTCAATCATGCCGGGCAAGGTCAATCCGACCCAGTGCGAAGCGCTGACGATGCTGTGCTGCCAGGTGTTCGGCAATGACGTCGCCATTACCGTGGGCGGCGCTTCGGGCAACTTCGAATTGAATGTCTACAAGCCGCTGATCATACATAATTTTCTGCAAAGCACCCGCCTGCTGGCCGATGGCATGCGCAGTTTCGACCACCATTGCGCCCAGGGCATCGCACCAAACCTGGGCCGCATTGAAGAATTGATGGAGCGCTCGCTGATGCTGGTGACTGCGCTGGCGCCGCATATCGGCTATGATCGCGCCGCGCAAATCGCGAAAAAAGCGCAGCATGAAGGCAAGACATTGAAGCAGGCAGCCCTGGAACTGGGTTTCGTGACCGAGGCGCAGTTCAGTCAATGGATCATCCCGCTGGACATGACCCGCCCCGCTGCGCAGTAGCATTTAGACAAGCATTCAACAAAGCACCCCAACTGAGGATAAAATGCAGAAAGTTAGTTTTGAATTGAACGGAGAGTTCGTCGAGCTGAATCAGCTCTTGAAAATCGTCGGCCTGTGCGACAGCGGCGGCGCCGGCAAAGTGCTGGTGGCCAGCGGCGACGTCAAAGTCGACGGCAAGCAGGAGTTGCGCAAGACCGCCAAGATTCGCGCCGGACAGCGCGTTACGATTGGCGATGTGCACATCACCGTGGTCGCGGAAGGCGCGGCGTAAGCTGCGCGACGCTTGGGTGGAATGCATTTATTCTTGCATTAAGGAAAGTTTAGACTAAGCTGAAACTCACCTCGGGGATGGCGCCTCCGTCTTGCGCCATCCGGCACGCACAGTTGTCTCGGGAGCGACGTCATGGATGGACCGGAAAACCCCCATACCCAAGAACGCCTGATTGGCGACTTGCGGCAAGTGATCGAAAACGCGGAAGAACTGCTGAAGAATACCGACCAGTATTCCAGCGTGCTGTACCAAAGCGCCCGCACCCGCCTGCTGCAGGCGCTGCAGGCCGCCACCGAAGAACTGGCGCGCTTTGAAGATGCGCAACTATCGCGCATGATTGCCGCCACCCAGGCCGCCAACTTGCTGCACCACGACACGTCCGGCGAGGCCAGGTTAATGCGGGCCTTCCGCCTGGAATGACTTATAAGCGCACCTCACTTAGCGCACCGCCGCGGTCCTGCGCGCCAGCCACGCATCGAGCGACACGCGGCCCGGCCCCATCGCCACCACCACCAGCAACAGCGCGCCCCAATAAAAGTGGTCATTGACGGCCGCCGGGCAATCGAACTGGAACAATTGCGGGTATGACACGACGGCCATCACGTTGACCGCGCACAGCGCCAGCGCCGCCGGCCGCGTCAGCAAGCCGATAAACAGCAGCAGCGGCAATGCCAGCTCGCCCGCAGTGCCCATGGCGGCGGCCAGCTCCGGCGGCAACAGCGGCACCATGTATTCGTAACGGAACAGGTCCAGCGTGGTACTCCAGTCCTGCACTTTGACCATGCCGGATTTCAGGAACTGCCAGCCGACATAAAAACGGATCGCCAGGCTGGCCAGCGCCACGCCCCAGTCGGATAAAAACGCATCACCGCACGACAGGCGGCGGTGCAACGCCATGATGGTATTCACTAGTCGCTCCAATCGTTGATCGCGCCCGCCGCCAGCCAGCATTGCAACTGGCCTGCCATATCGAAATCGTCATCGGCATCGAACGCCGCATCGAGCGCCGCGCCAAAGTTGCCGCCGCTACCCAAGATAACCAGCGCCGCATGCGACGCGGCGGGCAGCGGCGTCACCACGGTCTTCCAGCGCGGACGTGTCACCACGCAATACGCGGCGGCCGTCATATCTTGCGGGAAAGGCGGCCCGTCCGGCTGATGCGCCTGCCACAGCGCCACCACGTTACTGGACAGCGCCAGCGGCGTGCAGGCCGGATGCAATCCCGGCGCCAGTTGCTCGAACAGTTCAGGTGCTGCGCTGGCCTGCGTGTTGGCAACGGTTGAGGTTGCGGCTGATTTCGCGGTGGCGGCCATGGTGGCGGCCAAGATGTCGGCGGTGGCCGCCGGTGCATCCGGTGCGTAGTGGGCGCGGTGCAAGGTCCATTCCAGGGTGGCCATGTCCGGCAGATACGGCAACTGTGCAACGTGCGGGAAGTCAGCGAGGAACCTGGCGAAGTGCGCGCCGAAGCGGTTCAAGTCACCACTGTCGGACGGGTACGCGCGGCCGTACGCTTTGCTGAGCGCCTCAAAAAATTCCTCGCCCACCAGTTGCGCAATCACCGGATACGCCGCCGCCAGCACCTTGTGCCAAGTGGCCGACAGGTTGCCCCGGTATAGCGCAAAGCGGTGCGCCAGTTGCGCATGGGGCACCAGCGGGGCGACCGCTTGCGGCGTCAGCGCCGGATCGAACAAGCCCTCGGCGAAGGCCTGCTGATGCTTCGCCAACTCGAAACATGGCGGCGCCGGCAGCGTGGCATCTGCGGCGCCATCGATCGCGGCGGCGTTGGCGTTGGCAGTTGGGTTTGCGGTTGCGGTTGCGGTTGCGGTGGTACCGCCGCGCCACACTGGCGGCTGCGGACCGCGCTGCTGCCGTACTTGCCGCAACAGGCAGCCGCGCGCCTTGTCGGCCTCGCCCAGCAACACTTCCAGCGCAGGAATATCGGTATCCCATTCAATCAGCGTCGGCACCGCACCGAAGCGCTGCAAGGCAGCCTGGTACAGCGCCCACACGGGTTCGGCCACCGTGTCGCCATGGTGGTCGATCACCGCGTGCGGCGTCACCAGGTGACCTGCCAGATGGATTTCTCCCACCATGCCAGGCGCGATGGCCGATAACGCGGCCAGCGCGTCCTCACCGTGGTTGCACTGGTTGACGTACAGGTTGTTAATGTCGAGCAGCAAACCGCAGCCGGTGCGCTGTGCCAGTGCGGCCATAAAGGCCGCTTCGCTCATCGCGTCGTCGCGGAAGCGCACATAGGTCGACACGTTTTCCAGCAAGATCGGCCGCTGCAGCGCGTCCTGCACTTGCTGGACCCGCGCGCACAGCAAATCGAGCGCGGCGCCATCGAGCGCCAGCGGCAGTAAATCATTTAACTGGTGCGCCTGCACAGCGCCCCAGCACAGATGTTCGGACACCAGCGCGGGCTGCAATTCGCGCACCACGGCGCGCACCCGCTGCAAATGTTCAAGGGAAAAACCACGCGCCGAGCCCAGACCGAGGCCGACGCCGTGCAAGCTGACGGGATAGTCACGCCGCAGCGTTTGCAGCACGTGCCAGTCCCAGCCTGCGCGTTCCAGCACATTTTCGGTGTGGATTTCGAGCCAGCCCGTGGCGGGCCGCTGCTCGAGGAATTGCCGGTAATGGGGCGCCCGCAGCCCAACCCCCGCGCCCAACATGGCGGCGTCGGTGGCGGCGGATGAGCCGTCTGGCGCCGTGCCGGAGTGAGGTTGGCGGCGGTCATGCGGCATTGCGGGCTCCGTTCACGTCAGGATACGGTGCGGATTACTTGGCTGGTGGCATGGTTTTGCCACCGGCTTTTTCGCAGGTGCCCTTGGCAACGAATTTCCATTCGGTGGCGGCGTTATCTTCCTTGGCCTGGCCGGCGCACGAGTGGGCGCCGTTGGCGGCGGCGCAATCGTTCTGGCCGGCCTTGGCAATACCGTAGCATTTTTCCTTGTCGCCGCCTTTTGGCATATCAGCGGCGGATGCGGTGCCGGCGGCGCAGACGGTTGCCAGGGCGGCGGCGATCAGGGCTTGACGTTTGTTCATGGTGTATCTCCTCAGGTGGATGAAAAAGGGCAGCGCAGTGATCTGCGGCTACACGGTAGCCGCGCCGGGCCGGCGCATCCTTACAACTATTTTGAATATTTTTATAGGAAAAATAAAAAAGCCCGGAACGCGATGTCCGGGCTTGATTTCACACTACGCTCACGTCAGCGCCAACCGATCAAACGGCAGCTTTGCGGACTTTTTTGTGGGCTTTTTTATGTGCTACTTTTTTATGCGAAGCTTTCTTTGCGGGCGCGTGTGCCGCGACTTCAGGGGTAGGGACCGGAATCTGGGCGAAGGCAGAGCCCATCGCGAAGGTGGCGGCAACTGCGGCGGCAATCAATTTTTTCATGGTGGTTCCCTTTAATTAGTTTTCCGTAAGCGACCTTACGTCATGCATTAACGCGCAACACCCGAAAGGTGTTGACGCATTCTATGCATACCGGACCGCAGAACACAACCGGGACGCCACAACCAGCGTTCACGCTGTGGTATTGATGCGGGTGCCGAGATTGGGGGGCAGGTTGGAAGCCTTCGGCACCGGCGGAATCGCTTCAATCAGCGCCTGTGCGCTAGACGCCTGGACATCCTGGGCTTTCTTTTCCACGGCAATGGCGACATCTTGCTTGATGCCGGTATCAGCAATCGTTGTGGCTGTTCGTGCAATTCCACCTACGTCCATGACATCCTCCCAGAAAGGCTTATCACTCGATAACGGATGATTTCGGTGGGACTTTAGGGCGTTAGGCGATTTTTTTCCACCAGTCCACCAGCCAAGCCAGCACCGTGTCACGTGCGCTCAAATCGAGCCAGGCGATCGCGGGCGGCGCATCGGCCGGACGCGGCTGGTCCGATGCCACCGCGACAATATACGGATCATGTGGATACAGCGGCGGACGACCCGCTTCCGGCCGGTAGACCTCCAGCTTGTCATAGGCGTAACTCTTAAAGCCTTCGACCAAGGTCAGGTCGGCCGGGGCCATGCGCGCCAATTGTTCCGCGAGCGTGGGCTCGGGCGCGCCACGCAATTCCTGGATGATGGCAAAGCGGTAGGGTGACGCCACCATCACTTCATGGGCGCCGGCCATGCGCAGGCGCGCCGAATCCTTGCGCGGCGGCTCGAGTTCCAGGTCATGGTGGCTATGCTTGATGATATTGACCCGGAGCCCCTGCCCCGCCAGTTGCGCAACCAGGTATTCCAGCAGCGTGGTCTTGCCACTGCCGGAGGTGCCGACAATGCCAAGCACGGGCTGCGTCAAGGCGGGGGGAACTGCTTGCATCATGGTCCTTCACAATCATGGGTTAATACGGTACGCGGTAGCGGTAGCCGCGGAAGGTGAACACCGCGCCTTTCGGCTGCAGCCGCTCCAGTACCAGGCCGGGCGCCACTTCATCGCCTTCGCGCCGCAATGCCTTGTCGATCAGGACCAGGCGGTCGGCCGGGTTTTTCGAATACATATAGCCGCTCATCGCCACCGTGGGCAAAATGCGCTGGATTGGTTCCGGCAAGTCGCGCGCGGCGGGGATGAATTCATCCTGCGGCTCGGGCGCGGCGGCTGGCTTGACGGGGGCCGCGCCCTGCTGCGCTGCCACCGTGTTCGCGGGGACGGGCGTTGCGCTGGCGCTCGCCACCGCAGCTGGCACCAGAAGCGGTGTTGCCGCCTGCCGCGCGGCCGTTGGCGGCACTGCGGGCGATCGGGCGCTTGAAGGCTGCGCCTGCGCCACGGTCATCTGATGCGCTGATGGCGGCACCGCGGGCGATCGGGCGCTTGAAGGCTGCGCCTGCGCCACGGTCATCTGATGCGCTGATGGCGGCGCGGCTGGCGCTGGGACCGCTGGCGGGCGGGCTGCTGGCGCCGGTGCGGCAGATGGCGGGGCGAACTGCACCGGTGCCTCTGGCGGCCGTGCGGCCTGCGCCGGCGTGGCTGCCAACGGGGCCGCCGATGACGGCACGGAACCGCCCATCGACGGCGCCGTGCCCGGCTGCCCGGCGGCGGACGCTGGACCTGCCGGTAACGCCTGCCCAACTGTTGCCGGCACCGGCAAACCAGCCTGCGGCTGCGCCACGGCCGGCGTACCCTGCCGCCACCATAACGTCAATCCAAGCGCGGCAACGGCCAGCGCGCCGCCCAGCGCGGCCGGCAGCCATGCCGGCCGTTGGGCCTGGCGCACCGCATAGGCGTCAATGGTCGGTGCATGAACATCCGGGGTGGCGCCCAACTGGCGCTCGGCCTGGGCTTTTTTCAGCGCTTCAAGTATGTAAGACATGTTTATTTTCCCGCCACCGCCGCCGCCGGGCGGACCAGGCGGGGCTCTTGCACACCGGCCAGTTGCTGCAGCCGTATCATGGTTTTCGGTCCGGCCACGCCATCGACTTTCAAGCCTTGCGCTTGCTGGAATTCACGCAGCAACTGCAGCGTCGCGCTGTCGAGCGGGCGGTTGTCACGTGGCTTGCGCGCGCCGTACAAGTCGGCCAGACGGCGTGCCAGCCAGTCGACATCGGCGCCCCGGTCGCCTTCCACCACTTCATCGCGCCACGCGCGCGGCGCACGCCACAAGGTCGTGTAGCCGCCATCAAAGTGCAATGCCAGCGCCTCGACCGTCATGGCTTCCGTCTTGCCGCCGCTGCGCAAGACGGCCTGACGCCCATCGAGCCGCTCGAGCAGCACATGGCGCGGGGCGGCGCCATCGGTCAAGCGCAGCACGGCCGGACGATCCAGGCCGCGCAAATCCTCCAGCCCACCTTTGCCGTGCAGGCAGCGTAAATTGAGCCGCGCGGCGCCGGCGCAGAAGTCCCCTTCCGGCACTTGCTGCCCCCACAGCGCCGCCAACTGGCGCAGTGCCGCGTCGGCCGACGGCGCATCAGCGCCCGCCCCAGGCGAGGACACGGCGGGCGGGGCCGACGCGCCCTCGCCGCTGACAGCGCCCGCAGCCGTACCATTCGCCGTGCCATGCCCACCTTTGGGGTCAGACCCCAAAGGTGACACGGCGAGCGGGGCCGTCACGGCAGCCGCCTTCATGGGCGGCAACCATTGCCATGCGGCGGCGCCCGTCAGCACCGCCCCGGCCAACACCCCGGCCGCCGCATACTGCCAGCGGCGGCGCGCCGACGGCGGCGCGGCGGTATCGGCAAACACTTCGGCTGCCGCGCGGCGCAGGATGGCGCGCGTCACCGTCGCCGTGTTTTCGACGTACGCACCGAGCAAGGCCCGGTCGCACAACAGGTTGATCCGGCGCGGCACTCCGGCCGTCATGCTGTGGATCAGCGACATCAGCGGTGACGGAAATGGCGCGCTATGCGCCCCCGCCACCGCCAGCCGGTGGCCGATATAGCTGCCGGTTTCCGCCACCGACAGCGAGCCCAGGTGGTAACGCGCAATCACGCGCTGCGCCAGTTGCTCCAGCTCGGGACGAGCCAGCATGGCGCGCAATTCCGGCTGGCCGATCAAGATGATTTGCAGCAGCTTGCGCTCGGAGGTTTCCAGGTTGGTCAGCAGCCGCAGTTGCTCCAGCACCGCCGCCGACAGGTTTTGCGCCTCGTCGATGACCAGCACATTGTTGCGCCCGGCCGCGTGGCTGGCCAGCAAATGGCGGTTGATGACGTCGATATAGCCTTTGACGCTGTGCATCCCGTCCGGCATCGCAATGCGAAATTCCTCACAGACCGATTGCAGCAGTTCTTCCACGGTCAGGCGCGGATTGAAGATATAGCCGAGTTCGCAATTGGCGGGAATCTGCTCCATGAAGCAGCGGCAGACGGTGGTCTTGCCGGCGCCGATTTCCCCTGTCAGCAGCACGAAGCCGCCGCCACTGCCCACGCCATACAACAAATGCGCCAGCGCTTCGCGGTGGCGTTCGCTCATGTACAAATAGCGCGGGTCGGGCGCGATGGAAAACGGCGACTGTTTCAGCTGGAAGAATTGCGTGTACATGAAGCCTCAGGCGCGGTCCCGGCGCCGGGCCTCACCTTAACGCGGGCGGCAGCGACTTGAACTTGGCGCAGTAAATCTTGGATTTGCGGTCGAAATAAACGATCCTGCTTCCCGGCCTGGTTTCCCGCACCGAGAAGCGCGAACTGTCAATTTTCGCATACCGGACGCCGCTTTGGGCAGAGACCGCCTGTTCCAGCAGGTCCGGGGTGGTTTCCGCCACCGCGCCAACGAACACCAGCGGCCAGCTATCGTCACTGACCATCACTTCGCTGATCTCGGTATCCCACAGCCGCGCATCGGGCGTGCGGAACCACCAGGCGCCGCCGTCACGCTTGTACGGCGGGCCAAAGAAACGCACCATGTAGTCGTAAAACGCCTGGTTGCTGATCTGGTCATTGCACAGTAACGCGCTGCCGATCACCGTGCCGAAGGTGGTGGGCGTGACAGCGTGGGTGGAGAGGGACACCAGTGCGGCCAGCAGCACGCCGCACCTTGCGAGCGCCAGCCGCATGTCAGGCCTTGGACAACCACGCCCGATTGGCGTTGATTTTTGCCTTGGCGGCGGCGGGCAGCGCTTCAAAACAGCCCGGATACTGTTTCAGCGCACCTTCGCGGATTTCTTTTTGTTGGCCATTGATCAGGAAGACATACAACATGCCGCCTTCGCTCGATTTCCTGGTCCCTAAGTATTTGATCATGTTAAGTCTCCCGTGCAGGCCGCGCTGCGCACACGCTTGCATGCATTATGACACCTTCTATCGGGCCTGCGCCGCTTGCCTGCTTATCGGCAGCCCGGCGGGAAAACTGTAATCGTTACAAGACCGACAACCATGGGTCGGCGGCGGGATCGGGAAAAACTTGTGTCATGAAATCAACGAAGGCCCGCACCTTGGCCGAGACCAGCTTGCGGCTGGGATAAACCAGCAGCACTTGCAGCCGGCCCGCGCAGTATTCCGGCAACCATTGCACCAGCTTACCTGTCCGCAAGTCGTCGCCCAAGGTGTAGGAAGTACGCAACAGGATGCCCATGCCGGCCCGGGCGGCAATACCACTTGCTGAAGTAATCGACATTACAGGGCCTGGCACCAAATCGCCTTAAACAGCGCATCTCAGCGCCGCTTTTTTGCAGTTGATCCCCTGAAATCGCGCGTTCATCCCTTTCCACAGGCCATCTCCCGGCATTTAGCCTATTGTTCACACACTTAAATTGAGGTGTGACGATGAACCATTTGATCAAAACCACTGCAGTTGTCTCCGCCCTGTTGCTGGCTGGCCTGGCGCAAGCCGATAACAAGGACGACAAAGCCGCCGCCACGGAAACCCGCACCATCAGCGCCTTCAGCGCGATCGACTTGTCCGGTCCGTTCAACGTGGTGGTGTCCGACAATGGCCAGACCGCGCTGACCTTGCGCGGCACCCGCCGCCAGCTCGACAATATCGAGACCAAGGTGGAAAACGGCACCCTGGTTGTGCGTTCATTGAAGAAACAAGGCTTCACCATCAACTTCGGCCGTGCGCCGGAAGCCGCCACCGTCACCATCAGCGCGGCCGGCCTGCAAAGCCTGCGCACCGCTGGCAGCGGCGATGTGAATATCGAAAAAGTACACGGCCAGCAGTTCGCGCTGACCGCCAATGGCTCCGGCGACGTGCGCGCCGACGGCGCCGTGACCAACCTGGTGGTGCGCGCCACCGGCAGCGGCGACCTGGACTTGCGCGCGCTGCGCTCGGCCAGCCTGAACGTGCAAGTGACCGGCCCCGGCGATACGCAGATCGGCAACGTCACGCAAGACGTCAACCTCGATGTCAGCGGTTCCGGCGATCTCGCGTTGCACGATTTAAAAGTCGCCACCATCAATGCCTCGCTGCACGGCCCCGGCAGCGTCACCCTGAGCGGCAGCAGCCGCGACATCCGCGCCGAAGTCGCCGGCTCCGGCGACCTGGAAGCGTGCAGCCTGACGGTGGAAAACGCGTCCGCCGTGCTGCGCGGCCCAGGTAACGCCTGCATCGCCGGCGCCATCAAGAAATTCGATGCCGAGGTACATGGCTCGGGCGACCTCAGTGCGCGCGGCCTGCAAAGCCATCATGCGCGTGTGATCCTCGACGGCCCCGGCAATGTCGACCTGTCCGGCAGCAGCGCCACCTTGAGCGCGGAAGTCAGTGGTTCCGGCGACCTGAACGCCCAGGACCTGGTGGTGTCGCGCGCCGTGACCCGTAACCGCGGTCCCGGCAATATCCACCTGAAAAAAGTCAGCGATACGCTCGATGCGGAAGTGCGCGGTTCCGGCGATCTGACGACCACGACGCAATGTGAAAAAGTCAAAGTCATGATGAGTGGCCCGGGCCAGGTGCTGCTGGACGGCACCACCGCCAGCCTGGATGTGCACCTGACCGGCTCCGGCAACCTGGAAGCACGTAACCTGCTGGCCAAGCAGGCGGCAATCCAGGTGCACGGCCCCGGCAACGCCACCGTCAATGTCGCCGGCCAACTCAACGCGGGGAACACCCGCAGCACCGGCAATGCGGCGCGCGTGGTCATGGTGGACCGCAGCGGCGTGCGCGAACGGAACTGATCCCCTGGTTTCCCTGGTTTGTCCTTGTGCCCGGCTCGCGCCGGGCTTTTTTTCGTTTACACGGACCATCGCCCAAAAAAATTGGCATTAAGCCAGACCACCTGCAATACCAAATTCCAACAACATCTTTTCCCATAAAAACAAACACTTAACATATTCATAGCAAGGAATTATGCTAGTCCACTTCATCATTTTTTAATACCAGTTAAATACCTGTTGACAAGCTGGTTAGGCAAACTTATAGTGCCCCACAGCTTCTCATCTCGGATTACAAAATGATCGAATTCTTCATCGGCGTGGACGGTGGCGGCAGCGGCACCCGGGTGCGTATTGAACGCAGCAATGGCGTGCCTGTGGGCGAAGGCGACAGTGGCCCGTCGGGCTTATTGCACGGCATTAAGAACGCGTGGAATTCGGTGGAAGACGCCGTGGCAAAAGCCTTCCAGGCCGGCGGCCTCGAGGTGCCGCCGCGTGCCGCCATCGCCATCGGCCTGGGCCTGGCTGGCGTGCACAACCCGCAGTGGGCGGCCAATTTCGTTGATGCCAATCCGGGCTACGGTGCGGTGGCGCTGGGCACCGATGCCTACACCACCCTGCTCGGTGCGCACAGCGGACAAGCGGGCGCCATTATTGCCCTGGGCACCGGCAGCGTCGGTGAAATCCTGCTGCCCGACGGCGCGCGGCGCGAAGTGGGCGGCTGGGGTTTCCCGGCAGGCGATGAAGCCAGCGGCGCTTGGATCGGCCTGTCGGCCATCAACCACGTGCAGCAAGTACTCGACGGCCGCGTACAGGGCGGCGCCTTTGCCATCGCGGTCGCGGTGGCCTGCGGCGGCGAACGCCACGCGATCCAGGTCTGGCTGGCCAACGCCACGCAGACCAGTTACGCCAAGCTGGCGCCGATCGTACTGCAGCATGCCAACAATGATCCTACCGCACGCGAAATTTTGCTGGAGGCGGGCCGCCAGGTCGACTTGATCGCCAGCGCGCTCGATCCGCAACGCCAGTTGCCGATCGCGCTATGCGGCGGCCTCGGCGAACCAATGCGCGCCTACCTGCCGGTCGATTTGCTACACCGGATCGTGCCGCCGCAGGGCGACTCGGCGGCCGGCGCACTGCGCCTGATCCGCAAGAAGGTGGAGTCCGAATGATCGGTGCCTGATACCGCAGGTGTCAGGTACTGCCGACTAAACGGTGCCTGATACCGCAGGTGTCAGGTACTGCTGACTAAACTGTGCCTGATACCGACGGTGTCAGGTACTGCCGACTAACAGACAGAGAAAGGCTCGCCATGCTCGATCAGTTGAGCGATTTCAGGCCGGATCACACCAGCGACACGCCACTGTATATGCAGCTGGCCAACAAGCTGTCCGATAGCATCACCTGTGGTGACTGGCGCGCCAATGAAGCGCTGCCGTCGGAACGGGTGCTCTCTGAAATACTCGACATCTCGCGCGTCACGGCGCGCAAGGCGATCGACTTGCTGTGCGACCGCGGCATGCTGACCCGCAAACGCGGTTCCGGCACTTATATCACGCCCAAGCTGGAGCAGCCGCTGTCGCGTTTGACCAGCTTTTCCGAAGAGCTGCGCCAGCGCGGCTTTACGGCGGGTTCGCGCTGGCTGCAGCGGGAACTGGGCGTGGCGGCGCCACTGGAATTACTGTCGCTGGGCTTGTCCCCCAATATGCCGGTCGCGCGCCTGAAACGCTTGCGCACGGCCGACGATGTGGTGATGGCGATTGAAACGTCGACCATCCCGGCAACCTATATGCCGAACCCGCACAGCGTGACGGGGTCGCTGTACGGCTACCTGGAAGCAAACGGTACGGTGCCCATGCGCGCCTTGCAGCATATCCGCGCGGTCAATGCGAATGCGGAACAGGCCCGGCTGGCCAATATCCAGCCGGGCGAAGCGATGCTGCACATTACGCGCGTGAGTTACCTGGAAAACGGCGCGGCCGTGGAGCTGACCCACTCCTATTGCCGCAGCGATTATTATGAATTTGTAGCGGAGTCGCGCAGATGAGCGGTGCAACAATCCAAGGCAACATCCTGACCCCGCAAGGCTGGGTTCATGGCGGTATCACGTTTGAAGAACGCATCGCGACCGTGCAAGGTGATGCGTCGAACCCCGACGCCAATGGCGACGACTATATCCTGCCGGGCTTTATCGACCTGCACGTCCATGGCGGCGCCGGCAAGGATGTGATGGAAGGCGGCGACGCGGTGCACGC
The DNA here is from genome assembly GCA_019751755.1 of Burkholderiaceae bacterium. Lineage (GTDB taxonomy): Bacteria > Pseudomonadota > Gammaproteobacteria > Burkholderiales > Burkholderiaceae_D > Rugamonas. The sequence continues at coordinate 5,128 of JAIENA010000090.1, read as the reverse complement.
GATCGCGAAAATCCATGCGCGTCATGGCACCACCAGCCTGCTGGCCACCACCATGACCGCGCCGCAAGAAGAAATCGATGTGGCGCTGGCCGCGATCGGCAAGGCCGCCAAGCAGCGCGGCAAGAATGAATCGCGGGTGCTGGGCGCGCACCTGGAAGGGCCGTATATCAATTCCGGCAAACTGGGCGCGCAGCCGAATTTCGCGCGCGCCGCCAATCTGGCCGAAGTGCAGCGGCTCGATGCGCTGGCGCCATTGAAGGTCATCACGGTGGCGCCGGAAATCGCCGGTCACCTGGAACTGGTGCGCGAACTGGCCAATCAAGGGATGCGGGTGCAGATCGGCCACACACTGGGCTCCTACGATGATGGCGTCGCCGCGCTCGAACACGGCGCCTCCGGCTTCACCCACCTGTTCAACGCGATGAGTGGCTTGCATCACCGCGAACCCGGCATGGTCGGCGCGGCGCTGGCGCATGCCGAATTCGCGGAACTGATCCCGGACCTGCTGCACGTGCATCCGGGCGCGATCAAGACCGCGCTGCGCGCGATTCCGCGCCTGTATTGCGTCACCGATTCAACGGCTGCCACCGGGATGCCCGATGGCGAATATATGCTGGGCCGCCATACCGTGCACAAATGCATGGGCGGCGTACGCCTGCCCGACGGCACCCTCGCGGGCAGCACCCTCACACTGGACCAGGCGCTGCGTAACCTGGTCGGACTCGGCCTGCCCCTGGCGGACGCCTCGGCCCGGGTCTCAACGCATGCTGCCGATTACCTCGGCTTGCAGGAGCGCGGCCGCCTGGTGGCCGGCGCATTCGCCGATCTGGTGGTACTGGATCGCGATCTCAATATCAAAGCCGTTTATATCGAAGGAGAACGTTGTGACCTCAATGATGCTTAAAGAAGCCCTGTCCGCCGCTGACTGCGTCGCGCTGCAACTGGCGCATGACGCCGACCGCTACGCGGAGCTGGGACGCAAATTGAGGAGCACGCCGTACTCCACCGCGTTGACCGTGGCGCGCGGCAGCTCCGACCACGCGTGCAATTACATCGCCTACCTGATCATGGCGCGCCTGGGCCGCGTGGTGGCGTCGTTGCCGATGTCGCTGGTCACCTTGCACAAATCGCCGCTGATCACCCGCGACACGCTGACCATCGCGGTGTCGCAATCGGGCCAGAGCCCGGACGTGGTGGAACCGATCCGCTACTTCCGCGACGGCGGCGCCACCACCGTGGCGCTGGTCAACGACACCACGTCGCCACTGGCCGAGGCCGCTGAATGGACCATGCCGCTGCATGCGGGCAAAGAGCAATCGGTGGCCGCCACCAAGAGTTTTATCACCAGCCTGGTGGCCGGTGCGCGTCTGGTGGCGCAGTGGCAAAACGATCCGGAATTGCAGGCGGCCCTGGAAGCACTGCCGGAATCGCTGTCGCAAGCGGGCCAACTGGACTGGTCGCCGGCGATCGACGTGCTGGCCCCGGCCAAGAACATCATGGTGGTGGGCCGCGGCATTTCCTTCCCGGTGGCACTCGAGTCCGCGCTGAAATTCAAGGAAACCTCGGCGCTGCAAGCCGAAGCGTTCAGTGGCGCCGAAATCAAGCATGGTCCGATGGCCCTGATCGAGGAAGGCTACCCGCTGTTGATCTTCGCCACCCGTGGCCCAACCCAAGCCGGCCTGCTGGCGCTGGCCGATGAAATGCGCGGCCGTGGCGCACGCGTGCTGCTGGCCGCCCCAAGCGACGTGGCCCAGCGCGACCTGACCTTGCCGGTCGCCGCCACGCCGGACCTGGACCCGATCGTGGCAATCCAGGCGTTTTATGTGATGGCCGCGAAACTGTCGGCCGCACGCGGCCTGGACCCGGACAAGCCACGCCACCTGTCCAAAGTCACCAAGACCAATTAAGACGCGGTTACGCATGGCGGATCACGATCCGCCCTACCCACCCAGCCCCCGTGGTCGTAGGGCGGATGAGCGGGCCAAGCCCGCGTCATCCGCCACCCCATGCGCCGCCACCATAATGACCCAGCCATGAAGATCAGGATGTTGCTTGCTGCCGCGATGGCGATGGTCACCGCCACCGCCTTCGCGGAAAAAATCGAATTCTGGACCTTCAGCATGAAGCCCAAATTCACGCCCTACTTCGAAGGCGTCGTCAAGCAATACGAAGCGTCGCATCCGGGCGTGCAGATCGAGTGGATCGACTTCCCCTGGGACATCATCCAGACCAAACTGGTGACCCGCATCGTGGCCGGCACGCCGCCGGCGCTGGTCAACCTGAACGTGCCGTGGGCCGATGAACTGGCGCGCGACGGCTTGCTGACGCCGGTCGATGCGCTGCTGGACGGCCACCGCGCGCAATACCTGTCGAGTACCCTGCAAGACCTGACGTTTCACGGCAAGACCTACGGCTTCCCGCTGTACAGCAATGTCGCTGTGATCGCCTACAACACTGAACTGTTCAAGGCCGCCGGCCTCGACCGCCCACCGCGCACGCTCGATGAACAACTGGCGTTCGCGCGCCAGATCGCGCAGCGCACCGGCAAGGCCGGCCTGTGCCCCGCCCTGTCCAAAATCGATGGCTTGATGATGCAGCAAGGCTTGCCGGTGCTGGTCAACGGACGCGCCGCGTTCAATACCCCGGCCCACGTGGCGCTGATCGCCAAGCTGGCGCAGACCTACAAGGCCGGCGGCCTGCTGAAAGATGCGCTATTCGCGGAAGATAACTTCCCGGCCGCCATCGACGCCTACAAAGGCGGCCGCCTCGGCATGCTGCTGGCGCCGCCCACCGCCGTGCGCCGCATCGAAAGCGATGCCAAGGATATCTATGCCAAGACCGATGTCGCGCCCGCACCGCTGGGACCGACCGGGATCGCCGATGGCGGCTGGCTGATCCACTTTGCCGTCCCGGCGCGGGTCGAGGCGAAAAAGCTGCCGGCGATCGGCGAGTTTGCGCGTTTTTTGACCAATGACGCCAACCAGCTGGCGTTTGCCAAACAGGCCAGCGTGTATCCTGCTGCCGCGCGCGCCGCGCAAGACCCATTCTTTACCCGCGCCGCCGGCGCCGGCGCGGCGGAAAAGGCGGTGCCGGCCGGCGCCGTGTCGATGCCGCATGCGCGCACCATGTATGTGGCGGGTGTGGAAGACTACGATGAATTGCGGCGGGTGCTGGTGAAGGCGGTGGAAGCCGGCGTGACCGGCCGCGCCGACATCAAAAAAGCGCTGGATGAAGCGGCGGCGATCTGGAACCGCAAGTTGCAACAGACGGTGGCGCAATGAGCCGGTCGACCCTGCATGCCTGGCTGTTCCTGGCCCCGGCGCTACTGCTGCTGGCGGTGTTTTCCTTCTGGCCGGTCGGCTATGGTTCCTACCTGGCGTTTACCGACTACAGCCTGGTGCGTCCGACCTCGTTTGTCGGACTGGATAACTTCCGCTATATCTTCAACAACGACATGTTCGTCACCGGCCTGGGTAATTCGCTGGTGTTCCTGTTGATGGTGCCGTTCGTGCAAATCGGCGCCTTGAGCCTGGCGGTGCTGGTCAATAACCAGTTGCCCGGCATCCGCCTGTTCCGGGCCGCGTTTTATGTGCCGGTGGTGACCACGGTATCGGTGGTCGGCATCATGTGGGGCTTTATGTTCCACGAACAGGGCACGCTCAACTATGTGTTGACCGCGCTGCGCCTGGTGGACGCGCCGGTCGGCTGGCTATCCGACGAATCGCTGGCGCTGTTTTGCATCATGTTTGTCACCATGTGGCGCGGCCTGGGCTGGTACATGGTGATGTACCTGGCCGCCTTGCAGGCGGTGCCGGCCGACATGCACGAAGCGGCCATGCTCGATGGCGCCAACCGCTGGCAGCGCTTCTGGAAGATCACCGTGCCGATGCTCAAACCGACCATCGCGGTCTGCTCGGTGCTGTCGGTGCTGGCAGCGCTGAAGGCCTACCAGGAAGTGGACGTGCTGACCCAGGGCGGTCCGATGAATTCCACCTTCACGGCGCTGTACTACGCCTATGACCAGGGGCTAAAACACTTGAAACTGCCGCGCGCGCTGGCCGCCAGCATGGTGGTGTCGGTGTTCTGCATCGGCATTGCCGTGCTGTGCCTGCGCTGGCTGCAACCGGGGAAGAAATGAAACAGCGCGCCTCGACCGCCCTGCACTACCTTGCCCTGTGCGCGATTGCACTGGTATGCGTGTTCCCGTTCTGGTGGACCGTGGTGACGGCACTGTCCACCGAAGGCAATATCTTCGCCTTCCCGCCCACGTTCTGGCCGAAAGCGCCGTCGCTGGTGAATTTTGAGGAAGCGTTGCGCGTGATTCCGTTCTTCGCCTTCTTCAAGAATTCGGTGCTGATCGCCGCCTTCACCGTGTTCTGGAAACTGGTGCTGTGCTCAATGGCGGCGTATCCGCTGGCGCGCCTGCGCTTCAAGGGTCGGCAACTGGTGTTCGGCCTGATCCTGGCCACCATGGTGCTGCCGTCGGAAGTCAATTTCCTGGTTAACTTTATTACCGTTACCAAGCTGTCGCTGGTCGACACCTACGCCGGCGTGATCCTGCCGAACGTGGTGACGGCGGTCGCCATCCTGCTGCTGAAGCAGGCGTTCGAAGAAGTGCCGCAAGATTTGATCGACGCGGCGCGCGTGGATGGCGCATCGGAATGGATCATCTTTACCCGCATCATGCTGCCGCTGGTGGCGCCGTGGCTGGCCACGGTCGGCATCCTGACGGCGGTGGAAGCGTGGAACGAATATATCTGGCCCTCGATCGTCATGAGCCGGCCGGACGAATTTCCGCTGTCGGTGGGCGTGCTGTATTTGCGCGGCACCTTCGGCTCCAGCACCCGCGTCATCGCAGCAGGCACGGTGCTCACGGTGCTGCCCACGCTGGCAGCGTTCCTCTTTACTCAACGATACTTCATGCGCGGCATGGATGGAGCAGTGAAATGACACATCAGGACTTACGCAAGATCGCCGGACAATTAATCATGATCCGTTTCCCCGGCACGGAACTGGACGGCGACACCGCCGACTTCATCCGCCGCAACGGCATCCGCGGCGTCTGTCTGTTCCGCGGCAACATGGTCAATTCCGAACAGTTGACCAAGCTGACCAGCGACCTGCGCGC